>JAIYDA010000100.1 GCA_027487735.1 Planctomycetaceae bacterium | reverse complement strand
CTTCGCGCGCGACACGCTCATCATCGGCAAGAGCCAGCGCGGCACGCTGGCCCGCAAGGTGGGCGGAGACGTCGTCCGCCAGATCGCCGACACACTGCCCGAGGGCGTGAGCCTCATCGCGCGCAGCACCGATGTGGTGCAGCGTGAGCCCGCGCCAAGCCTCGAAGCAGCATCGCCCGCCGCTCCGCCCGCACACGACGCGAACAAGGATCACAAATCCCCGTGAGCCCACCCGTAAGCCCAGACCCGCGTCAGCCCCCAGCGCCGCAATCGCTCGATGCCCTGCGCAGCCGCATCGATGATGTCGATCGCCTGCTCGTCTCGCTCCTGAACGAGCGGGCGGCGCTCGCCGCAGCGATCGGCGACATCAAGCGTGCCAGCGGCGTTGCGATCTATGCCCCCCACCGCGAGGCGCAGGTGCTCGCAAAGGTGCAGGCGATGAGCGAGGGGCCACTGCCTCCCAAAGCCATCGAGGCGATCTATCGCGAGATCATGAGCAGTTCCTTCGCGCTCGAAAAGGGCCTGAGCGTTGCCTACCTAGGCCCTGCGGGCAGCTTCAGCCACCTCGCGTCAAGCAGGCACTTTGGCGCCAATGCCGACTTGCAAAGCACCGAGACCATCGCGGGCGTGTTCGGCGCGATAGCACGGAGCGAGTGCGAGGCAGGGCTGGTGCCCGTCGAGAACACGCTGCACGGCGGCGTCGCCGAGACCCTCGATGGGTTCGTGACCTACGCGGGCAGCGCGTTTGTGCAGGCCGAGGTGCAGCTGCACGTGCGACATGCCCTTGCCGCCCACTGCGAGCTTGCCCGCATCGAGCGCGTGCACAGCAAGCCCGAGGTCTTCGCGCAGTGCCGCGCGTGGCTGAGCGAGAAGCTTCCACGCGCGCAGCTCGTGCCCGCCGCCAGCACGAGCGCCGCAATGCAGCACGTTGCCCAACTTTCCCAGCTCGCCCAGCGCGCTCAGCCCGCGCCGTGCTTCGATGCCGCCATCGGCAGCGCGCTCGCCGCCAGCCTGCACGGCGTGCCCGTGCTCGTCGATGGCATGCAAGACGCAGCCCACAACATTACACGCTTTGCCGTGCTGGGCAGAGCCGCCGCGCAGCGCAGCGGCAACGACAAGACCAGCCTGCTCTTCAAGACCGACGACACGCCCGGCGCCCTCGCCCGCGTGCTGGGAGACTTTGAACGCAGTGGCATCAACCTCACGCACATCGACAAGCGCCCGGCAGGCAAAGCCGCCTGGGCCTACACGTTCTTCATCGATGCAGCAGGCCACGCCAGCGAGCCCGCGATGCAGCTCGCCATCGAGCGTGCCCGCCAGCACTGCCAAGAGATCGTGGTGCTGGGCAGCTATCCGCGGAGCACGCGAGTGTTGTAAGTGGTTGTCGGAATCGAATGCCGAAGACCGCTGCCCAGATCACCCCTTCATCACCAAGCGTTCTCTGCCGCGCTTTGAGCTTTGAGCTTTGAGCTTTTCAGCTTTGACCCTTTGACCCTTTGAGCCCTTCCCCCCTCACCCCCTACGGCACCCACACCCGCGACGACCGCTCGCGAAACTGCACACCCTCCAAGCGAAAAAACGTCAGCGTGTTGTCCTGCGTGCTCAAGAACACGCGCCGCGGTCGCATCGCATCGGGCCGCTGAGCCCGCGCGAAGGCCGTCTGATCAAACACACTCTCCGCGTTTCGCACGTTGAGCCCCGCATCGTTGCGCCCGTTTGCCCATGCCGGTGCCACCATGCTCGCGAGCGCGGTCGTCGCGTGCGTGGGCTCACCCGGCGCACGCACGCTCGTGCCTTGCGAGCGCATGGGCACCTTCGTGCTGCACGCCCCGAGCGCAAGCCCGCCCAGCACACCAGCGAGTGCAAGCAGGCGAATCGCAGTCGCTCGCCCCACGCGCGCGCCACGCGCGGCATCCCCGCTCGTTCGCCCATCCTGTCTGCAAGGGTTCATGCAGGCTCATGGGGCAAGGCCTGTGCCAACGGTGCCCACACGCCTCGCGCACACCATCATGCACACCGCCACCAGCGGTCTACACCGCCTGCGCTGCCGCAACGCAGCGCGGCTGCCCCACGCGCTGCCCTTCCGCAACACGCAACTTCACCACACACTCGCAACGCGCTCGCTCGCAACTCGCTTATCGGCTCTCGCGAGGCAGGTTTGCTTCACTCGCCCGCCCCAGCAGCCCCGCCCCCACATCCACGCTCGCCCCGCGCCGCAAAGGAAAGTGCGACCCCGGCGCAAAGGGCTGCGAGATGCGTGCAAAGTCGCTGGGCGCAAGGTCCACCGTGCCCCACTTGGGGCTCCGCACCCGCATGCACGACACATACTGCTGCACCCGCACCGCACGCAGCGCATACCAGCGCTTGCGAAACTCAAACACCTCCTGATACAACGCACTGGGCGGCTCCCCCTCGCACCAATACACAAACACGATCGCCGCCACAAACCCAGGCCCGAAGCGCTGCTCCCACTGCTGCAGACTCGTCAAATCAGCGAGCGTCGTCCAGCACTCCATCCGTCCCGCAGGAGGCGGCGCACCCATCGACACGGGCGTGCCGCCCTCGCTCCCGCTCGCAGCCTCCGCCGCGCTCTCACGCCCGCGCCCTTTTCGCGGCAAGATGCGCCGACCCTTCACCTCGATGAGCAGATTCTCATGCTCGCCATACACCACGCAATCAAAGCCCTTGAGGCCCGTGCCCTCCGCCCGAAACGCGCCTGGTGCCTCGCCCCCAGTCAGAATCCGCCGCGCCGCCTCCACGCTGACAAACGGCACGCGCCGCGCCCGCAGATACTGCTCGAAGGCCTGCTCATAATGGTGTCCAAGGTTTGCCATGGGCGCGAAGGAGGTGTCCGATGGTAGTGCAAGCTCGCATATACCCCACAACTCCGCGCATTTCTTGCCCAAAGCACTGAGAAAAGTAACGCGGCCTTGTGTTCTCGCCCCATATTTGTACACCGCACGTCCGCACGCGCCGATCGATTTCGTGCCGCGATCGGGCTTGGCTCGTTGCCACCCCGCAAACGCGATGCGTGAGGAGTGTCTGTCTTGTCTACCCGTTTGCCATCGATGTTGCTCGTCGCGCTTGCGACCGCCGCGCTGCCCGCTCGGGCCGACGACACGCCGCGTTACGCAACAGCCTCAGAAGCCGAGCTCCTTGGTCCCAACGTCACGGATCAAGGCGTCGCCGAAGCCATTCCGCAAGCCGAGGCGAGTGGTCCCAACCAAGGCCGCCTGCACCTCAGCGCAGGCATCGACATCACCAACGCCTACTTCTTCCGCGGCATTCGCCAGGAAGACGAGAACTTCTTGGTGCAGCCCTACGCAACGCTCACCGCAGATATCTATCGCAGCGACACCTGGAACTTTGGCTTGTCGCTCGGCACCTGGAACAGCTTCCACGACAGCGGCACAGGCACGCCCAACGACGAGTTCAGCGACAAGTGGTATGAGAGCGACATCATTGGCGGTGCAACGCTGAGCAACGGCAGCTGGACCTTCGGCTTCCTCTATAACAGCTTCATCAGCCCCAGCAACGCCTGGGCGACGATCGACCAGGTCGACCTGTCCGTCGCCTATGCCGACAGCGACTGGCTGGGTGAGAGCTGGACGCTCAACCCCAGCTTCGTCATCAGCCGCGAGCTGAACAACGCCGCAGATGGTCGCGAAGAAGGCTGGTATGCCCAGCTCGGCATCGCCCCCGCCACGAGCGTCAGCATCAGCGAGACCGAGGTGGGCCTCTCGTTCCCCGTCACAGTGGGCGTCTCCATCAGCGACTACTTCCAAGATGCCGCAGGCGACGACGAGTTCTTCGGCTTCGCAAGCGTGGGCGCAAAGGCCACCATCCCGCTGCCCGTGAACCCCGACTTTGGCGACTGGTCCCTCAGCGCAGGCCTCAACCTGCTGCTGCTGGGCGACACCACCAAGACCTTCAACGAAGACGACGAGATCGACTACGTCGCCACGCTGGGCATCGCCCTGAGCTACTGATCGCGCACCGCGACACCAACTGAGCAGAGAGAGCCAGCCGCCCGCATGCCACCAGGTCTGCGGGCGGCTTTGCATCTTCGCTCAACGCGTCGCGGGCACACGTCCCCGTTCCTCGGGGGTGAGCCGCCGACACGGATGTGATTCTCGCTTTCCAGATGCGTTTTTCGCGATTTCGACTCAATTCCGGAGTCCTCGCTGTCGATTTTCCGCCCACGTCGCCTCTGTTGCGACAAGGGAGATCACACGATGAAAACGCCCGTTTATCGCAAAGTCGCCGCACAGTCGTCACAGCCTGCACTCGGGCCCGTCACGGAGTCACCCCACAGCGCCGCTGCCGCTCCCGCAACACCGCGCAAAGGCCTGAGCATCACGACAAAGCTCCTCTGCGCCGTCTGCGCCCTCATCACGGTCATCGTGGGCGTGAACGAGTACGTCTTCGTCAGCAAGCACCGCGAGAGTGCAGAGCAGTCGCTCATGCAGAAGGCCGCCGCCTTCACCGCGGTCGCCGACGAAGCCAAAAACACCCAGAGCCGCGCCATCCGCGACGGCAACGTGAATATGAAGGGCCTGCTCGACGACGCCCTCGCCGACGTGGGCAAGGGCAAGCACTACAGCGAGACGAAGTTCTACAACAGCATCCCCGTCGTGGTGGGCTGGACGAGCGCGGGCAAAGCAGCAGAGCGCGAAGGCCTCGAGTTCAAAGTCCCCTCCTTCGACGCCCGCAACAAGAAGAACGCGCCCGAGCAAGGTAGCTTCCGCGAGGCCATGCTCCGCGAGCTGACCGACCAGGTGAAGAAGGGCGGCAGCGACACCCTCGGCAAGATCAACGAGAGCACCAACACCCTGCATTACATGCGGGCCATCCGCCTCGATGCCTCGTGCCTCATGTGCCACGGCGACCCCGCCATCTACGACACCAAGGACGAGAGAGGCTCCTTCGATGGCAAGGACCCCCTGGGCTTCACGATGGAAGGCTGGAAAGAGGGCGACATGCACGGCGCCTACGAAGTCATGATGCCCCTCAAGGTCGTCGACGATGAGGTCGCGGGCTTCATCGGGCACGGCCTGCTCTGGACGATTCCCCTCCTCGCCTGCGGCATCGGCGCGTTCATCTTCGCCCTCCGCACCATGTTCAGCAAGCCCATGGCAATGCTCCTCGCGCTCGTGAACGACCTGGGCAGCGGCGATGGCGACCTCACCAAGCGCATCAACATCAACCGGGGTGATGAAATCGGTCGCCTCTCGCTCAGCGTCGACAACTTCGTCAGCAGCCTGCACGGCACGATCAAGGACGTCGCGGGCGTGACGCGTGAAGTCAACGCCGCCGCCACCGAGATCGCCGCCAGCGCCGAGCAGATGAGCCGCGGCGCAACCCGTCAAGAACAGCAAACCCAGCAGGCCAGCGCCGCGGTCGAAGAGCTCGCCGCCAGCGTGCAAGAGGTCGCCAGCAAGAGCACCCACGCCAGCGACGCTGCCAAAGGCAGCCAGCAGGATGCCGTCGCGGGCAGCGACGTGGTGCAGCAGACGGTCTGCGAGATCAAGGCCATCGCCGACGACGTTGGTCGCAGCGCCAAGGCCGTGATGGAGCTTGGCGCAAAGAGCCAGCAGATCGGCGAGATCATCAAAACCATCAACGACATCGCCGACCAGACCAACCTCCTCGCGCTGAACGCCGCCATCGAGGCAGCGCGTGCGGGCGAGCACGGCCGAGGCTTCGCCGTCGTCGCCGACGAGGTGCGCAAGCTCGCCGAGCGCACCCAGAAGGCAACCGAGGAAGTCGCGGGCAGCATCCGCGAGATCCAGTCGCAGACCAGCGAAGCCGTCCGCGTCATCGAGGGCGGCAAGGAGCGCGTGAGCAAGGGCGTGCAGCTCGCGGGCAATGCGGGCCAAGCCCTGGGCCGCATCAACCAGAGCAGCGTGGGCCTTGCTGGAATGGTGGGCACGATCGCCGCCGCAAGCCAGCAGCAGAGCGCGGCAAGCTCGCAGATCTCGCAGAGCGTGAGCGAGATCAGCGCCGTCACCCGCGAAACCAGCCAGGGCGTGAGCCAGATGGCCCAGGCCGCGGGCACCCTCAGCCAGCAGAGCGAGAAGCTCCATGGCCTCGTGAGGCAGTTCAAGATCTAATCGCGGGCCCTGAACCTATCCAATCAAGCAGCGAGCCGGGCGTTAGCCCGGCTCGCTGTGCATGCGTGCCCACAAGGATGAGGAGGGGAGGTCATGCACGCATGCGCGAGATTCAGAGGCACGAGCCGTCAAGGTCTGGTCGTTCCTTGAAAGGAAGTGTGTTGCCGGCAGAAACCTCTGCCCACACCCACCAAGAGCACACGCACGCAAGCCTGATACATCACGCGACCATCTGCATCTCGATCGTCAACTCGCAGCGAGAGTGCGACGCCGATTGTCAGCCCGCCGTCTTCTGATTCACAGCGCCATCGCGAACGACGACCGCACCATCCGCTTTGTGCTCACGCTCATCGCTGTTTCTCTCACGCACAGGCACCGATGCTGCAACCTCTTGCGAAGCGACCCGTAAACCCTCAAGCCGTGTCGCACGCCGCGACACCACACTGTCGGAGTCGTTGTGATGTCGCTTCGCCCCCACGCCCTCGTGCTCGCCGCCGCCCTGTTTGCTAGCACCCCCACCACCCTCGCCCAGCCCGCCGATTGCCTCGGCTGGCACGCCATTGGCGAACCCTTCCCGCGCACGCAAGCAGCACTCACCTACGACAGCGTGCGAAACGTCACGATCATGACGGGCGGCCGCCTCGATACGCTGGGCCTTCCCTCCGTCACTCGCCCGCTGCGCGAGACCTGGATCTTCGATGGCGAACGCTGGACGGGCCTCGCGAGCGAAGGCCCCAGCGCAGCCTTCGGCGCGATGTGCTTCGACAGCGTGCGCGGCGTCGCCCTGCACTTTGGCGGCCTTGCCCGTCTCGATGACCTTGCCTCGCAAGACGAAGTCGCTCGCACCAACGCTCTCTGGAGCTGGGATGGCACCCGCTGGACCCGTATTCCTGCAACCGGCGCTTGGCCCCAAGCCCGCTCCGAGCACGCCTTCGCCTTCGACCCCCAGCGCGGCAAAGCCGTGCTCTTCGGTGGCATCAGCGCAAACAACACGCGCCTGACCGACCTGTGGGAGTTTGATGGCACCACTTGGACAGAAATCACGCCGCAAGGCGCATGGCCCACGGGCCTGACCTCCGCCGCCAGCATGGCGTTTGACCCCTCCGCGCGGTGGATGGTCGTCGCGGGTTCCGTCAGCGGCCCCACCGCTGGAACCTGGACCTGGGATGGCACAGGCTGGAACCAAGTCACAGTCGACGCACCGATCATCGGCTTCGGCAATATCAGCCTCGCCTACTCGACCGCGCGCTCCCGCATGATCGCCGTCGCACGGGGCAACACGCTGGTCACCCGAGACTTCAATGGCCTCACATGGTCGCCCACGCCAGTCGCGTCACCGCGGATAACCGGCATCTCACTCGGGCAAGACCCGCGCTCAGGCGAGCCGCTCATCGTGGGCCTGCCCACGATCACCGGCGCAAACAGCCAAAACGTCTTCATTCTCCAGACTATGCAAACCGGCAACCGCTGGATGCCCACCGAGCTGCTGCCAAGCCCTGGAGATCGCGAGAATGGAGCCTTGGCCCACGTGCCGCCGCTCCAGGGTGTGGTGCTCGCAGGGGGCGGACTCACTGGCAACACGCCAGCAAGCTCGAGCTGGACGCTGCGAGGCGAAACCTGGCGATCGCACGTCGCGAACAGTCCGCAGAGCAACTCGTCTACCCGGGCTGGGCTCGCGTGGGACCCGACGCGTGAGCAACTCGTTGGTGCCTTTGGAGCGGGCACGCAAGTCTGGACGCCGCAATCACAGACCTGGACGAATGTCACCACATCGCCCCAATCCAATGGCACCTCGCGTCCGCTCGTGTTTGACGCTGCGTTGGGCGCGATTCGCGGCTTCACGTCCACCATCGCTCCACTGACATGGACAGGAAACGCTTGGACGCAAGTGGGCGACGAACCAAACCCGATTCCGTTCGGCCTGCAGATTGTCTCTGGCGCGATCGATGCGAGCGGCCGTGTCGTCGTTGGTGGCGGTCAGGCTGGTGGCTCGTTCGCACTCAACGCGGGCTCCTGGGTGCCGATCCCTGGCACACTCCAGCCCGGCACGTGGGGCGGGCCGCTTGCATTCTCCCCGGCGCTGGGCGGCATCGTCACGTTCAGCGGCTTCACCGACGTGGTGCCGCCCATGACCAACCTCAGCATCGCCGAGATTACCAAGGTGCTGCCCACCGGAAGCAACGCGTGGGAGCTTCTCCCCATCGCAGGCCCGGGCGGCCGAAAGCGTGGTGCGATGACTTGGGACGCAACGGCACAACGCGTCGTGCTGCACGGAGGCGTGACATTCGGCACGGGCGACAACGCCATCAGCGAAACCTGGATGCTCTCCCAAGGCCCCGCCGCCATCGCCGTGCAGCCCATCTCGCGTGAGGCCCGACAGGGCACGCCCACCTCCCTCTCCATCGTCGCCAGCGGCGGCGGCATGAAGCAATACACCTGGCGTCGCAACGGCGCTGTGCTCGCCTGGCGTCCAGACTTGTCGGGCGCGCGCAGCGACACGCTGCGGTTCACGTCCGTCCAGCCTTCCGACGCTGGCACCTACGACGTCACCGTCACCAACGCCTGCGGCAGCGCGACCTCGGTCGCCGTCACGCTGAGCGTGCTGCCCAACTGCAACAGCATCGACTTCAATCGCGACGGTCTCTTCCCCGACGATCTCGACCTCATCGACTTCCTCAGCGTGCTCGCAGGCGGCCCGTGCAGCACGGGCGACCTTTGCGGCGGCATCGACTTCAACAACGACGACATCTTCCCATCCGACGAAGACCTCGTCGCCTACCTGCGCGTCCTCGCGGGCGGACCTTGCTAACCACAGAGGGGCAGCCTCGGGCGCGTGCCGCGTTGTGCGCGTCCGAGTTGCTCTTTCTCCGCAAGACGCGTAAACTCAGCAGTTCAGGACTCGCTTTGTTTGGCGGACGTCCGGTGGTTTCACCGGGCTTGCCGTCGTGGTGCCCGTGTGCGCCATGCAACCAAAGACCCTGCCCCATCGGAAATTGTCGAAATGAGCACCACCTCGCAGACCGAACCCAAGCGCCTCAGCGTTCTCGATGCCCCCAAGTACACAGGCCTCGGTCACCCAGAGAATCTGCCCACCAACCCCGCCTGGAAGCGCGGCAAGGGCCCCCGCCCCAGCGAGCTCGTCTCGAGCGAGACGCTCATCCAGTGGCTCCGCGACATGCTGCTCATTCGCGAGTTCGAAAACCGCTGCGGCCAGGCCTATCAGCAGGCCAAAATCGGCGGCTTCTGCCACCTGTACACCGGTCAGGAAGCCCTCGCGGTTGGCACCATCCAGAGCCTGCAGCACGATGACCCCATCGTCACCGCCTACCGCGACCACGGGCACGCCCTCGCCCGCGGCATGGACCCCGGCGCGTGCATGGCAGAGATGTTTGGCAAGAGCACAGGCTGCGCCAAGGGCAAGGGCGGCAGCATGCACATGTTCGACAAGCCAAACTGGCTGTTTGGTGGCCACGGCATCGTCAGCGCACAAACTCCGCTGGGCACTGGCCTTGCGTTCGCCGCCCGCTACGAGTGGGAAGTGCTGGGAAAGAGCCTGCCCAACCCGGGCGTGAAGGACGGTCAAGCCGCGAAGAAGAAGGTGTCCCTCGCCTACTTGGGTGACGGTGCGCTGAACCAGGGTGCCCTGCACGAAGCCATGAACCTTGCAGGCCTGTGGGACATTCCGGTCATCTACATCGTCGAGAACAACGGCTACAGCATGGGCACCGCGATTTGGCGCGGCACGACCATGAGCCACGACCTGACCAAAAAGGCTGAGGCCTACGGCATCCTCGGTGCGATCATCGATGGTCTGGACGTCGTCGACCTGTACGACAGCTTCAAGCCCATCGTCGACTGGTGCCGCGAGAATCAGAAGCCCGCCTTCGTGGACATCAAGACGTACCGCTACCTGGGCCACTCGATGAGCGACCCTCAGAAGTATCGGACCAAGGAAGAAGTCGAGCAGTTCAAGAGCAAGGACTCCATCGACCGCCTCGCACACCAGCTCATGAGCGAGCGCAAGGGCCCCGACGGCAAGTTCCTCCTCAGCGAGGAGCGCTTCTTGGAAGTCCAGACCGACGTGCGCGAGCAGGTGCGCAAAGCGATGGACTTTGCCGAAAGCAGCCCGATTCCCGACGTCGAGACAGAGCTGTATAGCGACGTTTTGCTCAACCCAATGAAGAACATGAGCCCATTGGGAGACTACGTGCACGGGGCGAAAAACCCGCTTCTGTAAGCTCCGCAAACGTTGTCTTACCAACGATTTGCGATCTCGAGGCCGCAATCTGATCTCCTGGGACGTCGATTGCGTTTCCTAGTTTATCAGTTGTGAGGACATTCCAAGAAGAATGGCGCAAGATGAGGCAAATTCCTCATCGAGCAACCTTGCGACGCTTGCTATTCACCCAAAGCTCTTGTATACTGCTTCCGAGGCCGGGCGGCATTTCCTGCGCCCGTGGGAGGTCCGTGTGATGTTGTCCACAAAGAACGGTATCGGTACGCTTATCTCGCTCGCAGCACTGGTTTCGGTGGGGTCGATGGCTCACGCCGCGACGATCACCGTGAGCGGTGCGGTGACGCAAAGCGCCACGGGCAGCGTCGGCCCGCTCGGCATCGGCCAAACTCGTACGCAGTCGCTGAACCTCGACGACGGTCAGGACTTTGCCGTGGGCACGCTGGAAGTCGCCAACCGCCTTGTCGGTGGCGAGCAGCAGCTCAGCGTTCGCTTCCTCGACCTGCGCATCGGCACGAACGGCACGAACACGGCTCGCACCTTCACGATCGCGATCGACCAGGATTTCACGGTCAGCAACTTGCTCATCGGCAATCAGGCCGAGGCGAAGCAGACCTTCAACGCGACCAGCAACATGATCCGTGAGGGTCAGCGCTGGAGCGCTCAGGCCCAGGCCTTCCACGAGGGCGTCGAGATCCCTCGCCTGAGCTTTGCGACGCCCGTCAGCAGCAACGCCAACGGCTGGGCGCACGGCTCGCGCGATGTCGATCTGGGCACGACCAACCCGCAGCATGTCACGGTCTCGGGCGTCTATCGCATCCGTACCGTCTACACCTTCACGGTGCAGAGCAACCCGGCTTGCGACTGGATGGCCATCGAGTTCAACCCCGACAACCCCTACCACGATGGCCTGGATCGCCTGGGCAGCAGTGCCCACCTCGCGATCGTCCCGCTGCCCCCTGCGGCGTGGGCTGGCATCGGCGGGCTCGGCGTCGTGGGCATCGCTGCCCGCATCCGCCGTCGGCGGCTGGAGGCTGCGGAAGCCGCTGAGTAAGGCAACAAGGTAAGGTAAAGACAGGAACACTGACCCCGAGCAGGCCGCCCCGCGGTCCGCATCGGGTGGAGCAAGTGAGGAACAACGAGAAAGCCCGGCTGGAAACAGCCGGGTTTTCTGTTTCCAGCGGGCGCTGCTTGCCCCGCCCGGCAAAGTGGCCCCGCAGCGCAACAACAGCCGATGCAAGGGCTCATGCAGAAGATCAGGCCGCGGTTTGCGATGTTCGTGCTGACCAGCGTGTGCGGAGCCGCGACCAGCCTCGCGCAGGCCCAAGCGCCACGCGCCGCGGTAGAGTTTGAGCTCGCAAGCCAGCCCGCGAGCGTGCGTGCGCTGGGCACCATCGAGCAAGCCTCGGTGCTGGAGCGATGGCACACCATCTGCACAAGCCCGGTTGCCCTCAGCGAGGATGAGCTTCGAACGCAGGCCCTGCTGCACGCGTCGCAGATTGAGGCGGCGCGGCGCGAGGGACGCATCGTGCGTGTCAACCGCTCCGGACCATCATCGCAAGGTTTTTCGACTCGCTCGGCAGGTCTGGACATCATCTTCGACATCTCGCTCGAGTCGCCCGTGGGCGATCCGCTCTCGGCCTTTGAGATGGCCGAGTCGATCATCGAGTCTCGCTTCAGCAACGGCGGCGAGATCGTCGTGCCCATCACCTGGGACACGCTGAGCGACAACGTGCTCGGGCTCGCGAGCATTACGCGGGCTCGCATCAGCTACACCGCATCGCGGGCCGCGCTGCTTGCAGAGATGGACAGCGACGACTATGTGCAGCCTTGGCTTCCCACGGGCAGCACGATCCCGGTGCGGTTTGCGTGGAATAGCGGCACGGTGACGAACGTCTCGCAGGTGGATTGGCCCGTTGCGAACTATCTCGCGACTGTGGGCAGCGTCGCGGCTTCGCCCGGGTCGATTCGCTTTGCGTCCAACGCAAACTGGGATGAAACCCCGGTGGATGGCATCACGCCGGGCCAGGTCAGCCTCGTGGATGTGATCGTGCACGAGGTGGCGCACCTCATGGGGTTTGACAGCAACGCCGAGGTGAGCGGGGCGACGACGATCACGAGCCTCGACCTCTTCCGCTTTGCGAACCAGGACCGCGCAGGGCTTGGAGACACCAACCCCGACTCGCAGGCAGATTTCTCGACGACGCCCCGCGAGGTGGACAACGCGAGCGGAGGGACCGACCTGGTGCACAGCGTCGTGGGCGACACGCGCATCCGCATGAGCGATGGCAACGTCTATCAGGCGAGCCACCTCCGCCAAGTGAGCTTCGACCCCGTGCTTGCGAGCGGCATCATGCAGCCCGTGATTGGCGAGGGGCGAACCTTCGCGCCGTCGTTCCTCCGCGAGCAGGACCTCGTGCTGCTGGATGCGGTGGGCTGGAGCCGCGTGGGTGCTGCGCCGGTTCGCCCTGCGGCGTGCAGCAACGACTGGAGCAAGGACGGCTGGCCCGACGTGCTGTGGCGGGCAAAGCCCACGCTCGCGCAGGGCTCAGGGGGTAGCTGCCTCAGCGACTCGGGGCAGATCGTGACGTGGAGCTTTCGTGCAGGGCAGTTTGTGGGCTGGAACCTGCGCCCGCATCCGGTGGGCCCCACCACCACGTGCCCGGCGACCAACGGCGCGCCGTGGGAGCTGGTGCTCGCGAGTGCCGATGTCGATGGCGATTGCGATGCGGACATCATCTGGCGCAATCCGCAGGGGCTGCACGTGCTGTGGCGCCTCGAGAATGGACAGGTCGCGGCGTGGAGCGTGTTGCCCGCCGTCGATCCGGCGTGGCGGATTGTGGCGGGGGGTGACATCGATGCGGACGGCACGGGCGATTTGCTGTGGCGCAACGGCAGCACGAACGAGCTGGGCGTGTGGTACATGCGTGACGCGGGCGTGCTGCGATGGCAGAGCCTGGGCATTCAGCTTGCCTCGCCTTGGGAGGTGCAGGGACTGGGCGATGTCGTGACGACGAGCATGAGCGGCGGCAACGCCGGCGCGGACATTCTGTGGCGCAACACCACGACGGGCGAGAATCAGGCGTTTGTTGTCACCAGCGCTGGCATCTCGCGGGCTGCTACGCTGCCACTGGTGGCGGGGGCATGGCGCATCAAGGGCAGTGGCGACTTCAATGGTGATGGCACGACCGACCTGTTCTGGTTCAACACCGCGAACGGCACGACCGGCATCTGGTTTTTGGAGGGCACGACGGTGCGCGAGTGGCGCGGCATGCCGGGGCTGGATGCGACGCGCTGGGAGTGATGCGGAGCGGGCTTGTTTGGGTTCGCCGCGCGGGTGCGGCATTTGGAACGGGCCGTGGGAGCGTTGCGACTACAGCGAAGCAATCGCCGCGGCACGGTCCTTCACGCACGGCAGGAGCGTGTTGAGGCGTGTGGCCTTCAGCAGACCGAGCAGCTCGGGTGAGAGGCCAAAGAGCACGAGCTTGCCCTTGGCTGCGTCGGCCTTCTTTCGCTGTTGCAGCAGCCAGCCCAGGCCCGCGCTCGTGATGAGCTGCACCTGCGAACAGTCGAGGGCGATGCGCCAGGCGGCTTTGCCCGCAAACGCGTCGAGGTCGGTGTTCAGGGGCTGCGTGTCAAACTCGGTGAGTTTTTCGAGGCGGAGGATGGCAACGGCAGGCCCTGCGCTGCCTGCCGCGAAGGACGCGTCGAGACGCTGTGAGGTGTAGAGCGGTGTTGGGGAGGGGGCAGTCATCGGAGGACTTTTCTCACCGAAGGGGGACGTCGGGCGGGCGATCATACTCGCGTGAGACGAGCACACGGCCCCTCGCGCTCGCGCGGAGAGGATCGAGGCGGGAAAAAACGAATACGCCCGGCGCAGCAAGGTTGCACCGGGCGAAGCACACGTTCGATCCGCTCGCAGAGTGTGCGTCGATCATTGAGAGACGCACGGTCGCGAACGGTGGACGTTTAGTTGCCGTCTTCCTGCGCTTCGGCTGCGGCCTCGGCGGCGGAGTTCTTGCGGATGTCGGCACCGTGGGCGCGCTTGTAGGTCTGGATGTCCTTGAAGGTGCCATCGCCCGAGCGAACGGCGTAGAGCTTGGTGCCGGTGCTGCTGCGGTGGGTGGTGCGCTTGCCGGCCTTCTTGCCGGCCTTCTTGGTGGTCTTCTTCGAGGCCTTCTTTGCAGCAGGCTTCTTCGCGGCTGGCTTGTTTGAAGTCTTGGCCAGTGGCTTGCTCGCGGCCTTCTTTGCGGCCTTTTTCGACGCCTTCTTCTTCGCTTTCTTCGCCATGTGGGCTACTCCTCAGGGGCGGAGCATCGCAAGCTGCCACGCACAGACGAGCGCGCGGGCGCGATGCACCACCGCAAGGAATGTAACGCATGATGCAATCGCGTGCAAGGGCAATCGACAAGATTCTCGCGCGAGCGCGTGCTACGACGAGTGTCCGACGCGCACCCATGCGCTCTCGGTGTGACGCACGATCGCGCCGGTGGAGAGGTAGATCACCTGCTCGGCGATGTTCGTGCAGTGGTCTGCGAGCACCTCGCACAGCCCAGCGATCTCGACGAGATGCACGGCAAACTCGGGCGTGAGGGTGCCCTTCGCGAGGTTCTGCTCAGCTTCGTGCACGAGCGCGCTCTTGAAGGCCCACACGGCGTGCTGGCTTTGCAGCACGATGTTGCCCAGCTGGGCGTCGCCCCGGGCGAAGCTGGCGTTCGTGTCGCGCAGGATGCCGACGCAACTGTTTGCGAGCACGCGGAACGTGTCGGGAAAGGGCGTGGCGCCGCGCGAGAGCGGGGGCACGAGCTCGGCAACATCGACCGCGACGTCGGCGATACGTTCGAGCTCGTTGTTGGCCTTCACGATCGTGAGAATCTCGCGGAGCTGGCGGGCCTCGAGCGCGAGGCCCGCGTGCGTCGCATCCAGCAACAGCTGCACCGCGTTCTGCTCGATCTGCACGTCGGCACTGTCGATCGCGTCGTCGGAAGCGATTGCGCGCTTTGCGAGTGCTTCATCGCGGCCGAACAACGCGGCGAAGGCGAGCTCGAGCGTGCTGAGCACGCGCGACCCTTGCGACACGAGGTCGCCCTTGAGGATGGTCGCTCGCTGCGAGAAGCCTTCCGCGGTGGTGGGCATGGGAAAAGATAGGCACGCGTTGTGTGCGTGCGCGGGGGATGGGAGTGTGCAACAAAAACACATGACCAGGACGGTGGCTTTCGCCGTCGTCCTGGTCATGGGTTGTGTGCTTTTGCACTGTCACTTGGTGCGGCCTGCGGCTTCGTCGCATCCGCTTGCGCGGGGCGACCATCAGTCTGCACGGTCATGGCGATGGGTGCGCGCGTTCGCGAGAGCCTACCGCGGGCCTTGCTTTGTGTGCGGTGCGACTCGCAGGCTGCGCGGGAAGCCGCGCGGGCGCGAACGGCGGGGAGAGCTGACCATCCCAAGTGCCTTTCCGTTCGAGCCCGCGATGCCGCGGAGCGAGCGAGGCGGTGCAGGGGCAGGGCCTCGCTGAGAGGGGGGTTCGAGCCGGGGCGCGCGCGCGCGGCGGGGAGCGGGAGGGGTGCGAGGGGTGCGGGGGATTGGGGAAAACGTTCAGAACACAGCGGGAAAATGGGGTGGTTTGGGGAGGGAGGGGGAAGCGAGAAGTTTTTTTCAGTCACGGCGCGCGGGGGATTTTTTGAGCCATGGCGCGCGCGCTGGAGTGAGTGCATGGGCGGGAGGCTGCGTGGGGAATGGAGATGCGAAGCCCCACGCGGGAGCGTGGGGGTACGCGGAGGGGCTATCTTGGGGGGATGCAGATGCCTGAGCTTCGGTTGCAACGCCTTTCGTCTCGTGCCACGGTGCCCGCGTATCAGACGGCGGGGAGCGCGGGGCTGGACCTTGCCGCGTGCTTGCCCGAGGGGCAAGGCTCGATCATGATCGCGCCGGGGCAGATTGTGATCGTGCCGACGGGGTGGGCGGTTGCGATCCCGGCGGGGTTTGAGGGGCAGGTGAGGCCTCGCTCGGGCCTTGCCACCAAGCACGGCGTCAGCGTGCCCAACGCGCCGGGGACGATCGACAGCGACTATCGGGGCGAGCTGCGGGTGGCACTGATCAACTTTTCGCAGGCCGCGTTCACGCTGGAGCATGGCATGCGGATGGCGCAGCTGGTCGTCGCGCCCGTGGCGCAGGCGAGGGTGCTGGAGGTGCCGGAGCTGGAGAGCACGCAGCGGGCGAGCGGGGGGTTTGGGTCGACGGGGTTGGCGTGAGCGCGAGGGCCCGACACGCGAAGGCGCGACGTACGCGGGGCAGCAGGACAGCTGCATGCTCGCGAGGCCTTCGGCGCGGTCTGAGCGGGCTTTTCTCCGCGCGGGCGCTTAGTCGACTCCCGGCCTCATGAGCTTCTTGAGCAGGGGCGTGAGGATGAGGATGAGCAGCCCCGCACCAATGCTGCTGACGACGAACATGAAGAAAAAGTCGGCTCGTCCACCAAAGCTCCAGGGGAGGGAGATTTTGCCGCTCTCGATGTCGGTGACGCGTGCGGCGATGAGGCCTCCGCCCAAGTTGGCGATGAAGCTGCTGACGAACCAGATGCCCATGAGCAGGCTGACGAACCGCGCGGGGGCGGTTTTCGTGACGTAGCTGAGGCCCGTTGGCGAGAGGCAGAGCTCACCAACCGTGTGCCAGAAGTAGGTCATGAAGACCAGCCACATCGCGGCCTTGGCTCCGCTCTTGGCTTGCACGCCCGCCCAGGTGATGAACAAGAAGCCAAGGCCCAGGAAGATGAGCCCCAGCGCGATCTTCACGGGCTGACTTGGGTTCATGTTGCGCTTGCCTAGCTTGGTCCAGATGAGGGCAAACAGCGGCGCGAGCGTGAAGATGACCGCGGGGTTGATGGATTGGAACCACGTGGCGGGCACCTCGAAGGTGCCCACGAAGCGGTCGGTGCTCTGCTCGGTGAACACGTTCACGCTGCTGCCCGCCTGCTCGAAGGCGATCCAGAAAAAGGCGTTGAAGAACATGAAGATGAAGATGCTGAGCACCGGGCCCCGATCTTCGGGCCTGTTCTTGCTGAGGAACCACGTGACCCAGCCCAGAATCCCCGCGAGCATCACGCCGATGATCGTCCAACCGAGCTTTGGCTTGTTCGTAGCGATGTCGTTCATCCAGGTGTTCAGATCGCCAAACACACCGCGATGGAACGCAAGCCCCACCACCGCCGACAGCGCGAGGCCCACGGCCATGCACGCCAGGGCAATGCTCGTCGCCTTGCCCGCCCCAACCTTCTCTGGTGCTTCGCCTATGCCCGCCAGCACCTTGGGCTTGCCAAAGACGTAGAGCAGCAGACCAAGCAGCATGCCGACAGCCGCTGAACCGAAGCCCCAGTGCCAGCCCACCTTCTCGCCCAGCGTGCCGCAGACGAACGCGCACAAGAAGGCGCCGAGGTTGATGCCCATGTAGAAGATGGTGAACGCGCCGTCGCGACGTGCGTCCTTCTGCTCGTACAACTGCCCCACCATCACGCTGACGGTGGGCTTGAAGTGCCCCGTGCCCACGACGATGATCGCGAGTCCGGTGATGAACAGGCTCATGCCTGCCGCACTGTTCGCCATGCCCCCAAGGCCCGACACGCCCAGCACGATGTGCCCGATGGTGATGAGCAGCCCACCCACCAGCATGCTTCGGTGCGTGCCGATCAGCTTGTCGGCAATCAACCCGCCCAGAATCGGAAAGAGGTAGGCAAGGCCTGTGTACCAGCCGTACAGCGTGTTGGCTTCGCTCTCCGTCCACCCGCGCCCGGGGTTAAAGCCCTTCTCGTCGCCCGTCACGGCCCGCACGAGATAGAGCACGAGCAACGCCCGCATGCCGTAATAGCTGAATCGCTCCCACATCTCCACCAAGAACAGCAGGAACAAGCCCATCGGGTGTCCGAGCATGTGCGGACCGTTGCGCACGGCATCCGGAACTGAGAGCGTTGGCTGGGTGGTTGGGGTCGCCATGCAGAGTTGCTCCAAAGCCCATCACCCCGCACCGCCCCCACGATAGCCGACCAACTGGTCCGACGTTTCCCGCGCTTTCCTTGGGTAGGCTTGCTGCTATGGACAATGCGCCCGTGCCGGCTTCTCCACAAGGCAAGAAGAGCATCCTCGACTGGATCGAGTGGGCGGGCAACAAGCTGCCCGAGCCTGCGCTCATCTTCGTCATCCTGGCGGCACTGGTGATTGTGCTCAGCGCGGTGGGCAGTGCCTTGGGCTGGAGCGTGCAACCCCGCAGGCCGCAGGTGGTGATGGTGCAGCAGGTGGATAGCGCGGGCACGCCGCAAGTCGATGCTGCGGGCGCACCGATCATGGTGAAAAAGAAGGATGAGCAGGGCAAGTATGTGACGGAGCTGGTGAACTCTGGTGCAGCGATCACCCCGCGCAGCCTGCTGACGGGCGATGGCGTCTACTGGATGTTTAGCAGCATGCTGCGCAACTTCACGACGACGCCCGCGCTGGGGCTCATCTTTGTCGCGATGCTGGGCATAGGCCTTGCCGAGAAGTTCGGGTTGTTCGCGGTGATGATGCGGGCCCTCGCGTTCATCACGCCCAAACGCCTCCTCACGCCCATGATCGTGCTCATCGGTGCCAACAGCAGCGTTGCGAGCGACGCGGGATATGTCATTCTGCCGCCGCTTGCGGCAGCGTTGTTCCTTGCAGTGGGAAGGCACCCCATCGCTGGGCTCGCGGCGGCCTTCGCGGGCGTTGCAGGCGGGTTTGGCGGCGGGTTCTTTCCGACGGGTGGCGATGGTGCGCTCACGGGGTTTGCGCAAGACGCGGCACGCGTTATCACGCCCGACTACACGCTCACGATCTTGCATAATGCCTACTTCAAGGCTGCGAGCGCGTTCATCGTGATGCTGGGTGGCTGGTTTGTGACGGACAAGATCGTCGAGCCGCGCATGATGAAGTTGCGCAACCCGCTGACTGACCCCGACATCCCCAAGGCCAGCACCATGGCCCTGACGAGCACCGAAAAGCGGGGCCTGACGTTCGCGATGATCGCGATGGCCGCGGTGCTCGGCACGTTTGCGGCCCTCATTCTGATTCCTGGTGCGCCGCTGTCTGGTCATGGCGTGCCCCGCCTGAACAACGACACGGTGCTGGCGCAGCAGCCCATCAAGGTGCTGCCCCCCAGCACGATGCTGGAGACGCCCGCCGAGCAGCGGCTGTACACCCCAGAAGGTGCGAAGGCTCCGGATGGCACCGTGACATTTCCTGATGGTGCCGAGGCGGTTGCCGTTGGCGGCAAGCCCCGCATGAGCGAGAGCCCGGGCACGCGCTGGTCGCACGTCATCGTGCCCATCATCTTCCTTACGTTCCTGATTCCCGGTATTGTCTATGGCATCGTGACCGGAACGCTGCGCAGCCAGAAGGACCTGGTCGATGGCTTTTATCACGGCATTCGCAACCTCGTGCCCGTGCTCACCATCGCCTTCTTCATGAGCCAGTTCGTCGCGTACTTTGGCTATACCCGACTGGACCGCATGCTCGCGTACGCGGGCGGAGGCCTGCTCGTGGAGGCCAACCTCCCCGTGCCCGTGCTGCTCGTGTTGTTTGTGCTCATCGTCGTGCTCGCAGACTTCGCGCTCAGCGGCATGCTCAGCAAGTTCGGCGTCATGGCCCCGATCTTCATCCCGATGTTCATGTTCGTGGGCATTAGCCCCGAGCTCACCACCGCGGCGTATCGGATTGGCGATAGCGTCGTGAACATCATCACGCCCCTGAACAGCTATCTGCTCATCATCCTGCTCGTGCTGCAGAAGTATCAGAAGAACGCGGGGCTGGGCAGCCTCATCAGCCTCATGCTGCCCTACAGCGTGGTGCTGTTTGTGTGCTGGACAGGCTTCCTGCTGGTGTGGTACTTCATGGGCTGGAACTTGGGCCCGGGGGCTCCGCTGCATGTGGTGCCGTGAGGGGGAGGGGGAACGGGGAACGGGGAACAGGAAACAAGAAGCAAGAAGCAAGAGAGGGGGAACGGGTGGCGCTGAGGTTTGTTTATCAGGGGCTTTGCCCTGGGAAACTCATTGGTATCGCCAAGCGCGAAGCCGAAGGCTGCTGAGCACGACGCTCACGCTGCTGAGGGCCATCGCTGCGCTCGCGATCATGGGGGAGAGGAGCCATCCTGTGAACGGGTAGAGCACGCCAGCCGCGATCGGGATCGCCGCGACGTTGTAAGCAAACGCGAGGAACAGGTTCCGCCGGATCGTCCGCATCGTCGCGCGGGAGAGCGCGAGTGCCTCCCCTACTGCTCGCAGGTCCGACCGCAGCAGCGTGATGCCTGCTGCGTCGATCGCTGCGTCGGTGCCGCTGCCCATCGCGAAGGAGACATCGGCGCTCGCGAGCGCGGGCGCATCGTTGATGCCATCGCCCACCATCCCGACGCGATGCCCCTTGGCGCGAAGCTGCGACACGAACTCGGCCTTGTCTGCGGGTAGCAGCCCGGCTCGCACCTCGTCGATGCCCACCGCGCTGGCGACCGCTGCTGCCACCGCCTCGTTGTCGCCCGTGAGCATCAGCACGCGCACCCCGGCCGCCCGCATCGCCGCCACGGCTTCCTTCGCCTCGGGCCGCAGCACATCGCTCACAGCGATCGTGCCCACCGCGCGACCATCCACCGCGACGTGCACGCGTGTGAACGCATCTCCGCGTGCATCCACGTGCTCGCTGTCTGCAAGCAGCGTCACGCCGTGCTCCGCAAGCAGCTTTGCTTTGCCCACGAGCACGCGACGCCCGTGCACGACCGCCTCGACACCCAGCCCGACGCGCGCGATGAATGCCTGCGGCTCGCGCACGCGCAGCCCATCATGCTGCGCCGCTTGCACGATTGCGCGAGAGATCGGGTGCTCGCTGCCGCTTTCGGCACTCGCGGCGAGGGCGAGCATCTCCTCGCGCTGCATGCCCGCACCTTGCAGCACGCGCACGGCCGTGACGCTGGGCTTGCCTTGCGTGATCGTCCCTGTCTTGTCGAGCACCAGCACGTCCACGCGATGGGCCGCTTCCAGCGTCTCGCCGCCTCGAAACAGCACGCCCCGCTCGGCCCCGCGCCCGGTGCCGACCATGATCGCCGTGGGCGTTGCGAGCCCTAGCGCACAGGGGCACGCGATGATGAGCACCGACACGCCCGCGACGAGCGCGGCACGCACGCCTCCTTCCGCAGGCCCCCACACAAGCCACGCTGCCACCGTGAGCAGCGCGATGCCCAGCACCACAGGCACAAACACGCCGCTTACGCGATCGGCAAACCGCGCGATCGGCGCTTTGCTGCCTTGCGCTTGCCGCACGAGCATCGCGATGCGATGCAGGCTGCTCGCCTCGCCCACGCTTGTTGCGACGATGCGCAGCACGCCCGAGGTGTTCAGCGTCGCCCCAAACACGCTGCTGCCTGGCCCCTTCTCCACGGGCAGGCTCTCGCCTGTGAGCATCGATTCATCGACTGCCGACGCGCCGCTCTGCACCAGGCCATCCACGGGCACCTTCTCCCCGGGTCGCACGATCACGACATCACCCGCTACGACCGCCGCAAGCGGCACCATCGCCTCGCCCTCCGCGCTTGCGATGCACGCGGTCTTGGCCTCCAAGCTGAGCAGCGTGCGGATCGCGCCCGTCGCGCGCCAGGTCGCGCGTGCCTCGAGCAGCTTGCCGAGCAGGATGAGCACGATGATGACTGCGGCGGCTTCAAAGTAGACCGGGGCCTGCATCAACTCTGTCTGCCCCGAGTGAGCGTGCTGCCCCAGCAGACCCGGCGCGATCGTCGCGACCACCGAGTATGCGTACGCCGCACCGGCGCCGAGTGCCACGAGCGTGTCCATGTTCGCGGCTCCGCGCACCGCGCCGCGCCACGCGCTGACAAAGAACCTGCTGCCGCACCCGAGCACCACGGGCGTTGCGAGCACCATCTGCACCCAGTGCATCGATGGCCCCGCGAGCCACGGGATCGACCCGTGCGACATCGCGATGACGAGCAAGGGGAGCGTGAGCACGCCGCCAACGATGAGCTGGCGTTGAAGCACTCGCTGCTCACGCGCGTGCGCCGCATCGCTGGCCCGCAGCGTGCTCGCGAGGTCATCGCCACCGGCATCGCCCGAGTTTGTGGCCCCGCTGCGCACCTGCTGTAACGCGGCGGAAAAACCGAGCCCCTCGATCTCGCGGACGATGCCCGACGCCTCGATGCTTGCGGGGTCATACCACACGCTCGCGACCTTGGTCGCGAAGTTCACGCTCGCCCGCACCACGCCCTGGCGCTTGCCAACTCGGGACTCGATGCGTGCGGCGCAGGCCCCGCACCCCATGCCGCCCACGGCAAAGTCTGCCCTGGCGCATTCGGCGTGCGCCGAGCCAGAGGCAGACTGATGGACGGTTGCGTGCGTGATGTACCAAGTTTAGCACTCGCCTCACGCACGCTTTGCCCACGCCTTTGCCAGCGTCCGCTCACTCGGCGCACGAACCGCCCGCCAGCACACGCAGGAAGGCGATGAGGTCGCTGTCATCGGGGAAGAGCGAGTCGTTGTTGAAGTCGAGAGGGTCGCACACGCTGCCCGGGCAGTCGCCACCCGCCAGCACCGCGAGGAACGCGATCAGGTCGTTGTCGTCTGGGAAGAGCCCGTCGTTGTTGAAGTCGATGTCGTTGCACTCGTTCTCGATCCCGAAGCGCATGAAGTTGTCCATGTCCATCGTTCCGCAGGCATTCACTGCCCGCAGGCGATAGAACCCAGAGTCCGCGGCCATCGTCGCGGGGGCGATGGTGAGGCGCGGAGAGTCCGCACCCACGATGCGCGTCGGGTCGGCGTTGGGATCGAGCTCAACGTCGTCCTTCAGCCACGAGAATGCGATCGGGCGCGAGCCGCTCACCTCGACGGTGAAAGCTGCGCTGAAGTTCGTGCCGTCGCTGCCGCTTCCCCACGATGCAAGGTGCCATTGTGGCTCGACGCAGGACCGGCCCGTGTTGTCGCGCACCGTCCAGTCGGTGATGACGTGCGTGGAGTCCGCAAGCCCCGTCGACGCCGTGAACCCCATGAACATGAAGCCATTCTCATCGACGATCGAGTCGCCATCCAGCCCGACATCGGTGATGTTGCCCAGGTCGATGTCGACGTTGAGCATCTCCTGCTCCTCCACCCACACCTGCAGGTTGCCTTCGCTGCCCGGCTCATCGGGGTCGGGCGGCACGTATGTCACGGCAACGTTCACGTCCGACCCAAGTCGATCCAGGGGCAGGTTCAAGATCGCAAACGCCACCGTCGAGCCACCTTCCGAGCTCACCGGGTCGTTGCCCCCGGTGTGCAGCGCGACGTGGATGGCAGGGGGCTCGCTCTGTGGGTCCTCAGGATTGTGAAACGAGAACGTGTCGATCTCGATCGCGAGTGCGCTCGTCAGGCCTTCATAGCCAAGCCCGCTGCCGGCATTCCCCAAGGCCGCCACGCCTGCGGGGTCGTTGTGCAAGACGAACGCCAGGCCATCGCCCAAGATCGATGCCTGACCAATTCGAAACGAGAAGATGCTGTGGAAACCGTCTCGTACCTGCTGCTTGTCCGCATGAAACATGCTGCCTGCTTGCCCGTCTGCGGTCGTGAGCTCATACGCGCCGTTCGCAAACACTGCGGAGCCATTCTTCGTGATCTCGGCTGGCTCTCCAAAGACGAACGCGTAGCTCAAGTCAGCCCGCGTGCCGCTCGCCGCGCCCGCACACGCCACCAACGCCAGGGCAACCGTTGACTTCATCATCGCACACCTCCAAGAAGGGCCATCACCACCACGAGAAGCACGCCACGCACGCCGAGCTCCATCCCGCACCCGATTGACGAATGAAGCCTTCAGGCAGTCGGGCGGGGAGCGTCGTGCACGCCCCCCGCCCCCGACCACCGAGCTCCGCTGCACATTGCCAGACTCTGCCCAGCTTCACCAGCCGCGAACCACGCCTGCCCTAGCCCCTAGCACGCCCCCGATGGCACCTGACACAATCTGCCGCAACTTTCTCTCGCCCGCCCGCAGCCCCGCTACGTTGCCGTCCAGTGCCCCCCAGCGCCCCCACCCCGGCCCCCCGCCCCTCGCCCCCCATCGTGCTTGGCCTCGTGGCGGCGTGCATCGCGGTCTGCGGGCCCTGGTCGAAGCCTTGGGTCGCCCTGCTCGTGGGCATGGCCCTGGGGCTTGCGGGTCTGCTCGCGGGCTGGCCCTGGCTCAAGAAGCACGCCCGCAAGCTCTCACGCGTTGCGATGCTCTCGTGCATCATCGCCAGCGGCTTACGCATCGACCTGCAGATGCTCGCCAAAGCCGCCACCGAGGGGGTGCTGCTCGCTGTGGGCACCATCTTCGGTGCCCTCGCCCTGGGCTTGCTTGCGGGCAAGCTCCTGAAGGTCGAGCGCGAGGTCGGGCTGCTCATCTCCAGCGGCACCGCAATCTGCGGCGGCAGCGCGATCGCTGCCGTGGGCGGAGCAATCGGCGCAACCCCCAGCGCGATGGCAATCAGCACGGGCTGCGTGTTCTTGCTCAACGCCGTCGCCCTGTTCGTCTTCCCGCCCATCGCCCACGCCATAGGCCTTACCGAAGAGCAGTTTGGCACCTGGGCAGGCGTGGCGATTCATGACATGAGCAGCGTGGCAGCGGCGGGCAAGGCCTATGTGCTCACGCCCGGCTCAGGAGTCGCCTTCGACACCGCGCAGGTCGTGAAGCTCACACGCGTCATCTGGATCGTGCCGCTCGTGTTCCTCGCCTCGTGGTACATGCGGCGCGCGGAGCGCACCCAAGCCGCGCCAGGCAAGGCACCCGCCCTCACGCTCCGCCAGAAGTTCGCGGGCTTTCCCTACTTCATTTTCGGCTTCGTCGGGTGCAGCCTTCTTCGCACGCTCTTTCCTCAGGTCGCTGTCATCAAGCCCACGCTCGACATCGTGCTGCTCGTGGGTTTTTCGCTCGCGCTCTTTCTCATTGGGCTCGGGCTCTCGCGCGATGCCCTCCGCCAAGTGGGCTGGCGCGCCCTGGTGCTGGCTGCGGGCCTGTGGATCGCGCTCTCGGCGTTGACGCTGTTCTTCGTGTGAGGCAATGCGGGGAACGGGGAGATGCGGGGAACGGGGAGCAGGTAACAGCGAACGGGGAGCGACGAGCGGAAAGACCAGACCAGGCTCTTGAGTCACACCCTCCGCCCCCAAGCCCGAGGCGAAGACCGAGGCCAAGACCGAATGCCGAATGGCGAATGGCGAATGCCGCGCAGACTCTCGCCCCACCAGCACAAACCCCCGCTCAACAAAAAACACCGCGGCCCCTTACGAGGCCGCGGTGCGAAGTGATGTGTGTGTGAAGACAACCGACCAGAACCGCCTTATGGCGTGCAGCTGGTGGGCGTGCCACCGGCGAGCACCGTCAGGAAGTCCACGAGGTCGTTGTCATCGGGGAACAGGCCATCGCCGTTGAAGTCGATGCTGCCGCAGGTGCCGGTGGTGCAGTCGCCACCAGCGAGAACCGTGAGGAACTCGATGAGGTCGCTGTCATCGGGGAACAGGCCGTCACCGTTGAAGTCGATGCTGCCGCAAGCGGGCAGGCCACCGCCGAACAGTGCCACGTCGGCCGCGTCGACCACGCCGTCGCAGTTCACGTCGCCCTGGCCCCAGGTCGCGTTCGCCACGCCCACGTTCGCCTCAGCGATGGCCTTGTCGGCCTCGGTCACGGTGCCGTCAAGGTTCAGGTCCTTGATATCGGTGCCCAGGATCACGACAACCAGCTCGGTGATGTCGGCACAGTTGATGACCAGGTCGCCGTTGATGTCGGCGCTCAGGTCGGCGCTCTGCGCCTCGTCCAGGTTGCTCCACTCCACGCTGCGGTCAGCAGCGAGGCGGATCTGCGTGCTGACGTAGTTCACGTCGGCCGCGTTGATCACGCCGTTGCTGTGCACGGGGTTGTAGCCAGGAACGTTGGTGCCGGTGCCGACGATGTCGCCACGGCTGTCGCCAGCCGCGTACGCCGTGCCGGTCGCCTTCGTGGTGCCGAAGAAGTTTGCACCAGCGAACGCACCGCTGCCAGCGCCGAAGGCCAGCCAAGCGTTGTCGATCGCCGTGAAGCCAGCCTTGCGGTCAAGCTTGCCAGCGTTCGGGCCGCTCACCGCGATCGCCAGACCGTCCGCGAAGTAGCGGGCGTCATCGCGATCAGCGATCCAGATCGGCGAGGCGGGGGTGCCGCCGTTCTGACGGCGACCGAAGTTGCCGTCCGCCGTGAAGTCGCCCAGGATTTCGAAGCTGGCGAGGCTGCCAGCGGTGCCGCTGCCAGGGTTCGCGCCCGTGAAGCTCGGCAGCGTGATGTTCGCGCCACCGTTACGCTCGATCCACGCACGCACGAGCCACTCGGCATCGTTCACGTCGCGGAGGCCGTTGCCGTCGAAGTCGCCCGCGATGCGGTTGCGGGTGTTGCTCGCGACGTTGTAGGTCAGGCGGGTCGTGCCGTCGTCAGCCAGGTAGCCGAAGGCGGGGTCGCCCGAAGCAACCGCAGCGGTGCCGTCGCTGTAGACCGTGGTGGTCGCGAGCGAAGCGCTGCCGAAGCGGGTGGGGTTGCGGCCGTTGCGGCTCGAATCGGCGACGTACGCCGTGGCGTAGCGGGCGTTGTTGGTCACGAAGGTGCTGATGCCGTTGCTCAGCTGGAAGTTCTGCAGGGTCTGGCTCAGGACCGTGCTCGGTGCGAACACCGTGCCGTCCGTGAGGGTCTGCACGTAGTCGGTCGCGTTCAGCGGAATGAAGCGAGCGGCCACGAACTCACCGGGCGAGAAGACGGTGTCGTCGCTGCCGGGCAGGGCGTTGAAGGCCGCCGTGCTGCGGCTGAGGTTGTTCACGAACTTCGCAGCGTGGACGTTCTCCATCGCGGGGGTGCCGGGGTTGGTCTCACCAGCGATGAAGCCGTAGCCACCGTTGGCAGCTGTCGTCTGACGAGGATCGCCGATCGTCGCCACGATCGCGCGACCGCCGAGGCGGAAGCCGTCGCGGGTGTAGGCAACGCCCGTGCTCGGGTCGATCTGCCCAGTCAGACCGTTGTTCACCAGGCGGTCCATGGTCGGGCGAGCGAAGTCGCCAGCCGTGCGGCCGCCGAGGTTGTTGCGGACGGCGAGGATCTCAGCAAACTGGAAGATGCTGTTGTTCTGCCAACGCTCGCCACCCGAGTAGCCCACGCCCAGGCGGGCGTTGCGGAGGGTGTTCTCGAGAGCGCCCGAGCCGCCCTTGTTGCCGGGGATGAACTGCGCACCGAGCTGCTGGTGCTCGACCTGCGTGTTCAGCTGGCCGACGTTCTCGCCCGTGCCCCAGCTGGGGTCGATGCCAAGGCTGTTCATGATGCCGTTGTGCGTGCCGCTGCCGACGTCGCGGGTGACGATCATCAGGTTCTCACCGTTCTCGCGGCGACCCGTGACGAACAGGTGCTGCAGATCGGTGTAGGTCGCCTCGACCAGGCCCGTGCCGTAGTTGGCGTACGCGGGAATCGGAGCGAAGGTGAACTCGGTGTCGAAGATCGTCTTGCTGTCGTCCGCGCCGCCGTTGTACCCATCGAGGTTGAAGCCCTCAACGAGGTCGACCATGCGGTTGCTGGTGCCGCCAGCGAAGCGGCCCGTGCCGCTGCCGATCGCGAGGCTGTTCTCGGGGCTGGTGCCGTAGCCGCTGGTGTTGGGCTTGCGGTCCCACTTGGGGCTGCCGGCCTGGGTCACGCCCCAGATGCTGGCAACGTCGATGGGAGCCAGGTCGTTGCGAACGCCGCCCGTGCTGGGCGAGCCGTTGGCCGTCCAGGGCTGAGCAACGAAGGTGCCGGTCGTCGAGCTGCGGAAGGGAACGCCACCCGGGTTCGCGGTGTTGAACCAGTTGCCGCTGCCTGCGCCGTTGGCGACGAAGACCACGCGGTTCGTGCGGGCGGCCGAGGCCGCATCAAGACGCATGCCGATCGTGAACTGGTCGGTCGTGGCGTAGGAGCCGAACGGAGCGGTCGTGCGGCGACCACCCCAGTCGATGAGCTCCTGCAGGCCGTTCACCGAGCCGATGGCGCGGTACTGGTGCACGAAGTAGTTGCCGGGCACGAAGCCGACCGTCGCCGCGCCGGGGAGCTGCGTGGCGAGGTTGTCGGGCAGGTTGTTCAGGCGGGTGGCGTTGCCGTCACCGTCGATGTCCAGGTAGTCGTTCGTCACGGCGGGGGCAGTGAACAGGGTCTCGAGCAGCGTGGCACCGAACGAGTTGACGACGAAGGGTTGGGCCGAAGCCACTGAGGCGGCCGAACCGGCCGTCAGGGCAAGCAGCAGCAGGTGGGAGGTCTTCATGGGTGATCTCTCTTGCGGACAGGGGTTTACGATCAGGGCATCTCTAGGGAGCGCACGCTCCCCTCCAGGGGAAGTATGCATCGCTCGCGTGCAGTCTTCTACGGGGCTCGACGCAATTGAAGTAATCTTTGCGCCAAGGGCGTGTGGTCTTCATATATGTTCACATTGCGCAAAGATCAGTTGTCAGACGATGTTCCTTGAAAGCAAAAAGAAAACGCCAGGGGCAAGCCCTGGCGTTTCGGATCGAGTGAATAAGATGGGCTCACAGGTCGCCTACGCGGCCGAGTCAGGCACGCTTATGGCGTGCTGGGGTTGGGCTGGCGGATGCGGTTGTCGCCCGTCACGCTCCAGACGCGCTCGCCCCAGAGGCGCTGCGTCATGGTCTTCGCGATCGTGCTGTTCTCGACGTGACCGTCCATAAAGCCGAAGTTGCCCGAACCACCGAAGTCATCCTGACCCTTGTGGTGGCGACCGACAACGCTGGCCGAGAACGCACCGCTGTCGAGCGTGTTCTGGCAGTTGTTCGTGAACTTGCCCATCGACTGCTTCCAGTTGGCGTTCACCTGCTCGTCGCTGAAGTAGGCGTAGCGAGCGATGTTGCCCAGCGGGGCCTCTTCGAGGATGTCGATACCAGCGCTCAGACCCACGATGGGGGTCACGGGGCGGTGGCTCTTGATCACGAAGCCGCTGGGGTTGCTGCCGCTGCCAAGCGAGGCCGCGTTGCTGATCGCCGCGTTGTTGCGGCTGATGGCCCACTCGGCCGCCAGGATCGTCTTGCTGCCACCCTTGCTCTCGGCGTCAACCTCGGCGAGGCGGACGTAACGATTGCGGCGGGCGTAGTTTGCGCAGGCCGCGAACTTGTTGCGGGGCACGATCGCCTCGTTCAGCGTGAAGGCGATGCGCTTCACCTGACGGTCGCGGGGCAGGTCGCTGGGCGTCTCGCTGCCCAGGTCGTTCTGCTGACCGAGGTCCCAGTCGCGGCTGTCGGCACCGGGGTTGGTGCGGGCCACGCCGCCATTGGTCGAGAAGCTGGGGCACGTGAACGCATCCTCGGGCACGTTGCCATCGTTGAACAGGAAGTATGACCAGTGCACGTAGCCGTTCTGGGGGTTCTGGGGGGTGTTGCACTGATCAGCCGCGTCGTACGACAGGCCGGTGGTCGTGTTGGAGTAGTAGTACGAAGCGGGCATCGTGTCCTGATAGGTCACGGCGTAGCTCAGGATGCCCTGCAGCACGCCGCGCTGGTTGGCGCTGCACTTGAGCTGGCGGCCGCTCTCGCGAGCAGCGCCGAGGCTGGGAAGCAGAATGCCGATGAGCAGGGCGATGATGGCGATGACGACGAGCAGTTCGATGAGCGTAAAGCCGCGAGCCTGCTGGGGTTTGGTCGATGAGGGTGCGAACATGCGGGCCATGGGTGGGTGGTCCTTCTAAGCGAACTATCCAATCCCCACAACGCAAGCGGCGCTCGACGCCGACCGTGCGATGCAAGGTGCCCGAGGCGGTCGATGCCCGACCGCTTCCCGAGGCAGCGAATGATGGCGCACTTTTCAATGAAGTTTGTTAGAAACAGATGAAGTTTTGCAAACACATCGGGATGCTCGCGCAATCAAGGCCATTTCTTAACGCGAGCTTGACATTTGCTGGCACAGACCGCCGTTTCTCGGTCGAATTCACAGCTATTGCCGATTCGTCGGTTCACCCATTCGTCTCAGAATACCGGGGCGTTGTCCGATTTTCGGGAGTATCTCTACGCGAATCGGTGCCGGACTGGCCCACACCTCGCGAAATGACAGGTGAACCCGCTCCCTCGTCAGGGCCGCGATCGTGTCGGGGAGCCTCGCAAACTCCGCAAGGTTGAGCCCAGCATAGGTGCTCGTTGCGAGTGCTTGCACCCACACCTCTTGACCTTGCCAGCGGGCTCGCAGCTCCTTCACCATGCGATCGCGCGCTTGCGTGAACTCGCTTTCGTCGGGCCCGCTTGTTGCAAACTCGTCGAGAATCGGCGCTGCCACTGCCAGCGCGGGGCCGAGGTCTGCCGTCCGCGCATGCAGCGCGACGGAGAACCAGCCCGTGCCGGGGAGCGCGGCACCGGGAGCCATCGTGACCACGCAGTTGAGCAGTTCGCTCTGGCGAAGCTTCGCAGCATCTGTCGGGATCGCTCGGCGCAGCCTCGCCTCGAGCAGTTCTGCCGCGATTTGCAAGGCTTGGACCTTCTCCACTTCTCGCTCGTCTGGCGCGGGTGCGCCGAGCACGATCGACGCACGCTCGATGCTCGCCAAGACCTCGTCGCGCCGGACCAAGGGCAGCGGAGCTTTCTTTGCTGCGCGCTGCGCCGCCCAGGTGTCGGTCCCCACGCGCTCGCGCTTGGGCAGCGACGCGAGCCAGCGGCGGATGTCGCTGCGCACCTGCTCGACCTGCACAGGGCCCACGATCGCGATCTCGGCGGGCCAGGTCGTTGCGGCTTGCTTTAGCCATGCACTCGCTCGTGTCGCGCTCAAGCTCTCAATTGCGGCGAGGCTTGGCGGTTGCCAGCGCACATCGTCCCCGAGCATCGCGGCATTTGCGAGCTCGTAGACGCTCGTCCACGTCGCGCGCGAGCGCACCTGGGCGCTCGTAAATGCCTCGCGCTGCCACGCAACGAACTCGCGCTCGCGAAACTGCGCCTGCGCGAGCGCGAGGTGCGAGAACTGCATCGTCCAGCCCAAGTATTTCCGCGGCACGCTCGCTTGGACAAACAGCAGGTCCTTGTCGCTGCCCGAGCGCCACACCACGGAGCGCTCTCGCAGCGCCCGCTCTGCCTCACCACCGCGAAATGCCTCGGGGGTGGGCCTCGCGAGCATCGCCCCCACTACTGCCGTGAGCCCGCGTGTGCTCGCATCTTCCAGCACTTCGCCCCCAAGGAGCGTGATGCGCATCGTGACTTGCGCATCGCGTGATGGCACGCCCGGTGGCACGGGCGTGGAGCGGACGTGCAAGCGCACGCCGTTGCTCAGCCACGCGCTCCACACGCCCGTCGCTTCGTCGATGGTCTCTTCGATGATCTCTCCATCGCCTGGCATCTCCAAAGCAAGGGGCTCGGCGAGCGGATCGGTCCTTGTCACGCGCGGCGTCGCTGCTTCCGCGTGCACCATCTCGCTGCCCACCGCTGTGAGCTGCATCTCTGCGGGCAGGCGGGCAGGGTCAAACTCCACGGGTGGTGGCGGCGCGATCTGCGCCAGCACGCTACTCGCCATGCCCGCCCAGGCCGCCACCGCCATCGCGATGGCATAACCACCTCCGCCACTTGGCTTGCCCACACGCATTCGCAGAGAGAGTTTGTTCATAGCGTCGTGCCGTCACCCTTTGGTTGCCCCTTTGCCCCGCAAGCTCCGCCCCGCAAGTTTCGCGCATCGGCGAGCCGGGATTATTGAGGCCTGCGAACCTGAAAGACACCATCGGGCACGAATGCGCAGAGGCCTCGCTCGCAGCCCTCTTTGGCCCCAAACTCCCCTCGCGCGATCTGCCGCACCATCCCGGCCATTTCCTCGCGCACGCCCGCGAGGTCAAAGTCGGAAAAGCGAATCGTGCCGCGCTGGCCCGTGCGGAGGAGCCAGTACTCACCGACGCAGGTGTCGAGTGCCAGTTTCGGGTCCGCCGCGAGCAAGGCCATCGCATAGATGGCAAGCTGCATGTCGGTGGGCTCGGGCGTGAGGAGGGTCTTCCTTGGGTGGCCCGTCTTGTAGTCGATGACGCGCAGTCCGCCCGAGGGCAACTGATCGACGCGGTCGATCTTCGCATCGAAGGAGTGCGCGATGCCATCGACCTCGAAGGCGAAGTGGTTGTGCTGCTCGACTTCGAGCACGTGGTCGCGCTCGCTGTGCAGCTTGCTGTGGGCGTTGGTGAGCAGCGCGCGAATCTGCGCGAGGTCCGCGGTGCCAGCCTCGCCCTCGCTGCTGCTGGTTGCTTGCTGCTTCCACGCTTGGGCTCCGAGCGCGAGCAGTCGCGCAAGGCCCGGTAGCGGCGCCCCTTCGCTATCCGCGGTTTGCCACTCGCGATAGAACGCCTCCAAGGCGGCGTGCGTCGCGTTGCCCACGGTGCGCTCCTGCGTCTCGGCATCGGGCAGGCGCATCACGTGCTTGACATACCAGCAGCGCGGGCAATCGGCGTACATCTCCAGCGATGAATAGCTCAGGTGCAGCGGCATGCGCGGCATCTGCATGGCGATGCCCGCGGGCTGCGCTGCCTGCCCCACCATGTCCTGCATCGACTGCACGAACTTCTCGTGCCCCGCGCCCAGGGCGCGTGCGGCGGCGAGCGGGTCGGGGCTTGCGAGCGCCCGCGCACGAGCCACGAGCAGCTCGGGCGCTTCGCCCGTGTCGCTGCCCGTGCCCAGCAACGCATCGAGCGCCCGCGCAAGCTGGGCACGCACCGTTTGCATCATGCCTTGCTTGCGCTGCGGGGCATTGCTGGGTGTGAGGCCCGCGGCTGCAAGCGCGGCTGCCGTCACGGGCTGCTGCTCGCCATCGCCCGCGAGCCCGAGCGGGGCCTGCGCGACGATGATGGGCAGGCTTGCGCTCGCGTTGGAGAGCTCTTGAAAGAAGTGGTTCTGCGACTTGCTCTTGCCCTTGAGCTTTGGGCCCAGCAGCACGAGGCGATGCTTCGCGCGCGTGCACGCGACGTAGAACAGCCGTCGCGATTCATCCGCCGCGCGCTTCGCGGCTTCGTCGGCGTCGACGGGCACGTCCTCGCCAAAGGGCAGCAGGCCATCGGGCAGTGCTTCATCGTCGCTGCGAGCGCGCGTTGCGCCGTAGCCATGCTGGGGCGTGACGCGAGGCACCACCACGGTGCCGAACTCCAGCCCTTTGCTGGCGTGAGCCGTAAGGATAGAGACGCGGCCCTCAGCCGCTCGCGAAGGCTGGGCGCTCGCGGGTTGCGGATCGCTCGCATCGGGCACGTCGATGCCTGTGCCCGCGAACTCCTCGGGCGCGTCGTCATCAAGCTGCGTGGCGCGAAGGTCGCGCAGGTCGCTGTCGAGGGCGAGCAGTTCATCGAGATAGGCAAGGAAGGTTGCGAGCGTGCCCGGCGCTGGCAGGCGGGGCTGCTTGGCGCGTGCGACCGACAGCAGACTGACGACGGCGCGCACGCGGGCCGCTTGCTCGCGCCCATCGGGCAAGCCAGCATGAATGGGATCAACGGCTTGGATGATCGCGCCGAGCGCTTCGCTTGCGGGGCTGCTGAGGGCGGTGGCTCGCAGCGAGTCGCGCAGTTGCAGCACGCTCGCGAGCGTGGCCCGCAGCTCGCTCTCGCTCAGGCCCGCTTCGTCCAGGGCGCGCAGCAGTCCATCGCTCCACAGCGGGCTTGCGTCGTGCTCGTCGCGCGGCTCGCAGAGTGTGCGCAACGCGCTCACAAACCTCGGGCGCATGCGCGTGCGTGCTTCGCCCGCTTGCAAGGCCCGGGCGTGGGCGGCATCCAGCTCGCGGTGGAGCGAGAAAAGCGCGGCAGCGACGGTCGCGGGCAGGCTCCAGGGCGGGCTGCGAAGAACGTCGAGGGCGCTCGCGGCGTCGAGGTCGCTGAGCAGAAATCGGGCCCAGGCGAGCGTCGCTTGGGCAGCGGGGTGGCTGAGGGGCGGGGGCGGCGCGGGCTCGATGTGCGGCACGTTGTGGGCACGCAGCAGCGAAGCGATGTCCATCGCCTCGCGGTTGGTCTTTGTGATGATCGCAAACTCATCGAGCAGGGGCGTGCCCATTGTGCGGGCGCGGTCACGCTCGAGCACCGCCTGGGCAGCAGCAGCCGCGACGAAGCCTGCCTGGCCTTCGTATGTGAGCAGCTCGACGCGCTCGGGTAGGCCTGCGGGCGTGCCACGGGCGGAGCGGATGGATTTGTCTGGGCGAAAGCGGTGCGAGGCGAGGGAGATGGTGTGGTTGGCAACCTGCACGATCGCGTCGGTGCTGCGATGGTTGTCGGCAAGCGTGAGCACCTTCGGTGCTGGATAGAGCTTCTCGAAGAGGTCGAAGGCTCTGTCGCTCGCGCCGCGGAAGGCGTAGATGCCCTGGTCGTCGTCGCCCACGACGCAGATGTCGGGCGTCCTGGCCGCGGGCCCAGCAAGCAGCGAGAGCAGGCGCACCTGCGCGGGGTTGCAGTCTTGAAACTCGTCGACGACGATGCAGCGCACGTCGGCCCGCGTGAGCGACGCGACATAGGGCAGTTTTTCCAACCCGAGGATCGGGAGCAGCTGAAAATCGGCGAATGTGAGCAGGCCGCGCGACCAGCGCTCGCGGCAGAAGGCGTCGTTGGTTCGGGCAAGCAGCAGCGCGTCCTGGGCTTGCAGGATGGCTGCGTCGGAAGCTGGCTGGGCTGCCTGCACACGCTGCACGTGGCGCTGGGCGTGCGCGAGTGCCTCGCTGGGGAGCAGGCCCGCGTTGGCGATGGCTTCGGTTGCTTTCTCGATGCGTTCGAGCAGGGCATCGAGGCCCTCGATGCCGCGCGAGGCGCTGGGGGGCGGGGCTTGCTCGTCGGCTTCGCTTGGGGGAGCGTCGCTGTTGGATTCGTTGCTGGTGGGCGGGCGATGGCGGAGGCTCAGTTCGAGGGCTGCGTCGAACAGGCCATCGCGCACCACCACTTCGGCAAGCAGGCGACGCTGCCCCACGCGATCGAGCAGCGTGGTGCGTGCGGGCAGCCCCAGCGGGCCTCGAAAGCGCGAGACGAGGCGCGCACCGAAGGCATGCAGTGTGTTGGCGCGCACCCGGGCTGCGCTGCCTGCGCCAACCAGCGGCACGAGGCGCTCGCGCAGCTCTCGCGCGGCAGCAACGGTGAAGGTGCAGGCGAGCACGTGCTCGGGCTGCACGCCTCGCGCGAGCAGGGCGTGCGCCACGCGGTGCGTGATGACGCGTGTCTTCCCCGTGCCCGGGCCCGCGAGCACGACCAGGGGCCCGGCATCGTGCTGCACGGCGGCGAGCTGCACGTGGCTGAGGCCTGCTTGCGCGATGGGAGAGGGGTGGGTGGGACGCACGGGTGTGCCTGAAACTGCGAACTGGCTGCGGGCGGGGGGCTGCTTCAGCGAGCTGATTTCAGCGAGTTGGCTCGTTCACTTGGCATTCGGATCTCGCATGTAGAGATGCACCGCCATGGTGCCATAGATGTGCGTCTCGGGCCCGAGGGCACCTGGAATCGTGAGGTCCGGTCGCAGGGGCCTGGGTGCTTGCGGGGGCGTGTCGGTGGGCTCGCCAATGCCCGCGAGCTCGGCTTGCAGCTCTTCTTCGGTCAGCTCGTGCTCGACGACTTCTGCCTCGTCGTCGTCGATGATGTCGGGGGCGTTGTCGTCGAAGGCCTCGACCTCGTCCGCCTCGTCATCATCGATGAAGTCGTCGTCGTCTTCGACGAACTCCGCGTCGTCGCCCAGTTGCTTCTTGAGCCAGGCCTCGCGCTGGCGCTTGGTCGAGAGCTCGTCGAGCTGGGCGGCAAAGTCGTCGGTGTTGATGTCGCTCATGCCGTCGTCTTCGGGCAGCAGCGGGTTACGGCGACCGAGGGCTTTGCCCAGCAGCTCGGCGAGGGGCGTGCCCTGTTGTGTTTCGTCTGGCTCCGCAGCGTCGTCGCGGTCGGGGCGGCGCGGGGGCTTGCTGGAAGGCTTGGCACTGGGCGCATCCGTGGGCTTGTCGTTGGGCTTGTCGATGGGCAGGGCCTTGGGAGCGGTCTTGCCCGCGCCGCCACCAACGCGCTCGAGAGCAGCAGCGCCCTCGGCGGCTTTGCTCGCGCGCAGCTCACGCCGCAGGGCCTCGCGCTCCGCGGCGCGCGGGCTCTTGGGCTTGTGGCTCTGCGCCAGAGCTTCTTCGGGGGCGTGCTCTTGCGGAATCTCCAGGGGCCAGGGCGTGCGGAGCACCGCGTAGCCATCGGGCGCGAGCAGCTTGATCACACTGCCCAGCTGCGCGATTGTGCGGGCATATCCCAACTGGTCTTGCACCACGGGGTAGGGCGGATCGAAGAAGGCGAGCTTGAGTGGGCGGGGCACGCGCGCGAGCGTGCTGGCGCCCAGCGCGTCGCCCTGCACCACGGTGCAGCGGTCGGTGCACCCCAGCATCTCGATGTTATTGCGAATGAGCTCGACGGCTTTTTTGTCCATCTCGACGAAGACGCAGTGCGATGCGCCACGGCTGAGAGCCTCCAGACCGATCGCGCCGCAGCCCGCGAAGGCGTCGAGCACGGTTGCGCCCTCGGTGTGCCCGCGGAGGATGGCGAAGACCGACTCCTTGACGCGATCGGGGATAGGCCTGGTGGTCGATGCGTCGGGGGGCGTGTGCAGATTGCGGCGACGAAACTCGCCCGAGATGATCCTCATGGCGTGACAATACGACGCGAAAACCCGGAGCGGTGGCACTATGCTTGTCGTTGCGGAGCAGCGATGGGCTGGGGCCCAGCTTGTGCCGCGAGTGCCATGCGCAGGATTTATCTCGACAACGCGGCGACGAGCTTTCCGAAACCACCGGCAGTGTGGGAGGCTGTGCTGCGCTTTGCGACGCAGAATGGCTCTTCGCCAGGGCGCGGGCAGTATGCCGAGAGCCGAGAGGGGGCGCGGCTGATTGCCACCTGCCGCGAGCGGCTGAGCGTGCTGCTGCATGGTGAGGACCCATCAGCCTCGCGGCATGCGTCGCGCGTGGTGTTTGCGCTGAACACGAGCGATGCGCTGAACCTCGCGATCAAGGGCGTGGTGCGCGGCGTGCGGCTGCGCGAGGGGCTGCATGCGCCGGTGCGGCTCGTGACCACGGCGATGGACCACAACTCGGTGCTGCGCCCATTTTCGGCGCTCGTGCAGGAGGGTGCTGTGGTGCGGCATGCAGAGCCCGACCCGCGCACGGGTCTGGTCAGCGAGGCGGCGTTGGAGGCGGTGCTGAGCGAGGAGCGTCGCGTGCATGGCGCGCCGACGCTGGTGGCGATCAACTGGGTGAGCAATGTGTCGGGCACCATCCAGCCCATTGAGGGCTTGACGCGTGTGGCGCATGCCTTTGGGGCACCGGTGCTCATCGATGCGGCGCAGGGGCTGGGGCACTTGCCGTTTGACGTGCGGCGCGTGGGGTGCGAGATGGTCGCATTCCCGGGGCACAAGGGGCTTTTGGGCCCGCAGGGCACGGGCGGGCTGTGGATTGCGCCGGGGTTTGAGAAGCTGCTCGCGACGACGCGCGAGGGCGGCACGGGGAGCATCGCGGAGCTGGACGACCAGCCGCTCGGCATGCCCGAGCGGTATGAGGCAGGCAGCCACAACACGGTGGGCATCGCCGGGCTGAGCGAGGGCGTTGCTTGGCTGCTGGAGCGCACGCTCGCGAGCGTGCGCGAGCACGAGCTGCGGCTCATTGGGCTGATGGTGGAGATGCTGACGCAGGCGGGGGCACGATTCTCGGGTGATGAGGCGAGCGAGGCGCAGGGGACGAGCGACGGGCCACTCAGCGGCATGCGCGTGCTGGGCGTGCGCGATGGGCACGCACGCACGGGCACCTTCAGCATGGTGCACGAGGCGCTCGGTGCGGCAGAGCTTGCCGCGCTGCTGGAGCAGCAGGCGGGCGTGCTGGCGCGGGCGGGCATTCACTGTGCGCCGCTGGCGCATCGTGCGTTTGGCACGCTGGACCACGCAAGCGGCCGCGGCGCGCTGCGGATGAGCCTGGGGCCGTTTGTGACGGAGGATGATGTTTGCGTGGCGGTGGCGGCGTTGTGCGATATTTGCGAGCAGGCGACGTTGCCGTAGCGGTGTGCGAACTGGGTGATTCGAGGGGATTCGACGGGGCGAAAGAACAGAAAACCGGGGATATAATTGTCGATAGAAAGCTCTGTTGAGCGGACGATGCGGCTTGGCGATGACAGAGCATGCTGGCGGCTGGCTTGGGTGAGCCGCGCGGGCCTGATTCGTCGGCCTGGTTCGTCGGCTTGTTTCGTCGGCTTCACGATCTGCTTGATTTGTTGGCACTCACTCTGAAAGGCACTCCCATGTCGATGACTGCTACGCCTTCGTCGCTGCGTCCGAGCCACTCCGGGGGCGGCTTTGCCGACAAAGTGGCGATGCAGCACAAGCTGTTTGCCGAGCTGAGCGGGATGTTTGGCAAAGAGGTGCCGCTGTATGACAAGAGCTTGCTCGTGAACACGATCACGAATCGTGCGGCCTGCGAGCTGCTGGGGCGGCTCCACACGGGCTTTGTGATGAGCGACGCGCAACTGGACAAAACCAGCGGCGAGCGCCACGGCGCGATTCGCATCGGCAGGCCCGATGAGTATCGGTGGGTGGCGCGGTTCTTCGCGGCGTTTGCGATGGAGCCCCACAACTTCTACGACATGACGTCGGTGGGCAGCAAGAGCCAGCCCATCATCGCGACGGCGTTTCGCAGTGCGGTCGCGCCCGAGCACCGGGTGTTTACCAGCCTGCTCATGACAGACTACTTCGCTCCCGAGGAGCGTTCGCGCATCGAGGCGATTCTCTCCACGCGCGACGTCTTCTCGCAGCGTGCGCGCGAGCTCATCGCCAAGGGCGAGCAGCAGGGCGGCTTGTCGTGGGACGACGCGACCGCGCTCATTGGCGAGGCGACGCAGCGCATCTTCAAGTGGACGGCGAGCGCGCGCGACCACGCGCTCTACAAGCACTTGTGCGATGGCGGGTTCAAGATCGCGGCGGACATCGCGTGCTTTGAGCGTCACCACCTCAACCACCTCACGCCCAACACCTTCTGCATGGACTTGTACACCGCGGCGATGAAGCTCGTGCTGGGGGAGTTCAGCACCGAGCAGTTTGTGCAGCGGGCAGTGACGGCCCTGAGCCGCTTGCGAGAGTTTGCGGACAAGGACTACATGCAGCTCACGTTCAAGCACCTGAGCGCCGGAGAGATCGCGGGCTTTGGGCGCGGGCAGGCGAGCGATGCCGAGGTGCGCGAGCTTGCTGAGCGCACGATGCGCCGCCTGACGCAGCCCGACCTTGACCTGCGTACGTACAAGCACGCGGGGTTCAAGGACTTTACGGAAGGCCCGAGCGAGGACACGCCCGTGCTGCTGCGGCAGGACGCGTATAAGGCTCTGACCGAGCCCGTGACCTTTACCAACCCCGACGGCACGCAGACGCAGACGACGCACACCGCCCGCTTCGGCGAGATCGAGCAGCGCTTCTATGCGTGCACGCCCAAGGGGCGTGAGCTCTACGACGCGTGCCTCGCGAAGGCCGACGCGGCGCGCGAGGCGGACCCGGGAATCATCCGGCGCGACTATGGCGCGTACATGGCGCTGTACGCGGCTCCGTTCCAGCCCTTCCCCAAGACGCTGCGCGGGCTGCTGGAGGCGGGGCTGGTGTATGCGAGGTTTCACGCAACGCCCAAGGGCGTGGCGGCTGCGGGCACGTTGGGCAGCACCGATGTCTGGTCGCTCGTGCGCGATGGGTTTGCGACGTATGAGGGGCTGCGCTATGAGGACTTTTTGCCCGTGAGCGCGGCGGGCATCTTTGCGAGCAACCTGAACCAGTATGGCACGAAGAGCACCGCGGCTGTGAAGCCCACCTACACGCAGGAGCAGCTTGAGTCGATCATGGGCAAGCGCATCATCGACAGCACCAAGGCCTATGCGGGCATGCAGTCCCACAGCTTGCTGACGATGTATGCCCAGCTTGGGCTGACGGCGAAGCTCGACGAGCAGACGCGGCGCGGGCTGGAGGCGGAGGCGAAGTTCGCGCCGTAAGTGAGAGCGGAGTTTGTCAGAGCGGGTTGGCTCGCAGAAACAGAGCGATGCGCTCCGCCGCCTGCGCGCGGTGGCTGCGGGCGTTCTTTTCCTGCGGCGAAAGCTCGGCGCCAGTGTGCGTGAAGCTGGGGGCGACGAGAAAAATCGGGTCGTACCCAAAGCCGTTGGTGCCGCTGGGGACGCGGGGCTCGATGCCTATTGCACCCTCCATCGTGCCTCGCACGCTGCTGAGGATGGTGCTGCCCGAGGCGATCGTCATGCAGCAGACAAAGCGTGCGGAACGCTGGGGCTGCGGCACGCCTCGCAGCAAGCGGAGCACGAGGCGGAGGTTGGCTTCGTCGCGCGCGGCACGCTGCGTTGCGTCCGCGGCGGTCTGCTCGCCTTGCAGCATGGCAAAGTGGCTGCTGTCGACTCCTGGGGCACCTTGCAGAGCATCGACCTCGAGCCCGCTGTCGTCGGCAAGGCACGGGAGCCCGAGGGCGGTGCTGTAGGTTGTTGCCTTGATGGCGCAGTTGGCCTCGAAGGTGCGCCCGGTCTCGTTGGGCTCGGCGGGCAGGGCGACGCCCGCTCGCTCGGCAGCTTGTGCGAGCGAGAGCAGTTGCAAGGGCACAGCGTGGAGCGCGAACAACTGCCCGAGCTCCTGCACTTTGTGGGGGTTGGCGGTGGCAATGACGAGGAGGGACATAAGGAAGACTGCAACGAGGCGAGTGCAGGCTAGGAGCGGATGTTGAACGAGGTGTCAGCCTCGAGCGCGATGGCAGTGCGATGCGCCGTGGGCGGAAAGCGGGCGAAGTGGGCGTGCAGGCGTCCGAGCAGGGCCTCGATCGCATCGGGCGGGCCCTGCACCTGCATGCTGACCGAACCATCGGGCTCATTCCGCACCCAGCCCGTGAGCGCGAGCGACGCCGCGATGTCGCGGGCGGTGGCGCGAAAGCCCACGCCCTGCACGCGCCCCGTGAAACGCACAGCCTCTCGCACTTGCATGGGGCATGCTATGGCAAAGCGGGGCGAGGCAGGCGTCTGATAATTCTTCTCTGCGTGCGAACCATGCCGGATGCACCGCTCTGGGTGGCCCGCTGGCGCGGGAATGCTCGCCCCGGAGCAGGATGGGGTTGCATTCTGCGTGGGCGGGTGCATGGTGGCGCGTGCTGTGCGTTGGTTCGCACGTTGGTTCGTGCGGCGGGACGCATATGTTCTTTTGTCCGCGGTGGCGTGGCGCGAGAGCTTGTCGCAGCCCGCAGGCCGCGCGTGGAGCGAGGATTGCTCAGAGGCATTCGACAGCATGGGCTTTGGTCGCCGCTTGGCAGCGGCGGGCTGTCGTTTGGAGCGAACGACGATGTGGAGAAGGTGAAGGCGGCGACGGACCTCGTGCGGCTGATTGGCGAATCGATTGCGCTGAAGCCCAAGGGTCGCGAGTATGCGGGGTTGTGCCCGTTTCATAACGATGGCAGCCCGTCGATGATGGTGTCGCCCAACAAGCAGATTTACAAGTGCTTTGCGTGCGGAGCGGGGGGCGATGCGCTGACGTTTGTCGTGAAGTATCACCGCATGGAGTTTCGCGAGGCACTGGAGTTTCTCGCGGATCGCGCGGGGATCGCGCTCACGAAGCGGGCGATGCGTTCGACATCGGACGATGCGCCGCAGGGGCCCACGCGGACCGACCTGCTGGGGGCGGGCGCGACGGCGCAGGAGTTTTTTCGAGCGATCCTGAAGCATGAGCAGCACGGCGCGACAGCGCGCGAGGTGATTGCGAAGCGGGGCATCAGCCCGGAGATGCAAGACGCGTTTGGGCTGGGAGCAAGCCCGGATCGGTGGGATGGCCTGCTCATCACGCTGCAACGCAAGAACCTTGCGCCGCAGCCATTTCATGAGGTGGGGCTACTCAAGACGCGCGAGAGCGGCGGCAGCTACGACGCGTTTCGCAATCGCGTGATGTTTCCGATCTGCGATGCGCTGGGACGGGTGATCGCGTTTGGGGCGCGGAAGATCAACCCCGAGGATGAGCCCAAGTATCTCAACAGCAGCGAGAATCGGCTCTTCAAGAAGTCGAGCACGCTGTATGCGCTGCACCTGGCCAGCCGGACGATCCAGACGACCAAGACCGCGCTCATTTGCGAGGGATACACCGATGTCATCGCGTGCCACCAGGCTGGGTTTACGAACGCGGTGGCGACGCTGGGCACTGCGCTGACGCGCGAGCACGCGCCGGTGCTGCGGCGAATCTGCGAGAATGTGGTGCTGCTGTTTGATGGTGACCAGGCTGGGCGGCGGGCGGCGGATCGTGCTGCGGAGGTGTTTTTCGCTGAGCCTCTGGACGTGCGGATCGTGAGCCTGGAGCAGCACACCGATGCGAAGGACCCAGACGAACTGCTGAAGCGCCCGGATGGGCGAGCTGTGTTTGCGAAGGCCCTTGCGGGGGCGACGGACATTTTGGCGCACCGCTTCGGGCGCGTGCGGGCCCGCTTGGAGGGCGCAAGCGATGCAACGGTGGCACGCACCATCACCGCCGAGGTCGAGCGGCTGGCGGAGCTTGGACTCTCGCAGGCTGAGCCCCTGCGGCAGACGCTGATCGTGAAGCGGCTGGCGCAGCTGGCGGGCGTGGATGAGCGGCTGATTCGCGGGGCGATTCCTGCGGGGCGCAGCTCGGCCCGGCGCGTGGTGCTGCCTGGAGCAGATGGCGGGGATGGCGCGACCGCTGGCTCGCTCGGAGGTGATGAGGGCAGCGAGCAAAGCATGCAGGAGCTGCTCGCAGCGCCGCTGCACACCGCGACGCTGACGACGCACGAGCACATCGTGGGGTGCGTGCTGTGCGATGGCTCGCTGTGGGCGGGGCTGGGCGAGCGCGACAAGGACATGCTCGCGCCGAGTCGCTTTCGGTGGGAGGTGCTGCGGCGCGTGGCGCAGCTGGTGCACGATGTGGGTGAGGATGGCGAAGCACCCAGCACGAACGCGGTGCTTGCGCGGGCGCGAACGCAAGGCGACGCGGGCAACGCGAGCGATGTGGTCGAGCGTGTGTGCGAGGCTGCGGTGCAGCTGATGTCGCGCGTCTATGAGGCGACAGAGGGGAAGCCTGAGCGGCTGCGGCAGCACTTTGCCGACTGCCTGAAGCGGGCCCGCAACGAGCATGCGCTGAGCGTGGAACTGAAGCCTGCGGAGCGGGGCAGACCCGCAGAACAGGGGCCATTCGCGGGCGGCGACCCGAAGGAGGGCCCTCCCAAGGGCGATGCGGCATCGCTTGCGAGCACGCTCGCGAAGTTGCGGCAGGTTGGGCCCGACCTTCGCAGGCTGCCCAGGCCATCTGGCTGAGGCGGGAACTGCGGGCGAGAGCGGATGGGCAGACGCGAGCAGAAGCAAGCGACGACGGCGGGGCACGGGCGGCAACACGAGCAGCACGAATCGGAGGCAGCGATGGTGATGCAAAGCGAATCGCACGGCGGAACACGAGGCACACCCGGAGGCGAGGCGCACGCCCACGACGCGATGCACGACGTCGCGTCGAACATGCCGCCACCCATGGTTGCGATGCTGGCCCTGAGCCACAAGCGCGGCTGGGTGGCGTATGAGGAGCTCAACGACGCGATGCCCGATGGGCTCGTGGATGCTGCGGGCGTGGACGAGGTGATGGCAGCGCTGGAGAGTGGACGCGTCGAGCTGATTGATCAGCTTGAGCTGCGGGCGCGGCTGCACAGGCAGAGCCTGGAGACGGGCGGCCCTGGGCTCGCGGGCGGGCTGCCCCGCGTGCTGCGGTCGCAGAGCGTGTCGGGCGGTGAGCGCGGGGCGGACTCTGCAAGGCTGGCGCGCGAGCTGCATGCGGATGATGACCTCGCGGAACGGGCCCAGATCGAGCGCGACGTGCAGGCGATGGTGGAAGAGTCGCACGGGCGCGCGGTGGATGACCCGCTGCGGATGTATCTGGGGCAGATGGGCAGCATTCCGCTGCTCACGCGCGAGGAAGAGCTTCGCCTCGCAAAGAAGATCGAGATCACGCGGCTTGCGTTCCGCAGGTTCTGTCTGCTGAACGACTATGTGCTCACGCAGGTGGTCGAGATGCTGCGCAGCGTGCAGCGGGGCGACCTGCCGTTTGATCGCACGGTGCGCACCAGCACGCAAGACCCCGAGACGCGGACGCGGCTGATTCGGCGCGTGCCCGTGAACCTGCCCACGCTGGAGCGCATGCTGCAGCAGAACCGGGGAGACTGGGAGGCCTTGCTCGCGGCGAAGGCGGCGGGGCGCACCGAAGAGGTGCTGCAACTCGAAGCGCGTTTGCACGCAAGGCGAAGGCGCGCGGCAATGCTGGTGGAAGAGTGCGGCGTGCGCACGGGCAGGCTGATTCCGCTGTTTCGCAAGCTGCGCTCGATCGCGAAGAAGATGGGCGAGCTGGACCTGGAGCTGCGCCGAGCCGCGAACCCAGCGCTGCGCACCGGCAAGCCCCGCAAGCACTACGACGAGGAAGACCTGCAGGTGATGCGCGACGAGCTGGACGGTCTGCGGAGCCTGGTGCTGGACGAGCCCGCGGCGCTGCAGCTTCGCATCCGCGAGCTTGCAACGGTGTTCTGGGAGTACGAGCAGGCAAAGCGCGACCTGAGCGGCAGCAACCTGCGGCTGGTTGTCAGCATCGCAAAGAAGTATCGCAACCGCGGCTTAGCGTTCCTGGACGTGATTCAGGAGGGCAACACGGGGCTGATGCGCGCGGTCGACAAGTATGAGTACAAGCGCGGATTCAAGTTCAGCACGTATGCGACGTGGTGGATTCGCCAGGCCATCACACGTGCGGTTGCCGACCACTCGCGGACCATTCGTGTGCCCGTGCACATCATCGAGAGCCTGACGCGCGTGCGTGCGGCGCAGAAGAAGCTCGTGCAGGAGAGTGGGCGCGAGGCGACCGTCGACGAGCTGTCGGAGGCCACGGGCTTGTCGGGCAAAGAGGTGCGGCGTGTGCTGAAGGTGGGCAAGGGTCCTGTGTCGCTCGATCGCCCGGTGGGCGATTGGTCGGACGCGAGTCTGGGTGAGTTCCTCG
>JAIYDA010000080.1 GCA_027487735.1 Planctomycetaceae bacterium | reverse complement strand
GGCTTGAGCTCGACGCGGACCACGGGCTTGGTCTGCACCGTGCCTCGTGCGGGCGGAGACTTCGGAGTTTGAGCACCCACGCCCGGGCCTTGCCTGGGGCCGTTGCGATCGGCCCCGACGCGGGGAAGCCCCGAGGTCGCAGGATCGCTGCGGCTGAGGAGATCAAAGAGCGGGATGGTTTTGCGCCCCGACATGGATGCAAGGATAGCGGGCGCGGTGCGCAGGGGCGACGCGAAATCATGAGGGCGCTGCTGGCGGGATTTTCTTGCCGCTGCCCTTTCGGGCTTTCGCTCCCTACCGTTGCCCCGCAATGACGATCCGCAACGAGGACATTCTCAACGTCAACCCCAAGCCCATGAGCCGCTTGGAGAGCATCTACATCCCCGAGGTGGTCAAGGGCTTTGGCACCACGCTGCGGCACATGATCACGAGCTTTGGGCAGGGCCGCACGAGCCGCACGATGCAGTATCCGGAAGTGCGGCGTGAGCACCTGCCCGTGCTCGAGGGTGGGCAGCACGCGGGCAACTTCCGCGGCGTGCACCGCCTGAATCGCGACGAGCAGGGCAGAGTGAAGTGCGTGGCGTGCATGATGTGCCCCACCATCTGCCCCGCGCGCTGCATCCACATCACGGCGGGCGAGAGCCCCTGGGAAGACCGCGAGAAGTATCCGGTGAAGTTTGAGATCGACGAGCTGCGCTGCATCTACTGCGGCATGTGCGAAGAGGCCTGCCCGGTGGACGCCATCGAGCTCACCACCGAGTACGACATCGTGGGCATGAGCCGGGCGGAGATGGTGTTTGATAAAGAGAAGCTGCTGCACGTGTATGACGTGACGAAGGACAAGAAGCCAATGTGAGGCTAGGTCTTTGGCGGCAGTCGCGTTTCGCCTGCGTGTTTTCGATTGCGAGGACGTCGCCCGACACAGGCCCAGCCCAAACGGCTGCGCAGCTTTGGGATGGTCGTCGCGTCTCAGCGGCCCGCCCCACCTGCGTACGTCACCGTCCAATCGGTGCAGGCAAAGCAGATGTGAACGCCTGTCCAAAATTGAGCGATTCCCTCGCTATTTCGGGTGGAGGCGCTTTCTGGGCACGAGCGCTTGGCGCTCGTGTCCGAGACGCTTGACCTAGACTGGAAGTGCTATGCCCATGCAGAACAACAAGACTGGAACCCGTCACGTGCGAACTGGCCTCCGGCACACTGCGCCGACTTGTACGGCATGCCTGGCGACTCTGGTGGTAGCGCAAGCGGGCCTGGCGCAAGCGCCCTCATTTACGACTGTCCCATCGGGACTCTCGAAGGTGTCGAGCGCGAAAGGAGTGTCACCCAATGGGCGATATGTCGCCGGATATGCGGGTACATCTGAATTCACTGGTTTCGGCAGCATCTATCGCTGGGATCGCGTGACAGGGATCTATTCCACGAAGAGTTCGGCCTTTGAAGGCTATGGGCGGGACAACGGTGGACCTCTGGTCATAAACAGCGGCGCTGTTTTCTCCACACGAACGACGAATGATGCTTCAACGCTCTATGTTTGGCAGCCAGACACTGGCGGCGGGACCACGGTGCCAAGCTTGCTGCCTTCCTGGCCGAATCAGTTTTTTTCTGGTGTCTCAACCGATGGACTTTTCATCGCTGGAGAGGCGAGTTCCACAGAAGGGCGTCTCCCGCAGTTCTTCGTGCACGACTCTTCGTTGCCCGTCCAGGTGGTTATGGATAGCAACTCGGAAGCATTTCGAGCACGTGACTGCGCAGGAATCACCCAGCCAATCAACGGACTGCGCTTCATGTATGCAACGCAGTACACTGTGAACGACGTTGGGCCAGATCGCGTGGTGATCGTGCCTCGGGCTGTGCGTTGGCAAGTTGGGAGCGCGATTCCAATCGTGGAATCAAGTTTTTCAGAGTTCTTGGATGTTTCGCCGCGTGGGGAGTATCTCCTCGGAAGAGCAAACAATCAATCCGTTATTCGCGGCGATGGTGCTGACCGCGTGTTGTTAGCTCCAATATCGCCCGTCATCATGAGTTCGCCATTTGCATCGCGCATGTCTGATGACGCCCGTGTCGCAGTGGGGATCGCGCTCGATCCCCTTTCAAACCAACGCGAGGCTGTGGTTTGGCGCAAAGGCCAATCAGCTGCCACGCTACGAACTTTGTTGACCAGCGCAGGCGTTTCAATGCCTGCTTGGGCAGCTTCCACACTGCAGAATGTGTCCGCCGATGGGTCTGTCGTGACAGGCATGTACTTCACGGCGCAAGAGGTGCTAGATAACGTGAGTGCAATATCGCCTCGCGGAAGCGCCTTTGTTGCTGTGTTGCCATCGCTCAATGACAACTGTGCCACCGCAAGGCCAGTGACCTACGGAACCGTGACCGACACGACCAACGGTGCAACCCGTGGCGGCGTGAGCGCTGGCAACACCTGCTCGGACGAGCAGGCGGCGCCAGACGTGTGGTTCTCGTTCGTGCCTGCCGCGAATGAGCTGGTCACGATCGATACTTGCGGAAGCGACTTTGACACCACACTCAGCATCTTTGCGGCCTCCACATGCGGCGCTGTCGGCGCGCCACTGGCATGCAATGACGATGCGAATCCGTCGTGCCCATCTGGCAACGCTGCCGCGTCGAGGTTGAGCGCGAATGTTGTCGCAGGCCAGAACTACTACGTTCGCGTGAGCGGCTTCCGCGGGGCATTCGGCACCGTGCAGTTGACGATCTCTAGCCCGAATCGACCCTCGAACGACACGTGTGCGACGGCGATCAGCGTCGGGCCAGGAGCGGCGGCTGTCTTCAGCACTGCGAACGCGATCACCGACGCTCGTCCCAACTGCGCGGGGAGCGCAACCCCCTTCAGCGACGTGTGGTTCAAGACTGTGCCCATGGAATCGGGACGCATGGTGTATCGGCTCTGCAATAGCAGCTTCAACGCCGTTGTTTCCGCGTTTGACGGCTCGGCTTGTGGCGATGCATCGTTGCTGCCGCTAGCGTGCACACAGAACAACGTGGCGTGCGGCAGCGGTGTCGGCACCAGCATCACGGTGCCCTGCACAGCGAATCAGCCGCAGCTCATACGGGTCGGTGGGCTGTTTGGCGCAACTGGGAGCGGTCTGTTTTCTGCACGGTTTGCGTGTGATCAGAACAACCTCTCGCCGTATGCCGTCGCGGTGCGAAACGATAATCCTCGCGCGTATTGGCGGTTTGAAGATACCGGGCAGCGCACCGTTGCCGATACCATGCGCTTTGATCCATTCTCGTGTGGAGACTATCCAGGCGAGTATCTGCGCGGAGCCACACGCGTCCAGTCCTTCCAGGCAAATGCTCTCAGCCTCAATCGCAATGGCGCTGTGCGAGCAGACGTCGTGCCTCAACTGCGTGCAATTGCTGATATCGCGAGCTGCCCAAACTCGACGCTCGAAGCCTGGGTCAGAACGACCGACCCATACGCCGGCGTTGTGCTGACGAATCGAGGCGCTCCGGGCGAATACTCAACAACGCTGATGATCGGCTACAACCCGTTGGGTACGCCGGGTTGTGAGGGCAGGGTGATGTTTGTTTCCGATGGGCCTGGAACGCTCTTTGGAGCAATGTCGAACGTGCGGGTTGATGACGGTCGTTGGCACCACATCGCGGCTGTTCGAACCCGCGTGGAGATCATTCCGGGCTTGGTGCAAGTCCGCTACTGGGTGTATGTTGATGGTGACTTTCAGTTTGCAGCCGTCCCCGGCGGGCAAGGCACTGACCACTCGGGCACCAACGGACAGTACTGGCACGTGGGTGATGCTCCCGCATGGACAGGCATTGCAGGAAATGGTGCCGGACCTGCGTTCAATGGTGAAATCGATGAAGTCGCGCTCTATTGCAGCGAGTTGCAGCCTTCACAGATTTCGAACCACTTCAGGCTTGGTGCGCCGCCCACCTGCGACTCCATTGATTTCAATCGCAATGGCCTCTTCCCGGAAGATCAGGATCTGATCGACTTCCTCTCCGTCTTGGCGGGCGGTACGTGCAGTAACGCACCGAACTGCGCCGACATCGATTTCAACAACGACGGACTCTTCCCTGACGATAGCGACATCATCGCTTTCCTCCGCGTCCTCGCGGGCGGGACGTGTGAATGATCGGCAGTGGGTTGCAGAGGTGGTACAACGCTTCGGCCGCGAGTTCGTGAAGCACTGCCGGGGAGCTAGGTTCTCCGCTGCACACAAGCGTGTAGCACCGAAGTGCAGGCTAAGGCATGGTACTGTTTATGCTCGGGCGAGGGCCTTCGCTCGTGAACTCTTGACATGTGCCGCCTCTTCCGGAGATTTGCCATGCGTCGACACCGGGGACGTCTGGGCGTGCAAGCGATTTGCCTTGTGAGTTGTTGCGTGCTGTCCGCCTGCGGAACGAGTCTGTCGGTCTCTGAGCAGTTGAACCAGCATTCTGAGGATCGAATCGGCATTCAAGACCAGTCGCTCCGTGCCGCGATTGTTCGAGCAAACGAACGGGGCAAGACGGTCCTTTGTAGTTGGCACGGGAACTGGGACGACACAGCAACAGAAGTCGGAAGCCAAACTCAGATGTCGTCGAGCGGGTTTGAGCCACTAGGTCAGCGCTATCTTGTCGTGCAACTTGCTGAGCAACCCGGCGCGACCTACGCGCTTGAGATATGGGACAAAGCGGGCCACAGGGTATTCGTTGAGCCGTGGCGGTCGCGCACGGCACATGGATCGCTGTGGATTCACGAAAGCGTCTACTGGTTGCCGTCCTTTGTCGACGGCTGTGAGGTGACGTCTCGCGGGCTGCGGGCTGCGAGAGCGGGCTTCTTCGAGATCGAGAACGCACCGTAAACAGCGCATCGACGGTCAAGAATGTGCAGCATGTCTCACGGAAGGGTTGCAGTGCATCACGCCTTCCTCGCATAACACCGCAGCGAGTCATACTTCTGCTCATCGCTCAGCAGCAGGCCGCGCAGCGTGAGCTTCCAGGCAAAGAGCCCGGTGCTGTCGCCGCCGTCGGGGCGCACGCTCTTGCCCGCCTTTGCGTTCAGTCGCTCGGTGATGCGCCGCTCGGTGCGCAGCCAGGCGGGGTCTACTTGCCGCGTGAAGCCATAGTGCTGGGTGCGCAGCACGCTCAGGCCCGCAGCGGCCATCAGCTTCTCCATGCTTGCTTGCGTGAAGAAGTTGAGGTGCCTTGGCACATCCAGCCAGTGCCACGCGGGGCCGCAGAGGTTTCGCAGGCCGTGTGCGTGGTTGTTGGGCACCTCGCACAAAAACACACCCCGCGGTGCGAGCAAGCCCGCGACGTTGCGGGCCACGCGCATCGGATCAATGCAGTGCTCCATCGCGTGGTGCATCATCACGAGGTCGAAGCGGTGCTCCTTCAGCGCGGCAGGAATCTCCTCGCCCGTGCCCGCGTGCACGTTCAGCCCCTTCTCGCGGCAGGCCTGCGCCGCCCGCGCATCGGGCTCGATGCCCGCAACCTCGCACCCCGCATCACGCAGCTTCAGCAGCGCACTACCGCTGCCGCAGCCAAGGTCAAGCACGCGTGGCTTCTTGCCAGCGGCGGGTTGCACGGCGTGCTGCACGTCTTGCAGCATCATCTCGGTGGTGGGGTAGAGCACGCGGCCTTTGTCAAACGTCCAGGCGAGCTTGATGCGGAGCTTCTCGCTGAGCGAGAGGGGCTGCCTCGCGGGCTTCGCGTCGCCCTTGCCTGCGGTGTGCGTGTAATACTCGGCAAAGTCATAGAACGCGCCAACCTGCGCGGGGCTGGGCCTGGGAGCAACGAAGCCAAAGTCGCAGCCCGCGCACCAGCGCAGGTCGTAGGCTTCGCTCACGTCGGGCCGGCGCCAATCTCCTGGCAGGTGCAACCAGGGTGATGTTTGTGTGCCTTGGCAAAGCGGGCAGGGCGTGCCCGCGTGGGCCGAAGCGGCTTGTTGCGAAGCAGAAGGGTGGGCAGAAGTTGGGCTCGCGTGCATGCGGGCAAGCATACTCGCGGCCCGGGGCGGCATCGCTTGCCACCGACGCGATCGCTCGCGTGGGCTACCGCGCGAGCGGGCTCCACAGCGTTCGCCCATCGCGCGGCACGGGCGGCAGCTCGACGGGTGGCGTGGGGCCACGGTGCACCGGGCTGCGCGTCGGCGGCTTCTCGCCCCGCATGTCTTGCCCGGTGCGCAGCGTGAGGGCGACACTCAGCGCGATCATCGCGACTGCGAGCGCCGCAACGCCAGGCCAGCGCGAGGCGAGCAGTAGTTGCGACAGGCGCGCGGGTGGCTTCTCGCCCGCGAGGCGAGGCTCGGTCGTGCTTGCCCGGCAGCCCCACGCCTCCGCAGCCGCGAGCACGAGCACCATGAGCACCAAGGGCTCGACATATCGCTGCCACAGCTCGTTGCTCGCGGCGAACGCGCACGCAAACCCAAGCAGCGAGAGCCCAAGCACCCATCGCGCCTCGCGCGATGCGCTGCGCAAAAGCCCCAGCAGCAGCAACAGTCCGCAGCACGCGAGCGCAACCATGAACACCGACACATGACCGACACTGGGCAGTCGCTGCGCGATGTTCCACAAGCCCGACCAGCGGCCAGCCTCAAACGAGTATGTCGTCGCGGGCACGCACATCAGCACCGCAGCCACGCCCAGCAGCGACAGCAGCAGCACGCGCTGCTCGCGCCACCACGCCCGCACGCCGGGCCACGCAAAGCCCGCAAAGAACGGCGAGAACAGCCCAGTCGCTGCAAGCACAAAGACCCACGCGGGCGACGTCGCACTCTCCAGCAGCCCCTTGGGCGGATACTGCGTCGCAAACCTGGGCGGCACGAGTCCGCCCCACAGCCGAACAAACAGCGCAAGGGCCGCAATGCCGGGCACGAGCGCCCAGAGCGCCAGCGCGAGCCGCGCGATGCGCTGCTTGCTGGGCACAAAGAACGCCAGGGCTCGCGAGCGAGCGCCGTCGTGCGTTCCCCGCGCGAGCCACGCCGCGCCGATGAGCAGCCCCGCCGTCCACGCGTGCGACTGCCGCACGAGCACGCACGCAAGAAAGCACGCACCAAAGAGCGCGGCGAGCCACAGGACCGCGCTTGTCTCGCGACTTCTCGCGATGCGCATTGCAAGCAGCATTTGCAACACCACAAGCAGCCAGCCCGCGCTATCGGGCAGCGTCGCGGCCCCGGCCCAGTGCACATACACGCTCGCAAACACCGCGAGCGCGAGCCCGGCGCCTGCGAGCATGCTTCGTGCCCTCGCTGCGCACTCGCTCGCGAGCGTGAAGACGAGCAGCAGCGTCCAGACGCTGCCCGCGAACGCGAGCACGCCGTGCGTGGTGCCGAAGAGCTGCGATATCGCTGCGCTGAGCAGGTGGTAGCCTGGCGTGGTCGCGCTGAGGTAGTCGAGCACGTTGCAGTCGGGCCACTGCGAGGCGAAGGTGCGGATCGCCTCCGAGTGATACAGCATCGCATCAAAGGCAACGCGCGACGGCGCAACGCCCCAAGCAATGAGCGGCAACAGCACGGCAGCTGCAATGCCAGCAGCCAGCAGCCCGGCGCGCATCGGCGAGCCCGGCGGTGCGCTGGGGCCCTCGTTGGGGCTTTTGGCTTGCGATGTCGTGCCGGGCATCATGCACGCGCAGCATAGCAAACGCGGGCGAGCGTCGTGATGCGGAGCATGATCGCTCCTTCCGACCCTCGCACGCCAGCTTCTTCACGCTGGCCTCGCGAATGACCGCTTGCCGCGCCGCGCTCAGCACGCACCACTCAGCAGTCGCCGCCCGCGAGCACACGCAGGAACGCAACAAGGTCCTCATCACTCGGGAACAGGCCATCGCCATTAAAGTCGATGGTGTCGCACGTCGCCTCGGGGCAGTTGCCGCCCGCGAGCACAGTCAAGAACGCGATGAGGTCCTGATCATCAGGAAACAGGCCGTTATTGTCAAAGTCGATGTCGCCGCACGTGATGGGGTTGCGCCGGACGCTCACGGTGCCGCTGGTAAACTCCATCGCGCCAACGAGGAACGCGGGCGACAGCGTGACGTTCGTGATCGAGAACGTGAAGAAGTTGCTCGCGGTGATCTCACTGCGCAGCGTGAGGCTGCCCGTGATGCCACCGGAGCTCCCGCCATCGGTCCGCTCCGTCAGCACGAAGGGGTGCGTGCCCGACGCGTTGGGGATCTCTTCGCTGTTCTGCCACACGAGGTCGGGGTCGAAGGTCCGCAGGATCGTCTCGATGGGCGTCGCCTGCGGAAACAGCACGGCAAGCAGCCCGCTCGTGCCGCGAGCCTCCGCGTTGGCAAACGAGACGGTGTAGTTGTTCGCAGGGTTGATGATGTTGGGCGCGCTGCTGCGCGAGGGGCTCTGCCCGTTCTGGATGCGCAACCCCACGAGGCTGACCGACACCTGCTCGCCCGCCTGCGCGAAGCAAGGCAGTGCCACACCACCCATGCCCACCACCGCCCCCACCATTGCGCCCAGAACGCCCATTTGCAGACGACGCATGCGAAACCTCCCAAGAAACCAGGGGCGCGAAGATGCACGCCGAGCAGTAGTATGGCCCCAACCCCCCACGCTTGCAAGCGCAAATGCGTGAAGCCTGCGCAAGACTCTCGCGCGGGCGCGACTCCGGGGTACCGCAGGACGCTGTGTGAGACCGTGTTTGTGCGATGTTCGGCTCGTGCGACCTCGGTCGCGCGACACGCCGCCGCGCTTTCCGGACGCACCTCGTGCCGCCCCGCTAATGCCGCGTGATCGTCCGCAGTTGCAGCACCACCATCACCAGCAGCCCCGCCACGCCGCTCCACACCATCGTCAGGCCCAGCCAGGGCGTCTTGCTCGCCAGCACCACCTGCCCACCGCCCGAGATGATGACCAGGCACGCAATAGCGGGCAAGAACGCCCACAGATACACCGTGAGCGGCAACTGCTTGCTGCGCTGGAGCGCGGTGGTGGCCCCCGCCAGCACCATCGCGAGGCAACTTGCGGCGATCGCGAAGCGCTCGTGCCGGCGATTGGTCAGCTCGCGCAGCAAGCGAGCTTGCACCTCGAGCAAGCTCGCCCGCGCCGCCTGCACGCGCCGCGACGCTGGCCCCTGCGAGCGTTCGATCACGCCGTCTGCGAGCGCGAGCGTGTCGCTCACGCTGGGTGTACGGTCCACAAGTTGCTGGCTCTCGAGGCCATCGCCGATGCGCACGCCCGAGCGCTGCCACAGCGGGCGAAGCAGCGCGTTCGCAAGGTCGGTGTCGGCGTCGGTCACGCGCGCGCCCCGCAGGTGCACGCTCGCGCCAAACGCGCCGCTGGGCGTGGGCACCACCTGCAGCCACCCCTCGCTGCCCACCGCGATCGTCCGCGCCCCGCCCCGCTCCAGCCGCACGCGCACGCCGGGCGAGAACCCACCACCCGCCCCCTCGCGCGGCACCACGCCCGCCACGGGCTCAAAGGGCAGCGCGCCCTCGGGCAGTTGCAGCGCAGCGTCGGGCGCGGTCGCGAGGGAGCGTGCCTCGATCGTGACGATGCCGCCATCGTCATCCGCCAGTCGCACGCTGCCGCCCTCACGCAGCTGCGCATCAAGGAATGCCAGCGCATCGTGCAACGCCAGCTCGCGCTGCAGGCGCAGGCGGCTGGTTGCCACCATCGGCGCGCGCCCTGGGTCCTTGCGCGTCGCGCTCAGCTCCGCGAAGGTGAGGTACTTGGTCTTCTCGCGAAAGAAACGTGGAATGCGAAAGTCCAGCCGCGCCGCCTCGCGAAAGCCCGCGAGCCCCGCACTGTCCGCCACGATCACGCCCGTCAGCTCCAGGCTGCCCAGCGCAAACGCCTGATCGCTCGCCGACAGCACGCTCGACAACCCAACATACTCGGGCGGAAACACCCACAACGTCGCCTGCTGCGCGGTCGCCTCGGCCGTGGGCACGCCCGCCTCATCCAGCTGCAACACCGCGAGGTTGGCAAACCGCACCTGATCGATCGCGCCCGTCGCGGGCGGGGGCTCGATGCGCGCGGCGTTGTCGGCATACACCCACAGCCGCCCGCCCTCGAGCGGCACGGGCTGGCCCTTCTCAATCTCTTGCGCCAGCAGCCGCGCGATCTCCCCCTGCCCCAGCTTCTCCATCTCGCGCCAGAACTTTGGGCTCACCTGCTCGTTGAGATACCCTAGCAGCAGCGCGAGCAGCACCCCCACCACCACCGCGGGCACCAGCAGCGTGCGATGGCTGATGCCCCCGGCATACGCCGCCGTCGTCTCGTTGTCTGCTGCGAGGCGGTAATACGCCAGCGTCGCACCAAAGCACGCCGCGAAGGGCAGCGCATACGCGAGCATGGGCGGAATCGCGAGCAGGATGAACCGCAGCACGTCCCCTGCTTGCAGCACGCCGCTCGCAAGGGGCTTGATGGCAGCCCCCATCGCGATCACCAGCACCAGCGCCGCGCAGCAGAGCGCGACAAGCCGCAGCATGTCCAGCACCAGCGTGCGCCACAGGATGATCGGCAGGCGAGGCATGTTTGCAGCGCGGCGGGGCCTTAGGCCCTGCGAACCTCCACCTTGCCCGCGGGCATGTCCTTGATGGCATATCCCATCCGCGCAAGCTCATCGCGAATCTCGTCGGAGCGCTTGAAGTCCTTCGCGCCGCGTGCTGCCTTGCGGTCGCGCAGCAGCGCCTCCACGCCCGCCTCGGGCGAGAGGCCATCGGCCCACACGCCAATCTCGCTCTCCACGCTGCGAGGCTTCGCGAGCGCCAGCACCCCCAGCACCGCATCCAGCTCGCCCATGAGCTGCGCGTCGAGCAGCGTGGGCGCAGCGCACGCACCAGCGAAGGAGTTCACCGCCGCGATCGCCTTCGCAATGTTCATGTCCTCGTGCATCGCCTGCACAAAGCCTGCCCGCAGCTCGTCGCGTGCTGCTGCGCGGGCCACGTCGTGCGTCGTCTCCGGCGTGATTGCGCTCCGAACGCGTTCCCAGCGTTCGAGCATCCTTGCACAGTCCGTCAGCCCCTGCATCGTGAAGTTCGCGTTGCTGCGATAGTGCGTGCGAATGAGCTCCAGCCGCAGCGCGCCCGGGGCGTGCCCGAGCGCAAACAGATCGCGCGCCGTATAAAAGTTCCCCTTGCTCTTGCTCATCTTCGCGCCTTCCACCTGCAAGAAGCGCGGGTGAAACCACGCCCGGGCAAACGTGCCGCGCGCGTTGCTGAAGGCGCAGCAGCTCTGCGCAATCTCGCACTCGTGGTGCGGAAAGATGTTGTCCTCGCCCCCAGAGTGCAGGTCAATCAGCGGCCCGTCGCCCTCGGGCGCACCGCCATGCCCTTCGCACAGCAGCGCATAGCTCATCGCCGTGCACTCGATGTGCCACCCCGGATAGCCCCTGCCCCACGGGCTGTCCCACTGCATCACGTGCGAGGCGTCTTCCTTCCACAGCAAGAAGTCCGCGGGGTGCTGCTTGCCCGCCTGGTTGTCGGCGCTCACGCGCCCGCCCTCGCCCTCGCGCAGCTTGTCCAGCGTGTTGCCGCTCAGTGAGCCATAGCTCGCGAAGCTCTGCACGCGAAAGTAGACCACGCGCTGCCCGGGGTTGCCCACCACATACGCATGCCCGCGCGCCACGAGCCGCTCGATCACGCCAACCATGCCCAGCATCCCCGTGACATGCTCCGTCGCGCGTGGCATGTGCCGCAATCGCGCCCCCTCGCTCGCCCCCGCTTCGATCGCCACGCCCAGCCCCAGCGAGATCGCATCCTCGCGAAATCGCGCCTCATAGAACCGCGCAATCGCCCGCGGGTCGCTCGTGTCCAGCTCCACGCCCGCGGGCAGCTTGCCGCTCTTCTTCGCCTCTTGCAGGCGCTTGCCCGCCGCGACCATCTTGTCGTCGCCCCCGCCATCGGCGTTGTCGTCGTCGGTCATGTGGCCCACGTCGGTGATGTTCATCACGTGGTGCACGCGCTTCGCACCAGCGATGGGCCTGCCCGACGCATCCTGCACCGTGCTCAGCGGGCTCTCGATCCACCTGCGCAGCACGTCCGCAGCGAGAAACGACCGAAAGTTGCCGATGTGGGCGTCGTCATACACCGTGGGCCCGCAGCTGTAGAACGTGATGCGCTGCGGGTCGCCCACGCGCACGGGCTCGAGCCGCTTCGTCAGGGTGTTGTGCAGTTGCAGCATGCACGCAGAGGATACCGCGCTCCGCCCCCGCCCGCCCGCCACGTCCGCCCGAACAGCCCATGTGGTTTGCACGCTGTCCGGTGAAAGCGATCCCGCTTGCCACCGCGGCTCGCCCAGGGCCCATCCGCCAAGCTTGCAAACCGTGAATTCCGTGCACGCTGCGCCAACGCCCTTGGCAAATCGCACCTTCTGCGGTACATTGCTCTCATGCGCATCGCCCCCTTCGTTTGCACGCTCGCCGCCCTTGCCTCGTGCAGCGCACACGCCGGCATCGTCATCATCGACGCCGTCATCGCACGCTCAGGCGAGCCCGCCCCCGGCGCGCCAGGCACCACCTTTGGCTCCCTGGGCACCGGCGCACTCGAGTGCGTCTCGCGATCGGGCAACGTCGCCTTTCGCGCCGAGCTGCAAGGCGCCACGCAGTTTGTCAACGAAGCCCTCTACGCCTGGGACCGCAGCTCGCGCACCCTCCGCCTCGTCGTGCGCGAGGGCGACCCCGCCACAAGCTGGCCCGTTGCGGGTGCCAGCTTCGCGAGCTTTGGTCGCGTCGCTATCGACGACACCAGCCGCGCGTTCTTTAGTAGCAACCCGCGCGACCTGGGCAGCCCCACCCCAGGCCCAGCCACGGGCCTCTGGCGTCAAACCGGCAACGCACCCCCCAGCTTCGTGCTGCGCGAGGGTGCCACCATTCCCGCCCTCGCGCCAAACCCCATCACGAGCTTCGACGAGCTGGGCGCCTTCACCAGCGATGGCAGCCTCAGCATGCTGCTCGTCGAAGGGAATGTCTCAACCGGCAACAGCCGCTTTGCGATCCTGCGAGCCGACAACACGACCGAGATCGTCCTGCGTGCCGACCAGACCGTGCCCTGGGGCACAGGCCAGTTGCAGGTGGTCGCCCCGCCCATGCCCGCCGCAGCCAATGCGGGCCGCTGGCTCGGTCGCAGCCGCGCGGGCACGGGCTCGGCTGTGCTGCTGCGGCGAGGCCTCAGCGGTGCGGTGTCCCCGCTCGTCTTCGCGGGCGACACACTGCCCGGTGCTGCCCAGCCCGTCTTCTCGCTTGGCAGCTACGCCATCAACGACAGCGCCACCGCCCTCGCGAGCTTCAACCTCGCAAACCTGCAAAGCGGGCTCTGGCGCTTCCCCGCTGCGGGCAACCCCCAGCTCATTGCCCAGACGGGCTCGCAAGGCGACACGAACTTTGGCCCCGCAACCTTCGTGCAGGTGGGCGTGGGCATCACGAGCATCGCGATGAACAACGCGGGCGACGCCGTCTTCACGGGCATCGCCAACATCCCCACGCTGGGCTCCGTCAGCTCCCTCTGGTTCTCCCGCCCTTCCGAGCCTCGCCCTCGCCTCATCGCCGCCGTGGGCTCGGACGCAGGTCGCAGCACCGTCCTCACCGTCCCCACCAACGGCTTTGGCCTCGATGAGCTCGGGCGCGTCGTGCTCCCCGCGAACGTCGCCGTCACGCCGGGGGGCGCCTCCCTCCGCGCCATCCTCACCTGGACGCCCGTCAACGGCTTGCTGTCCAGCTATGCGATCTCCATCGAGGACGGCGTGCGCTTCGGGCCTGGCGATGGCCAGACGTTGGGCGACGTGTCACTCAGCATCTCCCTCCCCACGGGCGGCTCGGGCTACGCCTATCGCCCCATGATCTCCGCCGATGGCCTCTTCATCTGGCAGACCACCTTCCTCAATGGCATGAGTGCCCTGCTCGCGGGCCAGTTTGGCCCCGAGTGCAACAGCATCGACTTCAATCGCAACGGCCTCTTCCCCGAAGACGAAGACCTACTCGACTTCCTCAGCGTCCTCGCGGGCGGGCCTTGCAGCACGCAGCCCCCAGCCGGCAACGGCTGCGACCCCATCGACTTCAATAACGACGGCCTCTTCCCCGACGATACCGACCTTATCTCCTACCTCGCCGTGCTCGCGGGCGGACGGTGCATCTAGCGACGCGTGTTTTCCTGGTGGCACATCCCGGTGGGACAGGCGTCTCGCCTGTTCCGCTCTACCACTCTGGCCCATCCAGCGGAGCCGTGCGCACCCCGCGCAACTGCCGCAGCCGGCGCACCGCATGCTCACCAAACGCCGCAAACACGCCGCGATCGCTCGAAGGCGAGGGCTCGATGGTCAGCACGATGCCCGCGCTCCCATTCGCGCCATCGCGCTCCACGCGCACCCCCGCGCGATCATCATGCACCGAGACAACCTCCCCCGTCCACACGCCACCCTCCGCGCTCAGCCCCACCAGCGCACACTGGCTCTGCGACGCCGCGACGAGCAGGCTCGCCTCGACATCGTCCCAATCGCCCAGCGACCGAAGCTCGAGGACCCCGCTCCCCTGTGGAACCACCCGGGCAGGCACGCGCGGAGGCCAAGGCCCCGCACACCCCGCGAGCATGCCCACGCCCACCACCCCAACAAGCATGCCCAACCAAAGCCGCGTCATAGCTCCACGATAGCGCGGGGCCGCCCGAGCATGATTCGCGGCGCGATCGGTCAACGACCTGGCATGGGCGAACAGCTCACAAACCGACCGTGACCACGGCCCGACCATCGCCCGCCGAATCTTGAACTTCCGCCGAAAAACATGCCAAAAACAAAGCACCCCGCGCCAACCAGCGCGGGGTGCAAACACAAATCCAGTTTCGCGATCTCGTTTCTCGGCTTCGGCTTCAATCTCCGTCTCAAGTTTCGTTGTCTCAGGCCGCCCCAAAGGGCCCAGCCCGCACCACGAGCTTACTTGAACCGAATCTTGTCCGTGCCCATCGCGCCGTGGGCGCTGTCCATGCCGCCCTTGGTGGGGCTGGGCTTGCCCTTGCGGCCGCCCTGCTCGCCACCTTCGCCGCCGCCACCAGTGCCACCGCCGGTGCCACTCGTGCCCTCGCCGCCCGTGCTATCGCCCCACTGGGCGCGCTTGAGCGAGAGGCCGATCTTGCGATCGCCGCGGTCGACGCGCAGAATCTTGACGTCGATCTCTTCGCCAGCCTTGACCACGTCCTGCGGGTTCTCCACCTTGTGGTCGGCAAGCTCGGAGATGTGCAGCAGGCCCTCGAGGTCGCTCTCGAGCTCGACGAACACGCCGAAGTTCGTGATCTTCGTGACCGTGCCGCGAATGACCATGCCGGGCTTGTAGTGCTCGGGAATCGCGTTGAGCCACGGATCTTCCGTCAGCTGCTTGACGCCCAGGCTGATGCGCTGCTTCTCCTTGTCCACTTCCAGCACCACGCACCGCACCACGTCGCCCTTCTTCACGACCTCGTTGGGGTGCGTCACCTTCTTCGTCCAGCTCATGTCGCTCACGTGCAGCAAACCGTCGATGCCGGGCTCGATCTCCACGAACGCGCCGTAGTTCGCGAGGTTCCGCACCGTGCCCTCGATGACCGTGCCGGGCGGATACTTCTCGCCCACCAGCTCCCAGGGGTTCACTTCCGTCTGCTTCATGCCCAGGCTGATCTCTTGCTTGTCCTTGTTGATCTCAAGAACAACCACGTCCACTTCCTGGTTCGCCGTCACGAGCTCGCTCGGGTGGTTCACGCGCCGCGTCCAGCTCATCTCCGAGATGTGCACGAGGCCCTCGATGCCATCCTCGAGCTTCACGAACGCGCCGTAGCTCATGATGCTCGTCACGCCGCCGCGGATGCGCGAGCCAACGGGGAACTTCTTCTCGATCTCTTCCCAGGGGCTCGCCTCCTTCTGCTTCAGCCCCAGCGCGATCTTCTCCTTCTCCTTGTCGATGTTCAGAACCTTCACCTCGATCTTCTGGTCCACCTTCAGCAGCTCGCTGGGGTGGTTGATCCGGCTCCAGCTCATGTCCGTGATGTGCAGCAAGCCATCGATGCCGCCCAGGTCGACGAACGCGCCGAAGTCGGCGATGTTCTTCACCGTGCCCTGCACGATCTGCCCCTCGCCCAGCGTCTCCAGAAGACGCTTCTTCGCCACCTCGCGCTCCGTCTCGATCAGCTTGCGACGGCTCACCACGATGTTGCGACGCTCGATGTCGATCTTGATGATCTCGGCCCGAATCTTGCGACCCAGGAAGTCCTTCCCGTCGCTGCGGCGAACGTCCACCTGGCTGCTGGGCAGGAACACGGGCACGCCGATATCCATGAGCATGCCGCCCTTGATGGGCTTGGTCACGATCCCCTCGACGACATCGCCCTCCTTGGTCGTGTCGACAATCCGCTGCCAGGCGAGCATGCGATCGGCCTTGCGCTTGCTCAGCCCGATCAGCCCTTCCTCGTTCTCCATCTCCTCCAGCAGCACGTCGATCTCATCGCCCACGCGCACTTCCACGCCCTCGAACTCTTCCTTCGGAATCAGCCCCTCGCTCTTGAGCCCCACCTCGATCACCACGCTGTCGCCAGCGAGCCCGATCACCTTCCCCTTGATGAGCTTGCCAGGCACAAGCTCAACCTTCTGCTCCTTCAGCAGCGAGTCCATATAGCCTTCGCCCTTGCTCAGGGCCGCGCCACTCATCAGCGCGTCCAGCTCTTTGTCCGCAAGGCCCAGCGAAGCGATCAGCGATTCATCGATCATGGTTCATCTTTCACGGCCCGTGCCCGCTTCCGCGCGCACAAGCCTCGGGAGCCTGGTGCTCCTCCTCCTCGCGTGGCAGCGAGTGAAGACGACACCATCACCCTGCGCAATTGACCGCGTCGCGGCCTTTTGCGGTGCCCTGAGGGCAACTCGTGGTTGCAAATGCTCTCCGCGGGCTCGCCACACAGTTGGGCAATGCCTCGCAGCCGCTGGGGCGTGCCACCGCCCTGGGGAGGGAAGTCTAGCGATCGCCGCCCGGGCAGACACGCCCGGAAACCCGAAAGTCCAAAAAAAAGCCAAGGGCCAGAGACGGAGTCTCATGGCCCCTGGAGGGGGGAAAGGAGCTTGTTGAACCCACATGAAGATTTCGCAAAACCCTCACACGTGGATGCACAGAGTATACAGATTTTTCTCGCCTTGTCAACCTTGTCTCGGGAGATTTTTTTGCCCACGACGCGCAAGGTGCCCGGTGTCCGCACCTTAGCTTTCTCAGGAGCTTTGTCAGACCGCGCCCTTCGATTTCGTGCCTTGTTTCTGGGCACTAATCGCAGATACGCCCGCGCGTTCAAACGAACTCTTTTCCTGTCGCGCACCGTCCGCCCCACACAAAAATGCCCCAACTTCTGGTGCCTTCCCCGTGTCGGGTGAGCGATGTTCAGTGCTTCCCGCGACGCCCCTTGCCCACGCCCTCTTCCTTATCCCGGCTGATCTGCGCGTACGCGTTGTGGTTGTGGATGCTCTCGAAGTTCTCGCTGCTGATCTCGTAGAACGTCACCCGCTTCTCGTCTTCCAGCGCCACCGCGAGGTCGCGGATGATGTCCTCGACGAACTTCGGGTTGTCGTACGCCGCCTCGGTCACAAACTTCTCGTCCGGGCGCTTCAGCGTCGCAAATACCGGGCAGCTCGCGGCCTTCTCCAAGATGTCGATCAGCTCCTCAATCCACATCGTGCCGCTGAACCTGACCTTCGCCTCAATCCGGCAGCGCTGGTTGTGCGCCCCATACTCGCTGATCTCCTTGCTGCAAGGGCACAGGCTCGCCGCTGGTGCCGACACCTTCATCAAGAAGTCGCTCGTGCCGTTGGTGGTGCACTCAAACGTCACCTTGTAGTCCATGAGCCCGGGCGTGCCCGTGACGGGCGCGAGCTTCTTCACGAAGTACGTGAAGCTGCACTCAAAGTGCGCGCTCTCCGCGTCCAGGCGATCGGCAATCGCCTTCGTCACATGCGGGATGCGCTCGGGCGTCAGAGGCTCTGCCGTCTGCGCGTTGAGCACCTCGAGAAACCGGCTCATGTGCGTGCCCTTCTTGTGATGGGGCAAGCCGACGTACATATTGATCGTGGCAACGGTGTGCTGCTCGCCCCCGTCCCGGGTCCGCAGCCGGAGCGGATAGACCACGTCCTTCACGCCCACGCGATCGATCGCGATGTTGCGCTGGTCCTTCGAGCTCTGGATATCGGGCATCAACTGCTTCTCGACGGGCTTGTTGCCGCGAGTAGGACGCTTTGCCATGCTGCCTTCCTGAGTGGGGTTGCTTTCGAGAGAAAGAGAGTCGCTTGGGCCTGAGGTCTGCGTGCCGGGAGTGGCCTTTGCTGCCAGAAGAGTCGTGGTTTCCATGCCTTTCGCTTCGCCTGCGTTGCGATGGGCGATGCGAGCCCGCGCGCCCACAGCACGCGAAAAGCAAGGTTTTTTCCTTTGGTTTTTCCGATGCTGTGCGCACACAGACGTTGCAATTTTATGCAAGCCGGTGCATCCAACCATGCCTCATCTGGCCCCTCATCTCGCCATGCCCCATCGTGCGCGCTCGCTATGCCCGCGCCGCGACCTCGTTGCCCTCGGCGTGCTGCGCCAGCGTCGCGCCCGCCCAGCCCATGCCCACGTGCACGCCCAGCACCGCGCCCGCAGCCCAGTCCAAGGGCAGGATGCGAGACACCCACGCAAGGTTGCCCGCCAGCGCATCGGGCACCAGCGCGTTGCCGTGCAGCACAATCGCGATGATCGGTCCCGCGAGCGCCGCCAGCGACAGCCCCAGCGCAGGCACCGCGGGCGAGATGCGCGCCTGCGCCGCGGCTGCCGTCACCTGCGCCGCCACGCCCGCCGCGAGCGCGCCGCAGAAGGCCGCAAAGATCGATTGCCCACGCCCCACGTGCGTGGCGCAGAGCGCGCCCACCGCCGCCCCCACCACCGCCGACACGAGCACGCACTGCAGCAGCGTGCCCATGCCCGAGCCATTCCGCACGCGCACCAGCCCGCCCAGCACCGCCCCCACCAGCCCGCTGCCCTTTCCTGTGGTGCTTCCGGAAGGCTCACCCTTCTCGTGCATCGAAGGCATTGCAAGGTGCAACATGAGCCCAGTTGCCAGCAGCCCCAGCACCAGCCCCTCAGCCGCGAGCACACCAAAGAACGACCCGCTCTGCGTGCCGCGCACGGCTTCTTCCACGTTCCCAAGCCCATACGCGCCCCACGCCATCACCAGCCCCGCGCACATCATGCCCAGCGCCACACCCCCAATCGCCCGGCCCACGCGCCCCATCACCAGTGCGCCGACAAACACCAGCGCCGTGCCCACCACCGCCATGAGCGCATTCGATGCCCCCAGCAGCGACACCACATGGTCCCCCCGCTCATCGACGACGCGCGCAAGCACCGCGCCCGCCAAGGGCCCCACCGCGAGTGCCGCCGCCAACCCCGCCGCCCAGTGCAGGGCGTTGCGAATGAACGTTTGCATAGCGACGAATGTAGGGTGAGAGTGGCGAGCGCACCCGCGCTGCGCCCCCTTCCTTCGTACGCTCCGCGTCACGCGTGATCCCCATCTTCGATGCCCATCTCGACCTTGCCTATCTCGCTGCGTGCGGGCGCGACATGCTGCGCGAGGGCGACTCGCACCTCCTGCCGGGCGAGCCAGGCTGCGGGCCCGATGCGCCGGGATGCATCACGCTGCCCGCACTGCGGGCTTCGCCCGTGCGTGCATGCCTGGGCACCATCTTTCTCGAGCCCGCATCCTCTGCCTCGCGCCCGACCGATGCTCGTGCCTGCTACACCCCAGGTGATGCCGAGCAAGCCGTCGCCGCGGGCCTCGCGCAGCTGCGCGTGTATCAACAGTGGCATGCGCAGGGCGAGATCGCCATCGCGCCCCAAGGCACCCTCGCGTGCGAAGCTGCGCCAATGCTCCGCGTGGGCCTGCTGCTTGAGGGGGCCGATTGCCTGCGCGAGCCCGAGAACATCGCTTGGTGGCACGCCCAGGGCGTGGTCGCTGTTGGACAGACCTGGGCCCACCACTCGCGCTACGCCACGGGCAACGCCGACGAGCGGTCGCTCCCGCCCCACAACCTGGGCCTGCTGCCCCCGGGCCAAAGGCTCGTGCCGATGCTGGATGCCCTGGCAATCGTGCACGACGCAAGCCACCTGAGCGACCGCGCGCTAGACGACCTTCTTGCCTGCACCAATGCCCGCGTCGTCGCGACGCACAGCAACTGCCGCGACCTGCTGCCCACCAAGGGTGGCTCGCCCAACCAAAGACACCTCACGCGCGAGCACATCCGCGAGATCGCCTCGCGCGGAGGCGTGATTGGCCTGAACTTGTTCGAGCCCTTCTTGCTGCCTCCCGGCGCAACTGCCCCCGCACGCATCGAGCACGCCCTCGCGCACGTGCTGCACATCTGCGATGTCGTGGGCGATGCCCGCTGCGTGGGCCTTGGCTCCGACATGGACGGCGGCTTCTCGCGCCTGCGCCTGCCCCAGGGCCTTGATGGCCCCGCGCGCTTGCCCGCGTTGCTCGATGCTCTGCTCGAAGCCCTGCGTGCCCGCGGCATGCCCGACACCGACCTGCACGCCTTCGCGCACACCAACTGGGAGCGCGTGTTCGGGGCAGGGCGCGGGTGAGCGCGGCGCACGATCACGTCAAACCGGCATGAGCCAACATGCAGCAGCGAACAGTCGCTGATCGCTCACCGCTTGCCACGCTCGCCCCGCATCACCGCCCGCAGCGCACGCTGCTGCAACGCAAACGCGCGGATGTCATCCAGCCCCATGCGCTGCCCAACCACGCGCAGTGTGCTGGGCAGTTGCCGCGAGCCATCCGCATCAAGCGTCAT
>JAIYDA010000022.1 GCA_027487735.1 Planctomycetaceae bacterium | reverse complement strand
GAGCAATACGCCGCGCAGCAGCCCCTCCCGGGCGGCACGCGCGACGAGCCTTTGCCAGCCCCCGCGACGCAGATCGAGATCGCCTGGCCCATCGCCAGCGTGGGCGAGGGCGGCAAAAAAATCACCTGGGTGCCCGATGCGCAGCGCGAGGAGCTCTCGCTCATCGCCGCCGACGCTCTCGCGGGCGACCTCGAGCGCTTCACCAGCGACCCCATCGAGCGCGTGGGCAAGGCGATGGCCACCAGCGGCTGGTTTGTGGGCAAGCCCGTCATTTCGCGCGCTGCGGGTGGCAAGGTCTCCATCGGCGGTCAGTGGCGCGTGCCCGCCGCGCTCGTGCGCAAGGGTGAGAGCAGCCAGCTCATCTGCTGGAATGCCATGCCCATGCCCGTGAAGGCCGCGGCGGGCGAAGAGAAGTTTCCGGTCATCGTGGGCCCCGCCCTCAGCACGCCTCGCACGGCGATGGGCACCGTGGACTACGACACCGCGTGGGCGGGCGAGGACATCGCCGCGAGCCTGGAACTGCTTGCGCTGCTGCTCCGCCAGCCCTGGGCGAGCCAGGTCGCGGGCGTGGATGCCCAGCAGTTCAGTGCCGACCGCACGCTGACGATCCTCACGACCATGGGCACGCGCGTGGTGTGGGGCGGGCGCGTGAGCCGTCCGGCCCTGGGCGAGGTGAGCAGCGACCAGAAGCTGGCGCACATCCAGCGACTGTTTGCCGAGAAGCAGCGCATCGACGCGGGCTACCCGCTCATCTACGTGAACAACAACAAGCTGCAGATCGACATCAGCGCCACCGCCCAGGCCCTGGCGCAGGTGCAGGCCCAGGCGGTGCAAGAGGGGCTGCCCGCGAGCCGGCTGCCCAAGCCTGCGGAGCAGACCAAGGTCGCGCTGAGCAACCAGCCCCAGTAGCCAGCCTTCAACCAGCCTTCGAAGCCAGTCGGGCGAACGCACGCCGAATACGCTCTCGTGCTTTGTCCACGCGCGCGACCAAACGTCCCCTGCAGCTCGCCCCGCTCTCCGCCTGGGAGTGCTATGAAGCCTGCGTGCAGTCGCCCAGGCATGTCGTGTCGCTGCTGCGGGCCCTGTATCGCGAGGCAACAGGCACGACGCCCCGCGTGCTGCACGAGGACTTTTGCGGCACTGCAGCCGTCAGCCGACGCTTCGTGGAGGATGGTGCTCGTGCGGGCGAAGCGTGGCAAGCCCTCGCGACCGACCTCGACCCTGTTGCTTTGCACCAGGCACGCCTGCTGCTCGACCCCACCTGCCCGGGCGTGGAGCTGGTGCAGCAGGATTGCCTGAACCCTGCCGTCCAAGTGCCTGCTGTCCAAGTGCCTGTCGGCCAGGTGCCAACCCCGCTCGCGCACGCCGCCGACATCATCTGGGTGGGCAACTTCTCCATCTGCTACGCCCACACCCGCGCCCAGCTGGTGCGATACCTCGCCCACTGTCGCGAGCGCCTGGCGCGGGGCAACGCGGGCTTTGGTGGGGGCTATCTGGCTGTGGACATCTACGGCGGCAAAAACGCCTACACCCTGGGCAACCTGGAACGCACGCACACCGCGAAGACGGGCGAGCAAATCCGCTATCTCTGGCAACACGAGGCCGCAGACCCGCGTACAGCCATGGTCCGCAACAGCATCAGCATGCGGCTACTCGTGGATGGAGAGGTGATCGCGGAGTATCCGCGCGCGTTTGTGTACGACTGGCGGCTCTGGTCGCTCGCCGAGCTGCGCGAGGCGATGCTGGAGGTGGGCTTTGGGTCCGTGCAACTCTACAAAGAAGTTGCGATCGCCCCCGAAGAAACGCCCACCCCCGTGCGCGACGCGAGCGACCTGCCCGAGGACTACGCCGTCGTGCTCGTCGCGAGCTGATGTGCCGCCTCAACCGTCCCCGAGTGACTTGCTCCAGTGACTTGCTCCGAAGTACCCGTCTACCTTTATCGACTATGGCACCCACGCAGTCTGTCGCTTCGATGCCCCGTTTGCTCCAGCGCCTTGCAGGCCGCCTCGCGCACCTGCTCGCCCCTGCCAAGGGCCAGGCCCTCGCCTCGTGCGAGCGTCTGGAGCAGCGCGAGTTCCTCAGCAGCACGCCGCTGCCCACGCTGAGCATGCTCGAGAACCCCAACCACCCGGTCATTCGCTTTGAGACGAACTTTGGCGACATCGACCTGGAGATGTTCAGCACGAACGCGCCGATCACGGTCTCCAACTTCCTGAACTACGTGAACAGCGGACGCCTGGACGAGACCTTCTTCCACCGCCTGAGCAAGAAGACCGACCCGGGCCGCCTGGGCGGGCTGGATGTGATCCAGGGTGGCGGCTTTGCGTACGACAACCGCGCCGGGCTCAGCACCGTGCCCACCGACGCACCCATCCGCCTAGAGCAGACGGGCAAGTCCAACGTTGCGGGCACCATCTCGATGGCCCGCCTCGACGACCCCAACACCGCCACCAGCCAGTTCTTCCTCAACGTGACCGACAACACCACGCTGGACTCCACGGGTCCCAACAACGGCTTCGTGGTCTTCGGGCGCATCATCCAGGGCGCGAGCGTGCTGCAGAGCATCTACGCGCTTGAGCGCCCGGACCTGCGCGACGATCCTTCCCTCGCGGGGCAGTTTGAGACCAACTTCCAGCTCACGCCCGTGACGAGCGCGTTCAACTCGGTGGCGGGCGTGCGCGAGAACGCGCTCGTCAGCCTCATCAACGCCGACCTCATCAAGGTGCAGGACTTTGCGGGCTTCCTCGACCAGACGCTCGTGATGCCCGAGGGTTTCCGCAGCCCCACGACCACCGAGATCGTAAACCTGACCAACCCCAACAACACGCCCATGCGCTACGAGGTCACGGTGCGCTACGAGGTGGGCGGCAACGACGTAAACTTCAACCCCGGCGCACGCGACCAGCGCGTCGCCAGCGGCACCATCAACGCCAACAGCTCGCTGCGCATCACCCTCAGCAGCACCGAGACGGGCTTTACCAGCTTCATCAGCGACAACGCGGCGTACTCGGTCATCATCACCTCCGGCGCTGCCGACAGCGCGGGCACCGTGCTGCCCCTGGGCGCTACCTTCGAACGCCGCGACTTTGGTGCCAGCACCAGCGAGGCCTTCATCGACCCCACGCTGCTGACCGACGCCGAGAAGCGAAGCTGGAGCTTCGCCCGCATCGAGCGCAACGAGAACAGCCTTGAGTTCCTGCTGCTCTACAACGACAGCCCGGCGATCAACACCGCGACCGTCACCATCTACACGGGCTCTTCCACCCGCACCGTGACGCGCGTGCTCGACGCTTACAAGCGCGGCGGCGTCTTCTTTGGCGATCTGGGCCTTGCCGACAACGCCTTCAGCGTCCGCGTCACCAGCACGCAGAACCTGATTGCCTACGTGAGCGATTGGGACACGCCGCGCGAGAGCACGCCCGCGGCGGATGCCTACACCCCGGGCTGGATGGTCTCGGGCACCTTTGGCGGGGGCAGCACCACGGGCGCGCTCGCGCAGGTGGACGTTCGCCCGAACTTCTCGAATACCATCAGCATCCTGAACGCCACGAACAGCACCACCACCGTGCAGTTCAGCATCTGGCGCCTCTCTCGCCCCGCGGGCGAGCAGCCCATCACGCGCAGCGAGGTCGTCCTCGCACGCAGCCGGGTCGACCTCGACCTCAGCTCCTTCGGCACCTTCTCCGCGGGCGAGCCCCTGAGCATCACCTACTCCTCGCCCGCCCCCGTCACGGTGCAGTTCACGAGCGTGGACGAGGAAGGCCGGGGCCTCGCGGGCAAGCGCAGCGATGGCATTGCCGCCGCGTTCAGCACGCGCCTCGCGAGCACCGTGGTGTTTGGCGAGGGATCGTTTGACCCCGATCGCGTGAACGCGACGCAGAACGAGGTCATCAGCATCTTCAACCCCTCGGGCACCGAGGAACTGAACTACACCGCGAGCTACCTCTTCAGCGATGGCACCGCCATCGACGTGCCGGGCGTGCTGCCCGCAGCCCAGCGCTTCGACGTGCGCACCAGCACCGTGAACCCCGTGCTCGCCAAGATTCGCAGTGGCACGCAGTTCCGCACCTATGGCATCCGCGTCACGGGCATCTTGAACGACGGGGCTGGCGCCATCGGCACGCCCGGCATCGTCTCGCTCGTGAAGCGCGACACGACGCTGGGCTTCTCCACCATGAGCACCGGGTTCATCTATGGCCCGCTCGCGACGCTCGACCCCACGGGCGTGCCCGGGCCGGACAGCGGCACGTAAGCCGACCGGTAGGAAAGTCCAGTCCTCGAAAAGCCAGTCCTCGAAAAGCCTGACTCGAAAAGCCTGACTCGAAAAGCCTGACTCGAAAAGCCAGCGCACCGCGTAGACTCCCCGCGCATGCCCCGCCGAGATCGCTTTGCCTCCCTTGCCGCCGCGCGCGATCCCTTCTGGGGCTTTGTGCGCTGCCTGTGGCACGAGAGGGGCAAAGTGGTGCTCTGCCTTATCTTCGCGCTCTTCAGCGGCGCAACGCTGGGCGCTGGGATGGTGGGCGCGAGCCCGGTCTTCGACGCCATCCTCGGCGCCAAGAAGGACCTGCCCACCCTGCTGAACGAGCTGAACGCGAAGATCGCGCAGAGCCTCTCGCTCGTGCCCTGGCTGGGAGACACCTTGCAAGTGCCGCAGAGCTGGATTCGCGCTCTGCCCGCGGGCGAGCCCTTCGTCGCCCTCGCCTGGGTGCTCGGGGCCCTCGTCGCGCTCACCATCCTTGGCGCGATCGCGAACTTTGCCTACACCTACCTCGCCTTCACCATCGTGAACACCACCGTCGCGAGCGCCCGCCAGCGGGCCTTTCGGGGCGTGCTCCGCTCGCCCGCGCTGGGCGTCATGCAGGGGGGCGCGCTCGACGCGGTCTCGCGCATCGTGAACGACAGCGCACAGATGGGCAATGGCCTCGCCACGGTGCTCAGCAAGGCGATCATCCAGCTGCTCAAGGGCATCGTGGGCTTTCTTGCGGCGCTGTTCTTCAGCTGGAAGGTCACGCTCATCGCGATCGTCGTGCTCCCTGTGCTCTACACGATCATCCGCAAGCTGGGCAAACGCGTGCGCCGCAGCAGCGAGCGCGCCCTCGAGGGCCAGGCCCGCCTCACGAGCGTCGCCGCCGAGGCCCTGCAGGGCGTGCGCGTCGTGAAGAGCAACAACGCCGAGACCCGCGCGAGCGCGACGTTCCACCGCATCAACCAGGGCGTGCTGCGCGAGCTGAGCAAGGTCCGCACCGCCCGCGCGATCGCGAGCCCACTCACAGAGACCCTCGCGATCATCGTGCTCTGCTGCATGGTGCTGGCTGTGGGCAAGGCGGTGCTCGCAGGGGGCCTCGCGCCGCGAGATTTCATCCTCGCCATCATCTCGCTCGCGGTTGCGGGCGCGAGCATCAAGCCCCTCACCAATCTCGCGCAGGACATTCAGCAGGCAAGCCCAGCGGCAGAGCGCCTCCGCGCCCTCATGCTCGCAAGCCCGGAGCCTGGCCTCGCAAAGAACCTGCCCCGCTTGCCCCGCCACGAGCGCAGCATTCAGCTTGCCTCCGTGAGCGTGCAATACCCCGGGCGAGACACGCCCGCCCTGCGCGACGTCTCGCTCACCATCCCCTTTGGTCAGCGCGTCGCGTTCGTCGGGCCCAATGGTTCGGGCAAGACCACGCTCCTCTCGCTCATCACCCGCCTCATCGAGCCCACCTCAGGCTCCGTGCTCATCGACGGCACCGACATCGCGCGAGCAAGCGCCCGCAGCCTGCGCTCGCAGCTTGGCGTCGTGACGCAGGAGGCGACGCTGTTCGTGGGCACCATCCGCGACAACATCCGCTTCGGCTCGCTCGGCGCGTCCGATGTTGCCGTCGAGGCCGCTGCCCGCCGCGCGGGTGCGCACGACTTCATCGCCCGCCTGCCCCAGGGCTACGACACGCCCGTCGCCGAGCAAGGTGGGAGCCTGAGCGGCGGGCAGCGCCAGCGGATCGCCATCGCCCGCGCCTTGCTGCGCGACCCCGCGATCCTGATTCTGGACGAAGCCACCAGCATGATCGACACCGACAGCGAGGCCGCCATCCAGCAAGCCATCAACGAGTTTGGCTCGGGGCGCACGGTGCTCATCGTCGCGCATCGCATGAGCACCGTGGTGCACTGCGACTGCATCCACGTGCTCGATAAAGGGGCAATCATCGCCAGCGGCACGCACCCGCAGCTGCTCGCCTCGTGCGAGCTTTATCGCCAGCTCACGAGGCACCAGTAGTCGATTCGCCGGGTGCCTCGCTCAGGCGCGACCACTCACGCCAAAACCCTTTATACGTCTTCCCCACGCACTCCGGGTCGCGAATCACGCAGTTGGGGCGGCGCACGCTCATGAGCGCCATGCTCATCGCCATGCGATGGTCGTCGTAGGTGTCAAACGCGACGCGCGCACACCCAGGCGAGCAGTCCACCCCATCCTCGGGCGGCGTGATGGTGATCGTGCCCGGGTCGTCCTGCACGTTCTCGACAACCCGCACGCCCACCTTCGCCAGCTCGTTCCGCAGCGCCGCGATGCGGTCGGTCTCCTTCGCCCGCAGCGTGCGCAGCCCGCGCAGAATGCTCGTGCCGCGTGCAAAGCTCGCGACCGCTGCCAGCGTCATCGCCGCGTCGGGCATGTCGCTGAGGTCTGCCAAAATGGGCTTGATGATGCCCGTGCCCGTCACGCTCGTCCACGCGTCTCCCCGCCCATCGCCTTCTGCCTCTTGCTCGCGCGTGCTCGCTGCGCGCATTGCGCCCATCCGCTCCAGCAGCTGCGCAAACTGCGCATCCCCCTGCAAGCTCCGGGGCCCAACGCCCGACACCCGGCACGTCAGCCCCTTCGCGAGCGCAGCCGCACCCCAGAAGTACGTCGCCCCGCTCGCATCGGGCTCGATGGCAAGGTCAAAGCTCTTGAGCCCAGCACGCCCGGTTTCCTCGCCGGGCCCCACGCGAATCACCCGCATGTCCAGCGAGGTCTGCACGCTCGCCCCCAGCAACGCCAGCAGGTCCGTCGTCATCCGCACGTAGCTCTCGCTCGTGATCTCCCCCTCTAGCGTCAGCGTTACGCCCATGGGCAAGAACGGCCCGAGCATGAGCAGCGCACTCAAAAACTGGCTGCTCTGCGTCGTCTTCATCTTCACGCGCAGACCCGTGCTGTCTGCCAAGGGCTCGACGCGAACCGGCACAAACCCCGCCTGCCCGACGTACGTCACCCTCGCCCCGCAATCGCGCAGGCTCTCGACCAGTTCGGCAATCGGCCGCTGCTGCATCCGGGCGTTGCCATCGATGACCACGGCGCGCTCGGCGAGCAACGCCGACGCCGTGAGAAAGCGCGTCGCCGTGCCCGCGTTGTTGAGAAACAGTGTGGTGTCCTCCCGATTGCGCCACCTGCCGCCCACCCCTTGCACCCACACCGTCGCGCCCTCCCCCGTCTGCTGCACCTCGACGCCCGCCCCAAGCTCGCGCAGCGCGAGGATCATGCGCTGCGCATCATCGGCATCCACCAGCGCTCCGCGCAGGCAGCTCTGCCCCTCGCACAGCCCCGCCAGCAGCAGCGCGCGATTGGTCAGGCTCTTGCTCCCCGGAGGCCTCACGACAAACTCGCGCCCAGCCTCACCCACGCGCACAGGCCCCGCCAGCGCAAGCTCGCTGCCAGAAGTCTCGCCCGCAACGTTGTCTTCGCCCGATGCTGCCATACGCGAGCGATGATACAGCGTTTTCGCAGCGCACACGGTTCGCCCCCACCACGCCAGTAGAATCTTGTTCCCTGTCTCCGGTTCCCCGTTCCCCGTTCGCCGCTCCCCGCTCCCCCGCCCATGCCCCCCAACCTCGCCATCCTCCTCTCAGGCTCCGGGCGCACGCTCGACAACCTTCTCGCCCACGAGCGTCGCGGTTCGCTCTCCGCCCGCATCGCCCTCGTCATCGCGAGCGCCGACTGCCCAGGCCTGCACAAAGCCCGCGCCGCGAACATCCCCGCGCTGCTCATGCCAGGCACTATCCCGCAAGACCAGCTTGCCTCGCAGCTCGCTGCGCACCACATTCAGTTCGTCGCCCTCGCGGGCTACCTCAAGCTCCTCCGCATCCCGCGCGCTTTTCAAGGACGCATCACAAACATCCACCCCGCGCTCCTCCCTGCCTTTGGCGGCAAGGGCATGCACGGCATGCACGTCCACCGCGCGGTGCTCGCGAGCGGAGCCACCACCTCGGGCTGCACCGTGCACCTCGTCGACGATCAGTTCGACACAGGCCCCGTGCTCGCCCAGATGCGCTGCCCCGTCCTCACAACCGACACGCCCGAGTCGCTCGCCGCCCGCGTCTTTGATTGCGAGTGCGCCCTCTACCCGCGCACGCTCGCGCAGCTCATCACTGGTCGCATCGTCGTGCCCCAGCTCCTGCCCGCGGAGGCCCCATGAACGCCCTCCCCCGGTGGCACAGGCGTCTCGCCTGTGCCCTCGTCACCCCCGCCTCCCAATCCACCCTGCCCTGCCCACTGCGCACCCTGGCCCTCCTGCTCCTCGCAGGCCCACTGCTCTCCCCAGCCCTCGCGCAAGTCGCCTCCACCCCCTCCCTCGCCCAACTCAGCACCACGTTTGAGCAGTCCTTCGCTCGCAAAGACTTCGCCGCCGCCGAAGCCGCGATGCGCGAGATCACTGCCCTCCAGCCCGCCAACGTCGCCGCGAAATACAACCTCGCCCTCACCATCGCCGCCCAGGGCGAGGCCCAAGCCAACCAAGCCCAAACCAATCAAGCCCAAACCGACGAAGCCGCGAAGCTCATCGTCGAGGCCATCCACGCGGGCTTCAGCGATGCCCGGCGCATCCTGCGCGATCCGCTGCTCGCCAGCGTGCGCACCGACGATGCCCTGCAATCCCTGCTCCAAAGCTGGGCCAGCGTGCAAGCCCAGCAGCGCGACACGCTGCTCGCGAAAGCCCGCGAGGACTTCCCGAGCTGCACGCACACCCTGTCGTTGCCCGAGCTGCGCATCGAGCTGCTGACGAGCCTGCCAGAAGATGAGGCGGGCCTCCTCGCCTTTGAGCTCGCCAAGGTCCACGCGTTCGTGACCAACCACGCCCTGCCCACCGACGATGAGCTGGGCATCACCGCCATCCTCGCCGCCGCCGCGGAGGCAGAGCCCGAGCAGGCGAGCAACCACGCCGCCCTGTGGTCGCCGCCCTGGTCGGTCGTCATCGTGCCCGCGAAGGAGGACTATGACCGCTGGCTGCGTGAGCTGCTCGCGCCAGAAGGCGCCTCCGCCACCACACCCGCTCCGCAGCGCACCTTCACGCAGGCCTCGGTGGGCGGGCTCTACGACCACGCGAGCAAGCGCCTCGTCGCGATCGATGCGGGCCCCTCCCTTCGCCACGAGTTTGCCCACGTGCTGCACCAACGCCTTGCAGAGCGCATCGGCCAGACCCATCCCGTCTGGCTGCTCGAGGGGCTCGCGACGCTCGTTGAAGATTTGGACCCTGCTGGCCCAAACGTCGAAGACCCTGCGTCGTGGCTTCCTGCCACGAGTTGGCGCACGAACGCCGCCCGCCGCATGAGCATCGCGGGCGTGCTTCCCTCCCAGCGCGCGCTCAGCAGCATGCCCCCGCAGCAGTTCAGTGGCCCGCGGGCCCTCGCCCACTACGCGGGCACGCGTTCTGCCTTCCTCTGGCTGCACCGCCAGGGCCTGCTCAGGCCCTTGCTGCGCACGTTCATCACCAGCAAGGACCATGGCATCGCCATCGACCCCACGGGCTTTGCCGCCCTGCTGCACGCCGTTTCTCAGGCAGACCCCGCCATCGCGAGCGAGCGCGACCTCGACCGCACGTTGCTCTCGTTTGCCAAGTCGCTCCCCTCCGTGCCCGAAGAAACCCGCAAGGGCTCGCCCAGCCTGGGCGTCACCGTCGAGATGAGGCAGGGCTCCGGACTGGTGGTGGTGGGGGTGCCGCAGCCGCTGCCCCGAGCAAACGCCCGGCCCACGACGCTGCGCGAGGGCGACATCATCATCCGCGTGAATCACCACACCACGCGCGACATCGCCGAGCTGCTGCGCGTGCTGCCCCTCGCCAGCGAGGGCCTGCTCGACTTGCCCAGGCCCGAGCTCTCGATCACGGTGAGGCGGGACGACCGCCTCGTGACGCTTGCGGTGCCCGTGGCGCGGGCCCAGTAGGCATGCCCCCGTCGTGAAGCCCAAACTGCCCCCGGGCAGGTCCCACGCAAACCCTGTCACTGCGCCGCCGCCCCTCGCTCCGCTTGCTAACCTGCTGTCGGAGAGAGCCATGCCCACGACCCCCGACACGTCCATTCCCGCCTCACAGCTTGACGCAAAGCCTGCCCAGCCCGCTCTTGCCCAGCCCGCTCCTGCGCAGCAAGCCGAGCCCGTTGTCAGCCGTGCCCGCAAGGTCGTGCCCGCCCCGGCTCTCGCCGACGTGCTGGGCGGGGCCGCACGCATCGAGATTCCATGCCTGGACCATGGCTTTGTCGCGCTCATCGACGCGATGCCCCGGATGATCCCGGAGGGCCAAACCGCGGACAGCGCAATCGTGCAAGCCGCACGCGTGAGCTATGGCGCGGGCACCAAGCACGTGAACGAGGACCGGGGCCTCATCCGCTATCTGCTGCGGCATCGCCACACCACGCCCTTCGAGATGGTCGAGTTCAAGTTCCACATCGCGATGCCGATCTTCATCGCGCGCCAGTGGATTCGCCACCGCACCGCGAACGTGAACGAGTACAGCGCGCGCTACAGCATCCTGCCCGATCGCTTCTATCGCCCGACGCTCGAAGCCGTGCGCAAGCAGAGCAAGAGCAACCGCCAAGGCGGCGAAGAGACGTTTGTCTCCGCCCCCGGCACTGGTGGCACAGGCGTCTCGCCTGTGGACGAAGCCACCCAAACCGCGCAAGACTTCCTGAACTTCCTCGACCGCAGCGAAGCTCTGTACAAGGACTACACGTCGCTCACGAACGCGGGCGTCTCGCGCGAGCTGGCGCGAATGGGCCTGCCCGTGAGCGTCTACACCGAGTGGTATTGGAAGTGCGACTTGCACAACATCTTGCGGTTCCTCAGCTTGCGCATGGATAAGCACGCCCAGCTCGAGATCCGCGTCTTCGCCCAAGCGATGCACGACCTCATTGCGCCCATCGTGCCCATCACGATGGAAGCCTGGCGCGACTACGAGTTTGAGGCCCTGCACCTCACCCGCCTAGAGATCGACGCCCTCGCCGCGTCCCTCCGTGCCGGCGGCACGCTGCAAGCCATCGCGTCGGACAACAAGCGCGAGCAGGCGGAGTGGCAAGATAAGGCGGCGCGGTTGGGCTTGACCTTGGCGTAAGCGCCCGTTCGCCCGAGCCGCGAATCGATGTTCGTTTTCTGGTTGGACTGTTCGACGCGTCGCACCTCGTGCGGACGCGGTCGTGACGTGGACCTGGGTCGGATTGACCGCCCCGGCAGCGGTGGACTGCTAAGCGCAAAGATCGGCGCTATCGAGCTGGAGGGTCTGAGGCCAATAAATCCGCCCCTGGCGCACCAGTCCACCGCCGGTTCGCCATCTTTTTGCGTCCGAACGCAAATTCTTTGCCCACTTTGCTGGCACTTTCTCCAGCGTGATGCACATTGGTGGCGGTCAGGTACGAGCAGTTCGTCCTGAGTGTGCAGTTCGGGGCCTCATCATCCCCACTTTTTTCAGTTCGCGAGGAGACACGTATATGAAGACCATGATCGCTTCTTTGATCGTCGTTGCCGGCATCGCTGGCGTCGCTAACGCCCAGCCCTACCCCAGCAACGCCAGCCTGGCGTTCGAAGCCTGGAACGGCAGCGCCTGGGTTCGTGACACCATCACGCTCGGCGCTGGCCAGACCCGCCTCGAGGTTCGTGCAGTGGTCGACTACTCCGGGCCCGCTGGCTCGGCCGTCGCCCTCAGCTCGCTCCGCTACCAGCCCACCCTGACCGGCGCTGACCTCACCGGCGCATCGCAGGACAACTTCGCTGGCTGGCGCAACGGCGGCGTCGGTGGCGACCTCATCGCCAACTCGATGGTGACCGTTGCCGAGGGCAACGACGGCAGCGCGCTGGCCAGCTACGGCCGCGTGGGCTTCGGTGGCACCGCGACGAACACCGCTTCGTTCAACGTCATCACCACGCACCGTCACGGCGGTGACTTCCCCGCCAACGGCTTCACGGGCCCGGGCGCCGCTCTCCGCGTCGCTGGCAGCTTCGTGACGACCTTCCCCAGCGCGACCGTGGGCACCGCAACGGCCAACGACATCAACTTCATCAACCGCGGCCTGGTCGCTAGCCAGAGCGCCGCTCTCAACAACCCCAACTACCGTGGCGGCCTGACGGGCCTCGTGATCTTCCGTGCGGCCATCCTCCTGGGTGACAGCACCGAGACCCGCGTCCTGAGCACCGACGATCGCAGCCAGGCCCGCGCTGGCAGCAGCGTCGGCAGCACCGACGATCGCCGCTTCAGCCTCTGGCAGGTGACGGACAGCGAGGTCATCGGTAGCCTCCGCGTGGATATGAACCACATCCCGCTGAGCATCGTTGTGCCCTCGCCCGCTTCGATGGCCCTCCTGGGCCTGGGCGGTCTGGCCGCGGCTCGCCGCCGCCGCTAAGCCAATCGGGTGGGCCTACCTCACCCCTTGGTGTGAAGTCTCTGCCATGCACGTCGAGAGGCGTGCAGAATCAGGACTCAACTCGCAATGACCACGCACCGCAGAGGCAACTCTGCGGTGTGTTTTTTGGTGCCCGCGTGCGGTCCACTCGCGGGCCCGCCTCGGCGGCGCACAGACGCAGCTTTGGAGCCTCCTTGCGGAGATCGCGTCGCGCTTCTGTGCAGCGTTCTCGTCGCGATGCGGGGGTGATTGCGTCGCGGCAACGACGAAGTACGCAGCTTTCGCCGCCTTTGCGTGCCTCGCATCAAGCGAGTCGTGCGCAGAACCGCGCGGTTCCTGCCAGCGATTGCCTCTGCAAACAGCTTGGATGGGTGGGTTCAGGGCGGAAGGATGTGCGGTGGTCGCTGCGGGGCACGAGCTTTTTGTGGGGTTTTTTGTGTCCCGGGCATCTCGGATGTGCCCCTGGGGCGGGAATTACACCGCTTTTGCACGGTTATAAGACCCAAACTGTGAACACCTGGTGAAATCCGCCTCCGGACACATGCATTTTCGCTTGCAGTTTCCTCCAGCATGCGGTACGCTTATCTCCGTAGAGAGGGAGCCATCGGGGTGGCCGATGGTTTTCAACTCGCGTGAGAGAAAAGTGTTCTTTAAATCCGTTTGGAGGAGTTCCATGAAGTCGATCGTTACCCTTTTGGCTGTTGCCGGCCTCGCCGGTGTCGCTCAAGCTCAGGCTTTCCCCACCAACACCAACATGGTGTTCGAAGTGTGGAATGGCAGCAGCTGGAGCAACACGACCAACGCGACCCCCGGCTCGTCCGTTCCCTTCCGCGTCCGTATGGTCTGGACCGGCGCTGCCGGTGAAGTCTCGGCCTTTGACTCGGTGCTCGTGCAGCCCTACTTCAGCAACGCTGACAACAGCGGTGCAAACCAGGACGGCCTCGCCCCGATCAAGCGCGCCGCTGCTCCCACCTTCGCTGCTCAGTCGCTCACCGCTGGCGAGCTCGCCGCGACCGGCCTCGGCGTGACGGGCCGCAACAACTTCAGCCGCACCGCCATGAACACGGCCGGCTTCAACGTCCTGACGTTCTTCCGTCACGGCGGCGACGCGGCCCAGAACGGCGCCCCCACGGGCTCGTTCCTCCGCGTCGCTGGCTCGGGCACGTGGAGCGGCAGCGACAACTCGCAGGCCGCTGGCGCCAACAACGCCTGGCCCGCCGCCAGCATCCCCGCCAACCAGGCTTCGCTGATCCAGCGCGTCCTGCGTGGCGTGAACATCGGCCAGGGCAGCAACACCAGCTCGATCGGCTATGACTTCATCGCCGGCACCGACGTGGTGGTCTTCCGTGGCGCGTTCGTGGTCAGCAGCGATGCCAACCAGGACCGCACCGTCAGCCTCACCGCTGACAGCAGCAGCCTCGCCCGTGAAGGTGGCAGCACCAGCGCCGACGATCGCCGTCGCGTTGTGTGGAAGGCCACGAACGGTGACACCGCTGGCGCGATCAAGAGCAGCGTGAACTTCATCCCCGCCTCGATCGTCATCCCCAGCCCCGCCAGCCTCGCGCTGGTCGGCCTCGGTGGCCTCGTCGCCGCTCGCCGCCGTCGCGCCTAATCGCGATTGGTATCATCTCTCACGCAAGTGAGTAGCCACTCAAAAGCTCATTACCTTGCACGCCGCAGCCGAAAGACTGCGGCGTGTTTTCTTTTGCCGCTCTCCGGGCACGGGGCGGGGCGAAGTGGGAGGCCACGCGTCGCTTGCAGGATGCGAGCTGCTGCGACGCAAACAGCCTGCGGGTTGTCGGCCCGGACCCTGCCCGGCTGCCGAATCCGCCCTACTCGAACGAGCGCAACCATGCCATCATGCTTCGCACGTGCCGCTCACTGCTCATCCTGTCCATCGTGTTGGCTTCGCTCCTTTGCTCCGCTGGTCGCACGATGGCGATGCAGGCGGGCCCGCTCATCGCAGAACTCGTGGACTATGGGGACGTGCGCGCCACGGTGCCAGCCTCGACCGAGGCGACGTTTGCGCGCGTGCTGAGCCCGAGTGCGGAGCAGCGCCAGGCGGCTGCGGTCGTGATTGATGCGGCGCGGACCGAGCTTGCGCGCGTGGTCAACCGCCATCTTCGCGCCGTGCGCGACGACCCGACCTTTGAGCAGATCCGCGCCAGCGAGCAGCAGGTGCTGATCGACGCGGGGGGCGTGGAGAGGCAACTGCTGTCGGATTTGCGGTCGCTGCTCACGCCCGAGCAGGACGAGCGATACGAGGCCTTTGAGCGGGCCCATCGGCGGTCGCTGCTCCCGAAGGTGAAGCCTCAGGGCATGCCAGTGGATGTCTGGGCATTCTTGGATGCGAACGGGCTTGGACCAAGCAAGCTCAGCGCGAGCGAGAACGAGCCGCTGGAGCGCTTGCTTGAGAGCTTTGACCGCGAGAGCGACACGGCGATTGTTCGAAGTCAGCGCGCGCTCATGGCGTACTACGCGAACATACGTGCGGGCGTGGATGGTTCGGACGAGGCAATTGAACGCGACAGGCGAGCGAAGAAGGAGCTGTACGCGTCGAGGGCGAACATGGATCGCGTGCATGCCAGCGTCGTTGAGCCCTTGCTCGCGGCGCTGCCAAAGGAGCTGGCGGACAGGCTCGTGCTGGAGGCGGTCGCGGTGTCGACGAGGGACTTTTTTCCGAACCTCACGATGCCCGAGCGCTATCCGGTGGTGCGCGAGGTGCTGGGGCTGGAGCTGACGCCCGAGCAGCAGACGATGGTGCAGGCGAGGTTGGCGGAGGTGCGAGCGGAGGCGCTTGCGCTCGCGCGCGAGTGCGTGGTGGAGCAGGCCCGGTATGTGCTGCTGGATAACGAGCGGCGGCAGGAGCGGGAGACGTCGCCCGCGAACATCTACCTTGGCAAAGCCAGCGAGCTGCGGAAGGCCCTGAGCGAGGAAGTGCTGGCGATGCTGACGCCCGAGCAGCGTCAGGCGTACGACGCGTCGGAGGTGCTGGATCCTTCGAGCACGTCGGAAGTCAAGGACGAGTGACGCGCGGGGCGAGCGAGCCCGACGCGCGATGCGGCAAACGCACTCCAACGGCAGCATGCGGGGTTTGCATATCGTTGCCTATGCAAGGCGTGCTCAACGTGCCCGACGATCTTCTTCCGCTGTCGGATGCGCTGGTGGCGGCACTGGCCGATGCGCAGCGCGTGTTTGATGGGCAACTGCACGTGGATTTGCCGCCCGTCATGCAGCTTGTGCGGCATGTTGAGCACTATCGCGGCAAGATGCTGCGGCCCACGCTCGTGGCGCTCTGCGGTATGGCGGCACACCCCAAGGCGGGCGGCACGAGCGCGGCGGCGGCGGGCACGCTGGTGGGCACCACGCACGCGACGCTGGGCGCGGTGCTCGAGATGGTGCACATGGCAACGCTGGTGCACGACGATGTGCTCGACGACGCGGATGTGCGGCGGCGCGGCGCGACGGTGAACCGGCTGTATGGCAACGAGGCGGCGGTGATTCTGGGGGATTATCTCATCGCGTCGGCGTATCACCTGTGCAGCACGCTGCCGCCATCGAGCACGGCGGGGCACCTCGCGAGCCTCGCGGTGGGGCGAGCCAGCATGCTGACGTGCCAGGGTGAGCTGCTGCAGCTGCACCATCGCAACGACCTGAGCCTGGACGAGGCGACGTACTACGAGATCATCACGCGGAAGACCGCGGACCTCATCGCGTGCGCGTGCGAGCTTGGGGCGCGCGGCAGCGGCGCGACCGACGCGGTGGCGGCGGACCTTGCGGCGTATGGGCGGCACGTGGGCATTGCGTTTCAGATTCAGGACGACCTGCTGGACCTCACGGGGAGCGAGCACGTGGTGGGCAAGAGCGTGCAGCGCGATGCGAGCAAGGGCAAGCTCACGCTGCCTGTGATCCATCACCTGGCGAACGCGAGCGCGATGGAGCGCGGCAAGACGCTGCTGCTGCTGGAGAGCTTGGGTGGCGCTGGTAGTGGTGTCGGTAGTGGGAGTGGGGTGGCTGGCGGCTCGCACGGCGCGTTGCGCGAGGCGGTGGAACGCACCGACTCGATCGCGCACGCGCACGAGGCGGCGCGCGAGCATGTGGCGCGTGCGAAACGCAGTCTGGAGCGCGCGGTGGCGGAGAGCCCGGCGCGGCGGCTGCTGCAACTCATGGCGGATGCGGTGGTGGAGCGGAGTTTTTGAGCGCGTTGGCTAGTGGGAAGCCAGGGCGTGTGACGGGCGGGGGCGAGTATGCGCGCGGGGGAGCAGTGGGGGAGTGCGGGGAACCTGGCCCGTTGCTTGCGCAACTGGGCTCGCGGGGCGCGGGCTCGCGGGGCGCGGGCTCGCGGGGTGTGGGGGTTAGCCTTCGAGGTAGGTGTAGCCTTCGAGGCCGTCGTCGTAGAACTTGAGCAGGCTCTTGCCCTCGGCGATGGTGAGGCGGTTTTGCTTGCAGGCGGCCTCGATGTCGAGGCGCATGGCGCGCTTGAGGTCTTCGGGGTCGTACTGCACGTACTTGAGCACTTCTTCCACGGTGTCGCCCTCGATCACTTCGTCAATCTCCCAGTCGCCTCGTGAGCCTGGGGTGTCGTCGAAGCTGATGTGCACGGCGTGGGTGTCTCCGAGCAGGTTGTGCAGGTCGCCCAGAATCTCCTGGTATGCGCCCAGGAGGAACACGCCCAGGTAGTAGGGCTCGCACCCCTGGCCCTCGCCCGGCAGGTCGCGGAGCTGGTGGAGCTCGAGCGTGGTTTTGTCGATGCGCTTGTCGACGAAGTTGTCGATCTTGCCGTCGCTATCGCAGGTGATGTCGGCGAGGATGCCGCGGCGGGTGGGCTGCTCGTCGAGGCGGTGGATGGGGGCGATGGGGAAGAGCTGGTCGATGGCCCAGCTGTCGGGCATGCTCTGAAAGAGGCTGAAGTTGCAGAAGTAGATGTCGGAGAGAAGGTCGGGCAGGCTCTCAAACTCGTCGGGCAGGTCGCCCTTCTTCGTGGCGCGCTCGAGGATTTTCTGGCAGAGGGCGTAGACGAGCTGCTCGGCAACGGCGCGCATCGGCAGGCTCATGTAGCCCAGGCTGAAGGCGTTCATCGCGTCGTCGCGGGCCTGCGTCGCGTCGTGGAAGGCCTCGAGCAGGTTGCGGTCGGTGAGGTTGGCGTGGGCCTCCAGCAGGTCGAGCACGGGCTGCGGAATCTCGACCCCGCCTGCGCGCTCCTTCGCGATGATCGCTTCGATCACGCGCATGTCGGGGTTACTCTCAAACTTGCTGCTGCCCAGCACATCCATGATGAGAATCGAGCCGTAGGCGACCATCGCGCGCCCGCTCTCGCTGATGATGCGCGGGTGCTTCACGCCCGCGCCATCGCAGACGCTCTTGATGCGGTAGACCACGTCGGCGGCGTATTCGGCGACGGTGTAGTTGATGCTGCTGCTCCAGGCGGATTGGCTGCCGTCATAGTCCACGCCCATGCCGCCGCCGATGTCGAGCATCGTGAGGCCCGCGCCGAGGCGGACGAGCTCGCAATAGATGTGCGAGAGCTCGTTGACGGCGTTCTTGAAGACGCGGATGTCGTAGAGCTGGCTGCCCACGTGGCAGTGGAGCAGGTTCAGGCAGTCGAGCATGTCGTGCTTCTTGAGATACTCGACGGCTGCGAGCAGCTCGTGCACGAAGAGCCCGAACTTGCTGCGGACGCCCGCGGAGCTCTCCCAGCGGCCTGCACCCTTGGAGCTGAGCTTGACGCGGAGGCCAATCTTGGGGCGGACGTTGTACTGCTTGGCGTACTTGACGAGCAGCTCGAGCTCGGTCCACTTCTCGACGACGGGGATGATGTTGCGCCCGAGCTTGGCGGCGAGGGTGACGGTCTCGATGAACTCGTCGTCCTTGAAGCCGTTGCAGATGATGGGCATGCCGTTGACGCCAGGCCCGCCCGCGGAGGCGGAGAGACCGAGGACGGCAAGCAGCTCGGGCTTGGAGCCAGCCTCGAGGCCAAAGTCGAGCTCGACGGCGAGGGCGGCGATCTGCTCGCAGACGTGGCGCTGCTGGTTGACCTTGATGGGGTAAACGCAGGAGTAGCCGCCCGCGTATTGCTGGTCGGCCATGGCGTCGTCGAAGGCCTTGCGAATCTCGCGCAGGCGGTGGTTGATGATGTCGTTGAAGCGCAGGAGCACGGGGGTGTGGATGCCGCGCTCTTTCAGGCCCACGATGACCTCGTGCAGGTCGATCTGCTTGGCGGGGTCTTTGGTGGGCATGACGGTGAGGTGGCCCTCGGCGTTGACGCCGATGTAGCCCTTGCCCCAGTCGGGCACGCCGTAGAGCAGGGCTGCGTCTTGGCTCGTCCATTGCCCGTGGAGGAAAGTACTGCGTGGGGAGAGAGTGGTCATTGGTAGAAAAGGGCGAAAGGGCGGACGTGCGAGAGGACAAACAGCCAGAGGAAATGAGCCAGACGAAAAAGAGCCAGAAGCCAGAAAGTGCGGCAGGCAAGGGCGCGGGGCGTTGGGCGTGCCAACGGAATCGCGGGTGCGGGCCGTGCGATGGTGCCAAGGGGCGCACGGGCGAAGGAGGAAGGCCGCGGATGAAAACGATAACGGAAAGCGACGAGAAAAGCAAGCGCGAGCGAGAGGCAATCGTGCGGAGGGAGCGTCCGGATTCAGCCGAGTGATTCAGCCGAGTGATTCAGCCTCGTGATTCAGCCTCGTGATTCAGCCTAGGTATTCAGCGCGCTCGCAGGAGTGCGGGGTAGTGGCGGAAGGCGACGGCGTTGTGCGCTGCGTCGAGGTCGATGGCGAGCGCGTCGACGCGGATGCGCTCGCGTGGGTTCTTGCGGGCGAGGAGCGCGGCGATGCGGCGCAGGCGGGTGAGCTTGGCGTTATCGATCGCGTGCTCGGGTGGTGCGGAGGCTCCGGGAGCGAGCACGCGGGACTTGACCTCGATGATGACGAGCTCGCCTTGCGGGCATCGCATGAGCAGATCGGCCTCGCCCGCGCGGGTGATGGCGTTGCGCGAGATTGGCGTGAAGCCCAGGCTGGCGAGGTGTCGCTGGGCGAGGAACTCGGCGTGCTCACCCAGGGCTCTGGAGGCAGACAGCGCAGGGCGCAGACCCAGGAATGTGCGGGCGCGGCGCGTGAGGACGCGCCAGAACGAGCTGAGCAGCGCGGCGCGGGAGGCGGTGCTGGAGGAGGCGGGAGGCAGCAAGGAAGGGTAGATTGCGGGCGAGCGTGGAAGGGTGAAGTGAACGGTTCCTAACATCGGGACTGGCTGATGGGCGGGTTGGTGGGCGGGTTGGTGCGGGGAGCGAAGGGTGGCCCGAGAGGCGGCGCGGCAGATGGTGTTCAAGCGACGATGGCGACCCTTGCAAGCACAACACCGGAGGCGATGTGGGTGCTGTGGGGCATCGTGGGGTTGAGCGCGTGGGGGCTGCTGTGCGCGGTGGCGTTTTACGCGGGTCGACTGCCCAGGCCCAGCGACGATGACACCTTTGGCGGGGTGGTGAGCGTGGTGCTGCGGGCGTATTGCCGGATTTTTCACGCGATGAAGGTGGAGGGAGAGCTGGCAGAGACGATCCGAGCGAGCAGAGCGCCCGGGCGCGGGCTGCTGGTGGTGTGCAATCACACGGCGGGGGTGGATCCGCTGCTGGTGCAGACGGCGCTGCCCTTTTACGTGCGCTGGATGATGGCGCGGGACATGATCCATCCGCGGCTTGCGTTCGTGTTTGAGTGGCTGCGCGTGATCGAGGTCGATCGCACCGGGAACGACCGCTCGAGCGTGCGCGAGGCGGTGCGGGCGCTGCGCGCGGGCGAGGCGGTGGGGATTTTTCCGGAAGGGCGCATCGGGCGCGAAGCCGGGAAGGTGCTGGCGTTTTTGCCCGGTGCGGGCGTTATTGCGCACATGAGCGGGTGCGACATTCTGCCCGTGGCGATCGTGGGAACGCCTGCGAAAGCGGGGGCGTTTGGGAGCCTGCTGCGACCGAGCAAGAGCCGCGTGCGGCTGCTGGCGGTGGTGCGAGCAGAGGAACTGCCCGGGGGCGCAAAGACGATGGCAGAACTGGAGCGAAGGATCGGCGCGGCCGTGAGCGCGATGCAGGGGTGAGCGGCGTGTGGAGTGGCGCGTGGTTCGGTTTCAGCACAGAGACTCAGAGACAAAGAGCAAGATGAGGGAGAGAAGGGATTGTGAGCGAGCGACGCTGTGCGTTGTCTTCGCGAGTCGCTGCATGGCGACCGGAAAGCTAGTGTGTTGTGCTCTCTTCTGAGTCTTCTCATCTTGCTCTGTCTCTCAGCGCCTCTGTGCTGAAAACGAACTACCCCGGCGTGTGCGCTCGCGCTGCGCACCAATGAAAACGCCCGGCGTTTGTGGCGACGGGCGGAACGTGGGTCGTGGGTTGTGGGTCGTGGGTTGGTGCTGGACGATTACTGCTTGTACTCGTCGAGCGACTTCTGCAGGGCTTCTTTGCCTTCCGCATCGGTCTCGAGGGAGATGGCCTTGGTCTGCACCTCGATGGCCTTGGCTTTGTCGCCACGCACGAAGTGCACGCGGGCGAGGGTGTCGAGCACTTGGGCGGACTTGCCTTCGCTCACCTTGTCGGCCTGCTCCGCGAGCGAGAGAGCGAGGTCGAGGTCGGCCTTGTCCTTCAGGTCGCCCTCGGGGTCGACGAGCGTCCACGCCATGTAGTTCAGGGCGCGGGCGTTGTCCTTGAAGGTGCCTGCGGCAAGCTCTTTCGCGTAGGCGTTGCCGCCTGCGATGTCCTTCACGCCCTGCCAATGGGCCATCAGCGTGCCGATGGCAAAGTTGGGGCCAAAGTTCGTCTCGGCACCTTCCTTCGCGAGCGACTTGAGGGTCGTGAGGATCTCTTGCTGCTTGGTGGCATCGGCCCCTTCGAGCTTGCCCATCGCTTCCTGGAAATCTTCCATCAGCTTCATCTCGCGCTCTTGCTTGCGCATGTCCTCGATGAAGCTGTCGCGGGCTTTGTTCACGTCCCAGGTGCCCTCGACAACGGCCTTCAGCACGTCGTCCATCTCTGCGGGGTGGCCCACCCAGGCGACGATGCCTTTGCCATCGACGATGAAGGCCGCGGGGATGCCGTTCTGATTGGCAGCGGCGAGGTAGGTCTCTGCGACCTTCTTCGCGCCGCCGTCATACGCGACGGTGTACGCCATGCGGTCGCCCTGGCCCTCGAGGAAGTTGACGACTTTGGTGCGTGTCTCTGGGGTGTACGGCTGGCGGCCGCGAGCCTCCCAGACGTTCACGCCGATGATCGTGACCTTGCCCTCGTACTCCTTCTGGAGTTCGGAGAGGTGGGGGAACATCGCGATGCACGGACCACACCAGGTGGCCCAGCCTTCGACGACGTAGACGTGGCCCTGCTTGAACTCGGAGACGGCGTCGCCCTTCAAGAAGGCCTCGACCAAGAGCGCGGGGGCCTTGTCGCCCGGCTGCAGGTCGGCGACGCGGGCGGTGGCCGTGGGCGCGGAGGTGGGCGCTGCGGTGGTCGCGGGCTTGTCGTCGGCGTGAGCGATGGTGGGCAGGGCAGAAACGCCCGCGAGGGCAAGGCCAGCAAAGGCCACGGTCGAGAGCAGGGAGCGATGCATGGAAGGGCTTTCTCTGCGAGGTGTGCGAACGCGACCATCGGCGCACGGTGCGGCCTGTGGGCGTACCAACGGATGTTAGGGGCCTTTGGGGCGGTCCTGCTCGCTGGTCTTGGGAGTAGATGCGCGAGGGGGGATTTGGTTTCCTCGTGCCCGGCGCGTCGGGGAGCAACATTGATCCGCAGGAACTGGGGTGGCCCCAGTGTCGGCACCTGTGTGCTGTAACCAGCTGAGCACCGTGGCATCCTACGTTGCACCTATGGCACAGACAGTCCTCATTACAGGTGCGAATCGCGGCTTGGGTTTGGCGTTTGCAAAGGTGTATGCCCAGCGCGGTGACAAGGTCATCGCGACGGTGCGCGACGTGCACGCCGCACCGGCAGAGCTGCGGGGGATGGCCCGCGTGCTGCCCTTGGAAGTGACCGACGAGGCGAGCATTGGCAGGCTCGCGGCGTAGCTGCGGGGCGAGGGGCTGGACGTGCTGGTGAACAACGCGGGCGTGATGGGCGATGACCCGAAGGTGGGGCAACTGAGCTTTACGGCGTTTGCGCGGGTGTTTAGCGCGAATGCGTATGGGCCCGCGATGCTGACGCAGGCGCTGCTGCCCAACCTGCGCAGCGGCGGCGGCAAGCTGGTCGTCAACGTGAGCAGCGAGCTGGGGAGCATCGACCACGCGACGCCCGGGTTCAGCTATGCGTACAACGCGAGCAAAGCCGCGCTGAACATGATCAGCGCGAGACTGGCGAAGGACCTGAGCGGCGACCGCATCATCGTCGCGAGTTTTTGCCCAGGCTGGAACAAAACGGACATGGGGGGCGACCAGGCACCCCTCGACCCGTTCGAGAGCATCACGCGGCTGGTGGGCGTGGCGAGCAAGCTGACGCTGGCGCAGAGCGGCG
>JAIYDA010000154.1 GCA_027487735.1 Planctomycetaceae bacterium | reverse complement strand
TTCATCACGCAGGCCCTGTTCAATCGCCTCCAGTCGCGCGGGCAGCTCGCGGGCGTGCTCGGGCACGAGGTGGGGCACGTCATAGGCAGGCACAGCGCCGACCGCATGGAGAAAGCCAAGCTCGCCGGAGGTCTCGCACAAGCCGGCGGCGTCGCGAGCGGCAGCCAGGCGGGCATGAACGTAAGCAGCATGGTCGCCAACATGTTCGTGATGAAGTATGGTCGCGACGACGAGCTCGAGGCCGATCGCCTGGGCATCTTCCTCATGAGCCGCGCAGGCTACGACCCGCGCTCGCTCATCGGCGTGATGGAGATCCTCCGCACCGCCAGCGGCGGCGCAAGCCAGCCCGAGTTCATGAGCACCCACCCCGACCCCGGCAATCGCATCGAGCAGATCGAACGCCACATCGCCGAGATGTTCCCCGAAGGCGTGCCGACGGACCTGGTGAAATAGTTCGTTCGCCCCGCGAGCCCAACCCCGCGAGCCCAAGTGCGCAAGCACTGGGTGAGGTCAAACTCGCTTCACCCCCCCCGCCCATATCGCGCGCTTCGCCCACTATCCCCCAAAGCCAATACACGAGTAGCGCGCACAAGCCGAGTCGCCAAAAGCGCAAACCGCGTAAACTGCCAATCCACGCACTCGCGCCGCGAAGCCACAGGCAAACCACGCACTGCGCTAAAGTTCCGCCGAGGTTCGAGACGTATGCGTTCAAAGCTGGAACTCACTCACTGACTGGCCTGCTTTGATTCAAGGATCAATCGCACTCCCATCACCCGCATCACCGCATATGGTGTCATGCACTTGACGCCCAAGCCTGCGCATGCATCGGGCACTTTAATCCTTTTCTTACTCGGCGTCGTTGCAGGCTTTTCCAGCGTCACAACGGTGTGGTTGCCTGCGAGGGCCTGTGCAACAAGATACGAATCGGCCACATCCAGAAACTCCGATTGTGCGGCTTGGTGAAACTCATTGGCTGGTGATGTCGCCCACTGGCTTACGCGCTGAAACGCCGCGCTAAACGTCGCATCGGGGCGTAGGAAGAAACCCTTCGGGAGCTTCGCCGCCCAAGCGCTGAGGTCATCCTTCTGCGCGTCAATCTCGTCGGCGACACGCTCAATGGAGTAAACGGCACCGCTGTTTGCCTGCGCGGTTAGCCAATCCCAATAGCCGGGCACAAAATCCAGCCCGTAGAAGCGGCGGCTGGCTTCAATCAGTACGTTCGTATCGAGCAGGTATGCCACTACGCCGCCCCCCCTTGCAGCAGGCTGCTCATGCCCACGCGCTCGCCAAAGGTCTCAAGCTGCTTGACGTTTCCGACGCCGATGAGGCGGAAGGCATCGGTAAAGCTTGAACGACCTTCCCACGTTGCAGCAATGACCGCGCGGGCGAAGCGCGGGCTCACGCGGGTGCGGGCAGTGTTGTAATAGTCACCCCCGCCCTCTGACTGTTCCTTCTTCTTTGCCATCACCTCGCGCAGCCGCTTGGCTTCCTGGTTGTATGCCTCTTGAAACGCCGCACGCGTCAGCCCGCCCGCATCAAACATGCGGCGCAGGATGACCAGTGTGCTGACTTTGTACACCTTCGCGAGCCGGTTCATCTCAGTGCGAACGTCAGGAAGGCGGCTGTACGTTTGCTTGATGCCTTCAAGCGGCACGAGCATTTCGGCGGCGACTGCGTTACACCAGCGCTCAACTTCGGCGATCTTTCGTGGATCATCTTTAGCAGTGCTGTTGTTTGCGGGTGCCCTGGGCGCCGCGACGTTGTTTGCTCCACCGCGTGCGATGCTGCCTGCCGAGGCGTCGGTAAGCGCACTCTGGCCCAGCCAGAGGTGTGCAAGCTCATGGGCAAGCGTGAACATTTGACCAGCCTTGGTGTCGGTGCCGTTGATGAAGACAAGCGGCGCGTAGTCATCGCTCAGGGCAAAGCCCCGGAACTCTTCGGTGTTCAGCGGGCGGCTTGTGTTCTGGCCAACAACTCCGCTGGTCATGACGAGCACGCCCGCATCGTCGGCGGCCTTGGTCATCATGCGTAACGCGGACTCAAAGCTATCTGTCTCTCCACGTGCGCTGAGGTCAAATCCGACGGCCTCGCGAATCGCCTTTGCGGTGGCGACTTCGTCGCTGCGAATCGTTACCGAGCCGACAAACGCGATGGGGTCTTCTCGCAAAAGCAGTGCGTTCTGGCGGTACCAGTCTTGGCGTTGCAAACACAGATAGAGCGTGTCAAGCAGATCAGGGCTTGGGCGGGCGATTGCCGCACTGTCGATCGTGCGAAAGTCTGGTATAGGCAGTGGCTCGGCGGGTGGCGTATCGAGAAAAAGGTAGCCGATTGGGGCACGCGTTGCGCGCGCGAACTTTTCGAGCTGATTGAGCGTCGGGGCGAGCTCGCCATCAAGCCACTGTGAAAGACCAGGACACTTCTTGTCGATTTCTGCGCGATCGCGACCGGACCGATCAATGGCCCATTGGATCATCGAAGGTTTGACGGGAATGCGCGGCATAGGTGAAAAGTTGCGCTGCACCCGGCTGCTATCGCCGAACGACGATCACTTTCAACCAAAAGGTGCGAACCGCAGCCGTCGTCGACCGAAACTCTACCACGGTTCAATGAACCGGACCAGTCCGAACTGACGTCGATGACGCAAAGTCTTTCGGCCATTGGTGTGACGGGCAAGCATCGCTTCGTCGCAGGGCACGGCACCGGGCGAAGAACCGCGTAGGGTAAACGTGCTGTCAGTGCTGACCGCGAGGGTGACGTCTTCGTCGTGTTCCTCGTGCGTTACGGTCGCAAGGGCATGCGCGACGCCTCGACGATGGACGTCATGGTTGGCCAACAACCGCTCACGGTGCGAGACAAGCCAGCACGCTCTCAAACGGGCCCTTTAGCGGCCCGCAATCCACCAACTACCACTCCCGACCCGCCGTTCACATACCGCATGGCCCCCGCCCTCCCTCACCGCATAATCCACCGCTGCTCCTGCACAGGCAACGGCTCCGCGCTCGCCTGCACCTCGCCCAAGGGCGTGTATCGCAGCTGCAGCGTCTTGCGCAGCAGCACGCGCTTGGTCGTCTTGGTCGCAGCGTCAAACACTTCCATCGCCTGCGTCTCGCCCGAGAAGCCGTTGGCATAGACCTCGAGCTGGCGCACGTGCTCGCGCGGCACGGGCCAGATGGCGACGCCGTCCTTCGCGTTCTCTTCGCCCTGCAGCAGCATGCCCACGATGCTCACCTGGTCCTGCATCAGCGGGTTTTCCAGCATGTCGAGGATCGCCTTGGTTGCTTCCGCAGGCACGTCGCGCCCGCTGCGCATCAGGTCGCCCTCGTCGGTGGCGAGCTCGAAGCTCGGCGTGAACAGCAGGTCTTGCCCCGTGTTATTGCTCACCTTGTACGTCAGCACGTAATACTGCCGCGGGTCGGGCGTGCCGTCCTTGGTCTTGAGCGTCACCTGCATCACGCGCAGTGCGCCCGCATCGACCGTGAGCTGCCACTTGCGAGGCACCGGGTCGGGCTCTGGGGCTGCCATCACGCTCGGCACCGCCGCGGGCAGAAGCAGGGCAGCGCCCGCGACCACACCCAGGGCGAGCACGCCCCCCAACGCCGGACGCAGCACCGCACCGCTGGCTCGACGGGCCAACTCACTCGCAACCCCGATTGTCGTGCTGAACATCTGCGGCATGAAGCGTTCTCCGGACCAAAGCCAATGATCGAAACGGACCTGTACCTTCCCCACCGAAGACCCAACCCCCCTGCGCCGTCTGGCTTGTTGCAGCCTGTCCCAACCCCCGAGCGTCTCGCTCCGCAGCGAGCCTCGCTGCGGTTGCGTGCTGTCCACCTCCAAGCCCAACTGTGCCCAGCCAGACGCACGAATGGACAGCATAGGCCCCCACCCGCGCACGCTCCCCATGCAGCCCCGCGCAAACGCCCTATCCTCCTCCCGTGGCGTCCGCAGACGTGCAAATCCCGGTCTTTGGCCCCGCGTGCGTCTCGACCGCGGACCTGCCCCCGGGCGTGCGTCTGGTGCGCGTCACCACCGCGATGCGGCAGGGCGTCGCCCGCAGGCTTGTCAGCCGGGCGAACGACAATGTCGAGGAGGCCGCTGAGGCCTTCCTCACCAACGCCCCGCTCCACGGCATCGACATCCGCAACGCCTACGCGACGGTGGAAGGGCCCGAGGGCTCGCCCCGCGTGCGCGAGGTCTGCCTGGGCGTGCTGGGCGTTGGGCGCACCGTGTCGCTGTATCTCAGCGAGCACGCGGGCAAGCAGAGCGCAAAGTCTGAGATGCGCAGGCCCAGCGACACGCAGACCATCGAGCGTGCGCTCTGCGTCGATGCGATCTCGCACGCGCTTGCGCGCGAGCGCGCGGGCGAGTTTGCGCTGCTGCAGGCCCTGCCCGATCCGAGCGAGACGTCGCACGCCCAAGCCCTTGCCGCTGCTGGCTTTGCGAACATCTGCACGCTGCTGTACATGCGTCGTTCGCCCCGCGTGAACGATCGGCTGGAGCCCCCAGCCCGCGCGCTGCCCGAGGGCGTGGCGATCGTGCCCGTCTCAAGCCTGGCGCGCGACCAAACCGACGCGATGCTGGTGGAGGCGATGCAGCAGAGCTATGTCGCAACCCTTGATTGCCCAGAGCTTTGCGGCTTGCGCGAGACGCGCGATATCCTCGCCAGCCACCGTGCCACGGGCGTGTACGACGGGTCGATGTGGTGGCTCGTGACGCGGCATGGTGCGCCGGCTGGGTGTGCGTTCTTCAGCGCGTGTCCACAGCAGCGGATGGTGGAGCTGGTGTACCTGGGCCTCTCGCAAGAGCTTCGTGGCAAAGGACTTGGGCGGCATTTGCTGCATCGCGGCATCGCTGCTGCCGGGCGTGCGCACGCGAGCTGGCCCATGGCGTGCGCGGTGGACATGCGCAACGTCGGCGCGAGAGGGCTGTATGAGGCCGAGGGGTTTATGGGGTTTGCCCAGCGGCTCGCGTTTGTCAAGTCACGTGCTGCATGCACTGTGTGAAGACGACGTAAAGGCCTGTCGAGGGACCAACTGCGCGCAACTGGTGGCACTTATCCACATTTCCACAATGGGTTCTACACAGGCTAGTTGTCAGCGTGGAACGTGGGAAATTGCAGGATTGAAGTGTTTGGAAAGAATAGGCTTAGGATTCCACAGATGCGATCCTTCGGAAATGCCGGTTGCGTGAAACGACAGCTTCGGCTATCGTGTTTCCACGAGCGACAGCATGTTGCTTGCAGTCACCTTGTGCGAGTTTCGTGGCACAAGCTCTGACCGGCCAAGGAAGGCCACCCAAGTACAACCAGCGAGAGCATCGCTGGCTGCAAGTTCGGGATGTGTGCGTTACCCGCTTCAGGCGAGTGGCGAGCGTTCCGGGTGCGGCCTCAGGTGTCTCATTGACCGCAGGAAGTGAGCGCAGGCTCACTGCCTCGGACGTCGCACAGCCTCCATGGATGGGGGCTGGTGCGGGGCGTGCATCATGCACTGGGCGACCTCCCTCGCGCAGAAGATGATGCACGCCCCGACGCGCGACGCAGGCGCAGGTTGGCGGCGGGAGTGGCGCAGGATGCGGGGTCAACCGTTCAGGATGAGCGCCGCGGCGGAAGAAGAACCTCGCATGATGCGAGTTTCGCCTGCGGACAAACAGCAAGGCAAGGAGCCAAGCAGTGTCGAGCATGAGGACCGCGTCGCCCGAGGCAATCGCGAGCTTGACCCCCACCACTCCCGCGCTGACCGCTGGTGCGGAAGCGCCCAAGCGGGCGATTAATCTCGCCCCGCGGACGAGTGCGAGCACGATCGACACGAGCCCCGCGGCTCTGCGTCAGCGCGTGCGCGAGCACGTGGGGAGCGAGCAGTTTGCGCGGTTCTTTGATGATGACATCACGCTGAGCGTGGAGCAGCGCGTGCTCACCGTGAGCGGGCCCAGCGGGTCGATGCTGGGCGTGGTGGAACGCCGCTTTGGCAACGTGCTGCTTGCGGTGCTGGATTGCGTGAAGCTCGTGACGCGGGTTGCGCCCAAGAGCAGCAAGCCTGCGGCTGCCAGCGATGCGCAAGCGAATCACGGCCTCAATCACGGCCTCAATCACGGCCACAACCAAGGACAGAACGGCTCGGCCTCTGGCATGAACAGCCCGGGCACGATGGGCTCGCCTCACGCTCTTTCAAGCGGAGCTCGCGCCATCGCGACGCGCGTGCCCTCCCCGGCTGGGTCTGGCCTTTCTCGCCCTGTTGCCCAGCCCCACGGGCTGAGCGACTTCCTGGTGGGTGAGAGCAATCGCGTGGCGTACCTCACGGTGCTGCGCGTTGCTGAAGACCCTGCCCAGCGCGGCGCGGTGTTTGTGCACGGGCCCTGCGGCGTGGGCAAGACGCACCTGCTGCGGGGCGTGCAGCAGCGATACATGCAGGTGTATCCGCACGGCAAGACGAAGTACTTCACGGGCGAGACCTTCACCAACGAGTTCATCACCGCCGTGCGTGCGGGCAAGCTCGATGCCTTCCGCAAGCAGGTGCGCGGGCTGGACCTGTTGTGCCTCGACGACGTGCACTTTCTGAGCAACAAAGAGGGGACGCAGAACGAGCTGCTGCACACCTTTGACACGCTGGGCCTGAGCAACGCCAAGGTGCTGCTGGCGAGCGACGAGCACCCCCAGCAGATCGAGGCCTTCTCGCAGCGGCTGCTGAGCCGGTGCATGGGCGGGCCCGTGGTGGGCATCTCGCCTCCTGATCCGGTGCTGCGTCGCCAGCTCATTCAGCGGCTTGCGAGCAAGCGCGGGCTGCTGCTGGATGAGCACGCGATCCAGATGCTTGCCGAGCGCAGCGCACGGGCGGTGGGCAGCCTGGGCGGCTTTGGCGGCTCGGTGCGCGAGATCGAGGGGCTGCTGAATCAGATCGAGGCGGTGTATCGCCTGCTGCCGGGCGAGGGGCACGCGACGCACAGCACGATTGGGTGCACGGTGGTGGCGCGGGCCCTGGGGCTGGAGGGGCGGGGCAATGGTTCGACGATCTCGGGCGTTGCGGGCGGGCTCAATCGCCCGCTCAGCGCCGCGGCGATTGTCGATCAGGTGTGCCTGGCGCTCGCGGTGGAGAAGCGCGACTTTGAGGGCACCGGGCGGCACAAGCGCGTGGTGCTGGCGCGCGAGCTCGTGAGCTATCTGGCCCGCGAGCTGACGACGCAGAGCTACCCGGAGATCGCCCGCGCCATGGGTCGCGACAACCACTCGACGATCATCGCGGCACAACGCCGGCTGAAGCATCTGCTCGAGACGCAGGGCGACGACCCGAGCGTGCTGCCTCTGGAGGCCCTGCCCATGGCGATGCGTGCGCACCTGGGTGGGAGCCTGCGCGAGGTCGTGTCGACGTTGATGGGGCGGATGAGGGAGAAGTAGGGAAGAAAGCAGCAAAGCGAGAAAGCAGCAAAGCGATAAAGAGGGTGGGCGCGGGGGTGAGGTGGGGGTTGAGGGATTCGGGATTCGCCATTCGGCATTCGCCATTCGGGTTTATCCGTTGGCGGGTGTGCGTTCGGCGTTTGCACTCTCTTCCCTCGACACCTCGACACCTCGACACCTTGACACCTTGTCACCTCGACACCTCTCTCTTCTCCCACCTCTCTTGTCCCATCCGCCGCCCTATCTCTCGCTCGTTCGCCCGTGGGTGCTTGGGCCATCGCGCACGCTGGCGCGGACGCGGGTGATGACGCTGAAGGAGCGGTGGTGCGCTTCGCCCGATGATCCGCGGAAGGCGGGGAGTTATGTGTATCTCGATGCCTCGGCGTGGGTGAACGTGGTCGCGATCACGCGGGATGGGCATGTGGTGATGATCGAGCAGTTTCGCCATGGGCTGGGCAAGGTGACGCTGGAGCTTGCGGGCGGCATCGTGGAGGATGGCGAGGACCACGCTGTGGCGGGGGAGCGCGAGCTGCTGGAGGAGACAGGGTTTGCGGGCATCAATCGCGGCGTGATTGGGCAGGTGAGCGCGAACCCGGCGATCTTCAATAACATGGTGAGCACGGTGCTCGTGACCGACTGCGAGCACGCGGGCGACCAGCACCTGGATGGGAACGAACAGATCGGCGTGCGGCTGGTGCCCAAGGGGCAGGTGCGCGAGCTGGTGCGGAGCGGGATCATCCACCACTCGCTGGTGGTGGCGGCGTTGTTTCATGCGGAGGTGCGGGGGGAGTGAGGGGTGGAGGTTCACGCAGGCACAGCCACCATCACCCGCACGAGCTTCCCGTATGCTTGCCGCATGGCTCGATTCGTGATCGCGTTTGTGCTGCTGGCTTTCGCGGCCGTCACCGCGGGGATTGGCGTGCCCGAGGTGGCGCGGGAGCATCGCCTCATGCAGTTGGCTCAGCAGGTGCCCGCAGTGGCAGAGGGGGCGGCGCTGAGCGAGCGGCGCGGCAGCAAGAACAAGCGGTACTACGAGGCCCGGCCCACGTTCGTGGCGCAGACGCCCGAGGGGAGCGTGTCGTCGGCGTTTCTCGATCCGTCACTCGAGATCAAGTACTCGACGCAGAGCAGGCGTCGCCGCGATGAGTGGGCCCTCCAGTATGCGCAGGGCGTGCCTTTGCAGGCGTGGTATGTGCCATCGGCATCGCTGCCGCCCGATGTGGTGTCGCGGCTTGGGACTGGCACGCCTCTGGTGTTTCATGAGAAGCGCTATCCGGCTGGGCACCTGGTGCTGGTGGGGCTGAGCACGCTGCTTGCTGGGATTGGCATCGCGGTGCTGGGCAGTCGCAGGGGAGAGACGCCCAAGACCATCGCGATCGCGGGGAGCGAGCCGCCCATGCGCGAGGTGGTGGGGCGCAAGCGGCTATGGCCCTCGGCGATCGCGACAGCGGTGGGGGCGCTGGTGGCGCTGGTGCCGACGATTGGGCTCGCGGTGTTTTTGATCGTTGGCGCGACGGGGCGCGTGCCGACGGGGGTGTGGTGGATGGTGGGGGGGCTTGGGGTGGTGTCGCTCGTGCTGGTGCTCATGGCGCTGCACAATCTGTACTTGGCGCGGGTGTTTGTGCAGCCCAAGGTGATGATCGAGCACGATGCGATTCGGATTGGGCAGATGAACGTGATCGCGTTGTCGGCGCTCTGCACGCGCGAGCCTTCGGCGCCGGTGGTGCTCACGGTGATGTGCGAGCGGCTTGTGTGGGTGGGCAGTGGCAAGAGCAGGCAGCTCAAGCGCAGCACCGAGTGGAGCCACACGCTGCATGGGCACGCGCTGGTGACGGGCATGGGCGCGGGGGGCGCCACCGGCGCGGGCGGGGCGGGCTTTGCGCAGCACGACGCGTGGCAGCTGGTGGTGCCCGCACGCGTGCCCGCGACGCGCAAGGCGAAGGGCATGGAGGCGGGCTACGTGTGGACGATCAAGCTGAAGCAGAAGGCTGGGAGTGGCGAGCTCGCGCTGGAGTATCCGGTGCGGGCGGTGGAGCAGTCGGAGTAACGGGCGGGGCTGGGAAGCGATATTCGGCGAGAGGCATTCGGGATTCGGCATTCGGCATTCGGGGGAGGAGCGCAGGCAGCATGCGCGCTGTCGCTGCGCGAGCACCGAATGGCGAATGCCTCGCTTCTCACCCTGTACCGATCACCGCCTGCGTCGCCCAAACGCCGCGAGACCGAGCTTTACATCGTTGCGGCTTCCGTCTCGCGAGCCTTTTTGGTGTCGCGGGGCTCTTTGGCTTCGGAGCTGACGACGACGCGGGGCTGGGGGACGCCCATCTCGACGCTCTCGCGCATGAGGCGACCGACCTTGAACTTCACGGCCCGCTTGGCAGCGACCTCGACCTTTTCCATGGTCTTGGGGTTTTGGGCGATGCGGGCGGCCCGCTCTTTGACTTCGAAGACGCCGAAGTCGCGGAACTCCAGACGGTTACCGCGGCGCAGCTCGATGATGATCTGGTCGAGGAGCTCCTGGCAGACACGCTTGACGTCGTGACGCTTCACCTTGGTCTTGTCGGTGATGCGTTCGACGAGTTCCTTCTTGGTGATGGTCGCCATACTCGCTCGTTCCTCTCGCTTCCTAGGTGGTCACGACGCTTCGGGGCGAGGTGGCAACCGGGGAGATCACTGGTGCTGCGCACAAAACCACCCGAAAGGCCGGCTGGGGGGCCGGCTGACAATGCTGGCAAGGCGAGGGCGGGCGGGTTTGATCGACGCCAGGGCCTCGCCAGAGGCAGCGGACCATCGTGGCAAGTTCGAGTGCGGAGCCCACCAGAGTCGGAGGGGCCCGCAGCGCGTAAGTGCTGCGATGGGTGGGAAGTATGGCTCGATTCGGGCCCCGCGTCAACTCAGAAGCATGGAGAAGCGGACGAATAATCGGAAAAAACGCACGCCGGAAGGTGGTGGGGGGCGGGCAGGCGAGGTGGGGAGCAGGCAAGGTCCGCTAGAATCGTGCGCTGAGGCCAAGCATGAGGCCCTGGTGGGAGCCGGAGTAGTCGAACGCGGTGCCTGGTTCGTCGCCCGAGAGTGAAAAGAATGCGCTGCGGTAGCCGATTTGTGCGCCGAAGTGGGGGGAGAACCAGTAGGTGCCTCCCACGATGACGTCGGCGGCGAGCATTTCGTCGCCCAGAATACCTGTGCTTGCGGTGATTGTGACATCAACAAGAAAGCGGTCGGTGAAGGCGAAGGCGAGCTTGCCGCCCACGAGGGGGCCCAGGCTGGTGTCGCCTGCTTCTTGCGTGAGGCCGTTGATGGTGGCCCGCCAGGTGCAGTCGATGGCTTGGACGCCCACGATGGCTTCGAGGGAGCTGCTGACGTCGGGCGTGCCTTGGAGGTTGGTGGTGTCGCTGGCGTAGGTGTGGATGGGGACGGCGGCTTCGAGCTCGAAGCTGGCGTAGTCGAGGCTGATGGTGGCGGAGTCGCCCGCGGGGAGGGAGCGTTCGCCCAGTTGGAGGGTGGAGGGGGCGGAGAAGGTGTGGTCGTCTCCGAAGACGAAGGCCCGGCCTGTGAGGCGGAAGCCTTGGCGGGCGAGCCAGGAGCCATCGGGGGTTGCGGGGGAGAAGATGCTGACTTCTGGGTTGGGGGTGAGCTGGGGTGTGTCGAAACCGAAGGGGTCGATGTCGAGGGTGGTGCTGGGGCCTGCGGCGCGCGGGAGGCGGAGCTCGCCGCCTGGGGCCATGTACCAGGCGAGGAGCTCGGCGCGCACGTGCAGGGCGGGGGTGGGTGAGGATGTGAAGCCTGGGATCGTGAACATGGCACGATCGGCGAGGGAAGGCGCGGGGTCGTCGCTCGCGGCGAAGGCGGGGGTTGCGAGGGCGAAAAAGCAACACGACACAACCCGAAGTGAAGCCGCTAGGGCAGGGGCACGCATAGTGGCGGAGTATACCGCGAGCCCTTGCTGCGGGGAAAGCAGAGGCTCAGGATCACCTCGATCGTTCAACCGGCTTCTTCGCGACAAAAAGATCAAAGGGCAAAACTCGTCCTTCGCGAGTAAAGAGTTGAACTGTGATGCGATCGATCCACGATTGCACGGGTGAGTTGCCAACAGCGACCTGGATCGTCTCGTTGGGCGAGAGCTCTTTGAGGTAAATCATGCAAGACTTTGGTGAAGTTCCTCGAAGATTAGATGCCATATAGTACAAAGTGATCTCGGGAACGTGATTGCCAAATCCGGTGCCCACATTAAGTGCATTCAAATCGAGCTGATCTTGCCCGAGCGCAACTGAGGGTCCGCTGGTCTCAACGTGCACGATGCACACAACGTCGCGCAATACTCGCATGCTTGTATTTCTTACTTCGACAGCTCTACACAAAGCAGAACCAAAGAGCTGTCCATCGGGATGGCGCACTTGGGGTCCGCCAAGAAAATCGCGCAGGCGAAGGCTTACGTCTTTGCCCGCGGTCAGCTCGTCGAGTCCGAGGCGATCGGCAACAAAAGTCTCTGCGTGGATCGCGCAGTTGGTGTTCGCGGCGGACAACTCCACCTCGGTAAGGACCTCATGGATCATCTTCCGCCGCCCTTCGAATATCCAGTTCTCTACCACGCGTCCGGGGCCATCCCGAAAGGACTGGAACGACGTCACCTCCTCGCCGCTCAGTCCTGCCCAAAGTCCGTGCAGGGCGACTTCGCGATAGGCGTCGGGAAGCTGATTGATTTTGGCTCGTGTGGCCTTTGTGTCACCCATAAACTGCCGCTGCAACAGCCCCGCAACGAGCGCACTTCTCGCGAGCTCGCGTGTGGCGGACTGTCCGCTTGCATGCTTCTCGATCTGTTCCTGCCATGTATCATTTGGTGCTCGTTCAATATACGTATTCCTATATATGTATACGTACGAGGCAAGCCTTAGAAGTTCGCGCTCCTGATCAGTGAGTTCAAGCCGAGAATCTCTCGCAAGAAAATCGCTGGCTCGTTGATTCCAGAATTCAGCAAGTTGACTGGACTGTGACACGCCATCGCCTTCTGCATATGCACGTGCGACCTCACGCATCGAGTCGATTTGTCCCATTGAAGCGGCTCGACGAGACCAACCAAATGCGAGCCTGGAGGACTTTGTCGTTCCGTTCCCGGAACGATAACGTGCTGCAACTTCGCTCATCGCCTCGGCATCGTTCTTCGAGGCTCTGCGCATCGCCTCACGAAAAGCGAGGCGCTCGGGGTCTGTTTCATTCGGTACAGACAATTGCAACGGAATGGAAGCATCCATCGTCGGTGCGATTTCTTCTGGCAGCTGGGCGTGAGGAGGTGACTTGGGAAGAGCTTCGTGATTGGGGCGTTCGGTCACGTTGGCAGGCGACGCAGCGGCGCGCGCCACGCCCAGGAGATCCGAGCGAGCGAAAGAGAGGCGCACGGTTGAGCCCGCAAGCGTTGTGTCGATCGTGACGCGCTCTGGGTTGTCTTCCACAACTAGCCCAGAGTACGTTCGTCCATTTTTCAGGCGGACGACGTCTTGTGCCAGCGTAGTCCAAGTCGTTGAGAGAACGATTACAGCGGCGAACGTCACATTCAGAAGTCTGAACAATGGCCCCTCCATTTGCTCGATATGCATTTGGACCCGTCGTACTCGCTAATCGTAGTTCATACATGACGATCGCGTCGGGCTCACCTCTGGAGCAAGTCGGTCGATTCTGCTCGCGGGTTTCGTTGGAGAGAATCGTGCTGCCGTTCTATCCTGACGCCTTGAAAGCAACGACGACTCAGGCTCGCAGCGGCACGGCAACGACCATCGACGGCGTGGCGATGGCGGGGAAGCTGCGTGAGCAGCTGGCGGAGCGGGTGCGCGCGCTGGCAACCAAGGGGAAGCGCGTGCAGCTGGATGCGGTGCTGGTGGAGGGGGGAGACAACGGGGCGCGGGTGTATGCGGACAACCAGGCGAAGACGTGCGAGAAGCTGAACATCGCGTATCGCCTGCATCGGCTGGATGCGGACACGACGCAGGAGCGGCTGGCGGGTTTTGTGCGCGAGCTCTCGGGCGATGCCAGCGTGCACGCGATGATGATGCACGTGCCGGTGCCCAGCGGCGTGGACGCGTACAGCGTGCAGCGGCTGATTGCGCCGGAGAAGGACGTGGAGGGCGTGAACCCGGCGAACATCGGGAACATTGTGTATGGGCGCAGCAGCTTTGCGCCGTGCACTGCGCTGGCGGTTGTCACGATGATCGAGCAGGTGCATGGGGCGACGGCGTTTGCGAGCAGGCCTGCGGAGGTGGCGAGCCTGGGGCCTGCGCCGGCGATTGAGCCCGGGAACGCGCAGGGGTTTGTGCCGCTGCTGCGCGGAAGGACGGTGGTGGTGGTGGGGGCGGGAGATGTGGTGGGCAAGCCCACGGCGGTGCTGCTCATGCGGCATGAGGCGACGGTCATTAGCTGCAACAAGTGGACGCCTGGACTGAGCGAAGTGACGCGGATGGCGGACATTCTCGTGGCGGCGGCGGGCGTGCCCAACCTCATTCAGCCCGAGATGGTGAAGCCTGGGGCGACGGTGATTGACGTGGGGGTGAATCGCGTGACCAACGCGGAGGGGAAGACGCGGACGGTGGGGGATGTGGCGTTTGAGCAGGTGTCGCGCGTGGCGGGGGCGATTAGCCCAGTGCCGGGGGGCGTGGGGCCGATGACGGTGACGATGCTGCTGCGGAATGTGGTGGAGGCGGCAGAAAAAGAAGGCATTGGGCATTAGGCATTCGGCATTAGGGGGTATGCTGGGAGATATGGAACTGCTTGCTTCATTGTGGTTGGCGGTTGTGGCGTCGGGCGTGGCGGTGTTTTTTTTGGGGTTTGTGTCGCACGTGGTGCTGCCGTTTCATCATGGGGACTGGAAGAAGCTGCCCGATGAGGAGGGGTTCATCCAGGCGGTGCGGGGGATGGGGCTGAAGCCTGGGAACTATGCGTTTCCGTTTCAGCGGAAGGGCGAGGCGGCGAAGGACCCGGCGTATGTGGAGCTGCTGAAGAGCGGGCCTTTGGGGACGATCAGCGTGTGGCCTGGGTTTGCGATGGGCAAGAGCCTGGCGCTGACGCTGGCGTGGAACCTTGTCACGACGTTCTTCATTGCGTATTTGGCGAGCATCACGCTGCAGCGGGGTGATGAGTTTGTGCGCGTGTTTCAGGTGGTGGGGACGGCGGGGGTGCTGGCGCACAGCTTTGCGCAGATGCCCAACCTCATTTGGTATCACGGCAGCACGGGGCACAAGGTGGCGTCGGTGATCGACGGCGTGCTGTTTGGGCTGGCGACGGGGGCGATCTTTGGGGGGTTGTGGCCGGGGTGAGGGGGATCTACGGGCGTTACGTGAGCTTACGAAAGATACGAAGAGGAGTGGTGAGCCACTTCCTCTCTAGCAGGCAGAGCGCTTGCCCGACTGGGCGAAGGGGCCAGGGCCACGAGCCGCGCCTCATCGCGGGACTCGGCTACCATTGACAATTACTGGATAGCGAATGGGAGACCCATCCATCACATTCATAGAGATACCTATCAACTTGAGGTCGAACCGGATGTAGAGCCACGAGATTGCGACGAGAAAGGCACCAGAATGATCAAAGAATCGACGTTGGAGTTGCTTGAGTATCACTCTGTCTGGGGCCCTGATGGTAACAAGCATATTACCTTAATCGGCTTGATCGACTCGCCAGACTTCATTGATGCCAATGAGGCTGCTTACTTCCTGGACATTCTTCAACTAGTCAACATCGAGGTCAATGGTCATACGCCGTCCCAGACAGTCAATCTGCATATAAATGAATTACCGCGGCGTCTTGTGTATATAATAAGTGAGATTCGCGATAGTTGCTGGGACAAATTTGTGTATACGAAAGATATCAAGTGTCGTCGTGCAATTTATACGGTTGTACGATGGATTGATGTGTGTTGGGGCTGGATACTCGACGGCGACATCGACGATTTGGTCCAAGAGCTCAATGACGTTATTCCTGGAATCATCTATGAGGAACTTATTCGGTTAGAACTCGTTTCTGATACGGAGCTCGGCGGTTGATCATGGCAGCGGTGGGCAAGCTGGTGGGTCTTTGGCAACTGAACGCGCGGAAGACGTCGGCAAGCTCGCGACAACTTGTGGCTGCTGGTCCACTTGACTGGTCACTGTCCGCACGACAAGCGAGTCGCCCTGTGCGACAACATCTCCCTGGGTCTCTGGCCCCATGTTGAGGTGGCGGAGGAGATCGCCCTCGATCAGCAGCGATGGGGAGTTTCGAGTGGCGCGGTTCATGAAGATACTTGAGCATTGCTGCTATGGACCACAATGACCTAAGCTATTTTTCCCCTGCTGTGGCCCGAGCAATCGCGAGATTTGCTCTGGCCAATAATATGACCCAGTTCAACTTGCCTGAGATAAGTCGTTGGGCGAGTATCGATGGCGTTGAGACAATACCAAATCGAATGATTCGGAGCCACGTTAATCGGGAACTTGTCCTGAAAGAGTGGGCTTGCATCAGACCATATATCACCTCCGCCACGGTGTACTATGATTGGCCACATACTGCCGGAGTATCGATATCGATGGGCGCATCGCGATTGTGGCTGTACCATGATGTTGAGTTTCGTATTTGCCCTGAGATTGTCTTTGATAACATAAAGGCTCGGCATGTTTCAGGGGCCGAAGTGCATCTTGAACGGGAGTACTTGCACCGCGTCGCTGAGAAGCTAGGGATTCCTGCGTATTCGCATCCACGAGATTCCCTTGCCTCTCCGTTGAGCGAATGGCCGGCGGCGGTCAACAAAATGCGGATGCTCAATCAGTACATTCAGCAGTTTCAGTTGACTCCTCTTTGAGGCATGTGCCAGTGCCGTAGGAAGCCGAATCGGAGTATCGTTGTAGTGCAATATTGTCGGGGCGTTGTTGGCGGTGCCAGGACCTTGCTTACGCTTGTTGCGCATCCTGGCGTGTGAAAACTGTGGTGCAGGAGGATAGGGTAAGCTCTGAGATTTCGGGTAGCTCAGCTAGTCATGACCCATAGTTGGAATACATAAATCCATCTCGACATTAATACACAACTACTGGCTATTGACAAAGCCACACTCTGGGCATCTCACATTGTCACGTTCTGCCGAAGGACTAGTGGGATATTGACACCGCAGGCATCTATACGCGCCCAATTCAATGAATAGTCGCTTGTACACAAAAATCGACACCAAGCATACAGCAAGTGTAGCTACCGTGCTCTGAATAAACTGAATCTCGATAAGTTCACCGATCTTGTAAAGTATTGTATCCACACGCGTGTCCGAAAACCATATTCTCATAGATGACATATTGGTTGCGCATATTATGTCAAGCAACGCGACAATCGCGATGCTAACTGTCAAGACAGCTAGCATCCTCCCATATCGCAGTCGGTGAAATGCTACGAGCAACGAAGCCACCAGGGCTGACATAAACACAACTGCCACGTTGCACAGCCACTCGACTTTCAAATGGACCGATGAGGTGAACACGTCGTAGGGTGTCAAAGACCGGGACGGTACTTGACTTTGCCAATACTCAACGACGGCAATGCTATTGACAGCCCGCGATCCCAATGCAATCGCGATTAGTATAATGAGAAGTATTAGTGCTGATCTAACTCTCATGATTTTACATCGCTGCTGGTTCGAACAACCCGGGTGGGCATGGTAGAATAGCAACTCCAGGGCTGTGTGCTATGCAGCCCTCCATGCATGCACGCCAATCGGAGCACGTTGGTGGCTCTTGAAATCTCGCATGCGCCCCGCAGAAAGCACGACACTGCGATTCCGTCAAGCTTCCAGGTTCATGACCAGCCTGCATTCCCTCAGTCACTCCGACTGCGTGCTGTCGAGTTCTTAATCGTTGCGGCGCCAGCGTGGGCATGGCTTGGGTTCGTGTCGGTTTGGGTGGCTGGCTAGGTTGGGGGGAAAAGCAGTGAAGGTCGTTGGTCTGCAAGTCCGATCGGTTCTGTCCTTACAACCCCAGCCGCTGCAGCATGCTGTCCATCAGGCTGCGGGAGAGGCCTTCGTCGCCCCAGGGTTTGTTGCTGATGGCGACGCGGGTGCCGCCGATGACGCTGGTGATGATGACTTCGACTTCGGGGAAGGTCGTGGTGCGTGGGGGGCGGGCGAGGATGAGGCCTTGCTCGCCTGTGGCGGTGCTTTTGGCGATGCTGTAGCCCCGGGAGCGGAAGGTTTGTTCCATCGCGGCGACGGCTGCGGGGACGGCGACCTCGGGCGGGAGGACGGCGGAGAGGGTGCCAGCGCTGTACGCGGCGGTGATGCCCGTGGTGCCGTGGGCCATGCGGCGTGGGGCTTGGTTGCAGGCACTGAGGGGGGCAACGAGGGCACCTGCTAGGGTGGTGGCGAGGGCGAGCCGGGCCAGTTGGCCGAGTTGGGAGTTGCCGGGGCGGCGAATGCGAATAAACACCGAACGCTGAGGGAGTTGGGTTGATGGGCGGGTGGACATCGTGGGCTGCCTCCTTGCAGAAGGGGGAGTATATGAGGGTGTGCGGGGGCGGGCTGGGGGGCGGGCGGGGCGCGCTGGAGGAGGGGGGCAAGTTGGGGGCGACTTGAATTGTCGCGAGTTGCGCCCTTCAATAGCGACCCCACCTTGCGCGAGAAGGGCAGTGTGCCCGCGTGGTGGTAGACCAGGTGAAGACCCACCGCCGCGGTGCGGCACAAAGGATGAGGTTTGCATGTCGATTCGCGTGAAGGCTCGCAGCGGTGAGACGGTTGAGGCCCTGATGCGCCGCTTTAAGAAGCTGTGCGAGAAGGAAGGGCTCACGAAGGACATCAAGCGGAAAGAGTTCTATGAGAAGCCCAGCGAGCGGGCCCGTCGCGATGCGCGGAAGAGCGTTGTGCGTCGTATTAAGGACGACATGCCCATGCGCCCCGGCATGAGCACGATGGGCGGGCCACGCGCGCCCCGCGACTAAGGGTGAAGCAGGCAGACACAACGGGCCAAGGTGGCCCGTTTTTTTTTCGCTCCGCCTGACGGGGGGCAGGGGGAACGGGCAACGAACGATTGGCCGCGCCTGATGGAGCAAGCGCGGCCCACGCAGTGATCGCGGCGGGCAGGCCCAGGGAAAGCGGCAACGGACGGCACTGGGTTTGCGGAGTGTTCGCGGTTTTGCGTGCGAGGTGTGTGTCCCAACGCTTTGGCTGCCTGGCAAGGAGTGCGCGGGCAACGAAGCGAACAACCCAACGCCCTGCGAAGCCTGGAAGGTGCATGCGTGCATCTGCCAGGGCGACGCGGGGCACCGTGGAGACTTGCGATGCGTCAGATACTACAGAGAATCGTCCCGGCGATCGTCGGCCTCGGGCTGGCGAGCGTCGCCCATGCGGGCGGTGTGGCGGGTGCGGAGCTGCCGGTGTTTCAGAAGCCCGGGGGCGAGGCGAACCTTGTCATTCCTGACCTGAACCTAGTGAAGTTCGGGGGCATTGGCGGTCACGACCTGCTGCTGGCGGGGTTTGTGGTGTGCCTGTTGGGGCTGGTGTTTGGGTTCATCATCTATCAGCAGCTGAAGAAGCTGCCCGTGCACAAGAGCATGCTGGAGGTGAGCGAGCTCATCTATACCACGTGCAAGAGCTACATGATCCAGCAGGGCAAGTTCCTAGCGCTGCTGTTTGTGTTCATCGGGGTGATCGCTGCGGGGTACTTCGGCGTGTTTGCGCCGACGCCCGTGATCGACACGGCGACCGGGCAGTTTCAGAGCGGGTTCAGCATTGATCGCGTGGCGCTGATTCTGGCGTTCGCGGTGGTGGGGGTGCTGGGCAGCTATGGCGTGGCGTGGTATGGCATCCGCGTGAACACCTTTGCGAACAGCCGGGCGGCGTTTGCGAGCCTGAAGGGCAAGCCCTTCCCGTGCTATGCGATTCCGCTCAAGGCGGGCATGAGCATCGGCATGATGCTCATCAGCGTCGAGCTGATGATCATGCTCGCGATTCTGCTGCTGCTGCCGGCGGACCTTGCGGGGTCGTGCCTCATCGGGTTTGCGATTGGTGAGAGCCTGGGCGCAGCGGCGCTGCGCATCGCGGGCGGTATCTTCACGAAGATCGCGGACATCGGCAGCGACCTGATGAAGATCGTCTTCAAGATCAAGGAAGACGATGCCCGCAACCCGGGCGTGATCGCCGACTGCGTGGGCGACAACGCGGGCGACAGCGTTGGTCCGAGCGCGGACGGGTTTGAGACCTATGGCGTGACGGGCGTGGCGCTCATCGTGTTCACGATGATCGCGGTGACCCCCAGCATGTTTGCGCCCAAGACGGTGATGATCGGCAGCGGGACGCAGATGCGCGAGGTGAGCTATGCATACGCCACGAGCATCGTGGACGTGGGCGGGACCGACGCGAGCGGCGCGAAGCTGAACCCGAGCTATCTGCCCGCGATCGACACGCGGCTTGCCAAGGCGACGGGCGACGAGGCGACCAAGCTGAAGCAGCTGAAGGCCGACGCGAGCGACACGGCGATCGTGGCGCAGGCTGCTGGCGTGGTGAGCAAGGCCCAGAGCACGACGCAGACGATCCAGGTGAAGCTGCTGGTGTGGCTGTTTGTGATGCGCATCATCATGGTCATCGCGAGCGCTGTGAGCTACTTCATCAACGAGGCGATGGCGAAGGCGAAGTATGCGAACGCGACGAAGATGAACTTCGAGCACCCGCTGACGGTGCTGGTGTTCCTGACTTCGGGCGTGTCGATCGCGCTGACGTACGCCGCGAGCTGGGCGATGCTGAACGAGGGGATGTGGGGCGAGATCGTGGCTGCGTACCCCGAGAACGCCGGGATCGCGAAGCTGGCGGGCAACGCGTGGTGGGTGCTGGGCACGATCATCACGTGCGGCACGGCTGCTGGCGCGGTGATTCCGGAGCTGGTGAAGGCGTTCACGAGCGTGCACAGCCGGCACGTGAAGGAAGTGGTGAAGAGCAGCGAGCAGGGCGGCGCGAGCCTGAACATCCTGTCGGGCCTCATCGCGGGCAACTTCAGTGCATATTGGCTGGGCATCGCGATCATCGCGCTCATGGGTGCGGCGTACTTCTTCAGCACGATGGGGCTGGGGAGCATCATGCTGGCACCGGCGGTGTTTGCGTTCGGGCTGGTGGCCTTCGGGTTCCTCAGCATGGGTCCGGTGACGATCGCGGTGGACAGCTATGGCCCCGTGACCGACAACGCCCAGAGCGTGTTTGAGCTGAGCACGATCGAGCAGATTCCTGGCATCAAGCAGGAGATCGAGCGCGACTTTGGCTTCACGCCCGACTTTGAGAAGGGCAAGGAGTATCTGGAGGAGAACGACGGCGCGGGCAACACCTTCAAGGCGACCGCCAAGCCCGTGCTCATCGGCACGGCGGTGGTGGGCGCGACGACGATGATCTTCTCGATCATCGTGGTGCTGACGGGCGGCTTGCAGACCAACGTCGACAAGCTGGGCCTCATGCACGCCCCGTTCCTGCTCGGGCTCATCATGGGCGGCGCGGTGATCTACTGGTTCACCGGCGCGAGCACGCAGGCGGTGAGCACGGGCGCATACCGCGCCGTGGAGTTCATCAAGAACACCATGAAGCTCGATGGCAACACCAAGGCGAGCGTGGAGGACAGCCAAAAGGTCGTGACCATCTGCACCGTCTACGCGCAGAAGGGCATGTTCAACATCTTCCTAGGCGTGTTCTTTGCGACGCTCAGCTTCGCCTTCCTCGAGCCCTTCTTCTTCATTGGCTACCTGATTAGCATCGCGCTGTTTGGTCTCTATCAAGCGATGTTCATGGCCAACGCGGGCGGCGCGTGGGACAACGCGAAGAAGATCGTCGAGACCGATCCGGTGTATAAGAACAGCGGCCGCGGCAAGGGCAGCGACCTGCACGCCGCGTGCGTGGTGGGCGACACCGTGGGCGACCCCTTCAAGGACACCAGCAGCGTGGCGATGAACCCGGTGATCAAGTTCACCACGCTCTTCGGGCTGCTGGCAGTGGAGCTTGCCATCCACGTGAAGGAGCCCGGGTTTGTGCACACGCCCATCACGATCGCGCTGACGATCGGGTTCTTCCTGGCGAGCGCGTTCTTTGTCTATCGCAGCTTCTACGGCATGCAGATCGACGGGAATAAGGCGTAAGGCCAGGCGTACCCGGTCGAGTTTGAAGCAGTGTTCGGCCCGCATGCCCCTTGGCGTGCGGGCCTTTTTCGTTGCGGATATCCTCGACGGTGGTGTGGCGGCACGAGCACACGCAGCGCCCCAGTGCGGGCAGAAGGCAACGACAATGCAGCCGATTGGTCAGCAGCAGGCGATGCAACAGCAGCAGATGCAGCAGCTCATGCAGCACTTGCAGGCAGTGACGCACAACGCGGAGTATCTGTTCCAGCGCAGCATGAAGATGCACAAGCGGCTTTGCGCGCTCGAGGCCGAGCGCATGGTGCGCGCACGCGGAGGGCAGGTTGCGACGCCCATCGAGTTTCGGTCGCAGTTTGGCGAGGACGCGGCGATCTGGGATTTGCTGTCTCCCGAGGTGCTCGCGGGCAAGCCGCAGGGGCTGATCATTGAGGTGGGGGCGTTTGATGGCGAGACCTTTAGTGCGAGCGCGGGGCTCGAGCAAGCGGGCTGGAAGTGCCTGCTGATCGAGGCGATTCCGCAGCGATTTGAGCAGTGCGTGCGCAACCGGCCCAAGGCGACAGTTGTGCATGCTGCGCTCGGGAGGCCCGGCGCGGGCGAGCGGGCGGAGTTCACGGTTGTCGAGGACCATTGGGGGGGCATGCTGAGCTACTTGAACACCGACGAGCTGCACAGAGCGACGATCGCCAGCAACAAGCAGAAGAGCACGCAGGTTTCGGTGCCGCAGACGACGATGAACGCGCTGCTGGAGCGCCAGCCGGCAGGAACGGAAGTGGACGCGGCGATCATCGATGTCGAGGGTGGCGAGGTGCCCCTGCTCGAGGGCTTTGATCTGCAGAGGTGGAAGCCCAAGGTGCTCGTGCTTGAGGACAACGCGAAGCGCGAGGGCACAGCGGTGGACATCTACATGCGGGCACAGCCTTATGCGCTCGTGGGGTTCATCGCCGTCAACCGCGTGTATGTGCGGGCGGACTTGCAGCATTGCAAAGCCCGGCTTGCGTAGCGAGGCGGGCGACTTGAGCAAAGGTGCGCAAAAAAATGGCGAACGACCGCAGAAAACCCTCAGGGTTTTGCGGTCGTGCTGTCAAGTCGGGTGTTGCGGGCCCCGATAGCCGTAGGGACGCCTTTCGGGACGTTGCAACCCAAGCCCATGAAGAGCTTGGGGTCGCAGCGACCTAAGGGGCATGCCAGGAGCGAATCATGCAGCCAGCACGCCAGCCATCGAACAAGAAGGACAACAGCCAGGAGCAGGCACCGCGCACGCTCGCGAGCCAGTTTCAGGAGCCCAAGTTCCCCGCGCAGGGCCTGGTGGGTGATGGCCCCTTCCGCCTGCAGCCCGAGCGGCGGCGTGTGCCGCGGCGTGTGGTGAGCGGCGGCGCGATGGCGATCTTTAGCGAGGGGCCCGGCCCCGGTCGGCTCGCACGCGTGGAGCTGGTGGACGCAAGCTGGACGGGCCTTGGTGTCCGCAGCCCGATGAAGATCGAGCCCGGCAGCACCGTGAGCATCATTCCTGAGCACGCCATGAGCCCGCGCCAGGTGGGCGTGGTGATGCGCTGCGAGCAAGAGCATGAGGGCGTGTACCTCGTGGGTGTGCAGTGCCGCACGCAGAAGACCGCGGCGTAACGAGCCGCCGACGAACGAGATGATCGGTGAGGTTGGGCCGTGGTGAGAGCCTGACGAGAGCCTGAAGAGAACATTCGTCACGCGCACGCGTGGCACATGCTGATGTGAGACAAGACGACGAAGCCGGGGCGCATGCGCCCCGGCTTCGTGCGTTGATGCGAGATGTTGCTGTGCTACGAGCTCCGCTCACTTGCACGAGCGAAGCCCAAGCACGAGCCAGTCGCTGCTTAGCGGCGCTTGCGGCGGGCGCAGAGCAGGCCACCCATGCCGGCGAGGGCGATGGCACCGGGCGAGGGGACGATCACCAGGTTGTCGAGCGCGACGAGCTGGTCGGGCGAGGTCTGGTCGGCGTTGTCATCGACCCAGCGGAACCACAGGCCCGCACCGGGGGCGATTGCCGAGGGGAAGTTCACGGTGGCGCTGGCGGCGAGCACCGAGCCGCGGACGGCCGAGGCCGAGGGGACGACATCGAGAGCGGGGACAGCGGTGAAAGGACCGGCGCTGCCGACGGTGCTGTAGAAGAAGCGCAGGCCACGGAGCTCATTGGCGGTGGTGCGGAGGGTCACGACTTCGACATCGAAGCTGATGTCGAGGCTGGTGATTGCCGTGGTGCGGGCGTTGGTGAGGGCGGCCTGGATGACGGCAGCGCCAACGGTGGTGGGGGCGGTGCCCAGGGCGCGATCGCTGGTGTTGGTGCTGAAACCAAAGTTGAAGCCGTTGTTGTTGTTCGAGCCGTTCGTGGGGCTGGCAAGGTTCTGCGTGAACACGCCCAGAGCGCCCGAGGGCGAGGTCTGCGTGCCGCCGCCGACGGCCGAAGCGGGGATGCCCGTGGCGTCGGTGAAGGTGCTGTTGTCGCCCGGCAGGGTCCAGATGCTGAACAGCGCGGGGGCGCTGGTGCCGGTGGCGCCCATGCCGTTGAAGTTCTGCGAGTAACCGGGGGTGGTGATGTTTGCGAGGGCGCTGGGCGCAACGCAGGCAAGTGCCGCGAGGGCGGCAAGGTTCATCTTCATGAGTCTCTCTCTTTCTCTCTTCGGAACGGATTACCCCAGGCACGCACGAGCAACGTCGCTCGACTGCGCATTCTGGAGCGAGACGAGCATACCTGCCCCTCAGATTTCGGGCGTTGCGTTTGCGCGTAAGTTTCGTCAAGATTGCGTCGGTTCAACGAATCTTCACGCGTTGCACACGCGGCGCATGCGCGGGCGAAACGTCATTCACGATCTTCATGCTTGCGATCGTCCGGCTTCGCGGCGGGCGGTTCGCCGTCGGTCGTTTGGTCGGCAGGCAAAGGCTCGTCCGTGAGCGTCTCAAGAAACGCCACGAGCGCGGCTTTGTCCTCGTCGCTCAGGTTCACGCCCGCGTGGTGCTCGCTGCCCGGGATGCGGGCGTTCGCACGCAGGTGCTTGGCAAGGTTGGGGTCGAGGCTTGGGGAGGGCTGCACGCCCTCGCTGTAGTGCCGCAGCACGTCCATCAGCGTCGCAAAGCGGCCGTCGTGCATGTAGGGTGCGGTCTTCGCGATGTTGCGCAGCGTGGGCACCTTGAAGCGCCCGTGGTCGATGAGTTTGTCGGTCACGCCCGCGCGGCCTGGGTCGGCGTCTGCGCGTGAAGGTTGCTCGCGCGAGGCATCAGCGGGTTCTGCAACGTCCAGCCCACGATCTCGCAGCAGGCTGCCATCGAGCCCATTGCTCACGAACTGGTGATTCGTGAACAGGTGCCCGCCGTGGCAGTGGAAGCAGTCGGCCCCGAGCTGTCCGCGAGCAGGGTCGTACTCGGCGTTGAAAAGCTCAAAGCCCCGCTGCTCCTGGGGCGTGAAGGTGTCGGTGCCTTGCACCACACGGTCGTACTTGCTGCGAGCCGCGACAAGCGTAAGGAGGTATTGCTCGAGCGCGAGGCCGATGCGATCACTCGTGATGCCCTGGGAGCCAAAGGCCTGCTCGAACATGTCCGCGTACGCGTCGTCTTGCGAGAGCTTGTCGATCGCTTCGGGCAGCGCGATGCGCATCTCGCGCGCGTCCTCGATGGGTTGCAGGGCCTGATCGCGGATGCGTGCCTTGCGGCCATCCCACGTGAAGCCACTGTCTTGCGACCATGCGAGATTGAACAGCGTCATGGTGTTGCGCCGCCCGACATCGCCGTACGCGCCCTCGGCGAGGGGCTTGCCATCGGTAAAGGCCTGCGCAGGCACATGGCAGCTCGCGCAGCTCTGGGCGTTGTTGCCCGAGAGGCGTTGGTCGAAGAAGAGTTTTTCGCCCAGCGCGACGCCCTCGCGCGTGAGCGGGTTGTCGTGCGGCAGCGCGACACGCGGAAAGTGCTTGGGGGCGTGCCACGCATAAGGCGTGGTGCCGGGCGGAGGCGGAACGGGCTCTGGTGCCCCGTCGGTTGTCTCGCTTTCGTCATGAGCGAATGTGCCCGTGAACGAGAAGGCCTGGGCGAGGTTGGCCGACAGCTTCGCAGCGAGCGCATCGCCCGGCGCGGAGTGCGTGGGGTGCGAGGCGGGGTCGGCGGAGAGGGCGATGGTGTGCACACCATCAAACACGCGTGCAAGGTCGAGCGTGATGCGCGCGTGCGTGGGCGAGGCGGCGGTTCCGCCGTGCGCAAACGCTGCGGGCACGGACACCCGTGTGAGGTGCTCGTTGGTTGCGACGTGAAACACGTAGCCCCCGAGCGTGTCGTCGGCTTGCACCCAGCGCCCTTCGAGCGCGAAGAAGACGTAGCCCCCTTGCCAGTTCCAGTGCAGGTTGTTCAGGCTGGGGTTGAGCGGGTGGGTGGGGGCCCACTGCGCAGGGTCGGCGTGGTTCAGCTCGCTGGGCAGACCGATGTCGAAGCTCAGGGTGGTGTATTCGCCAGCGGGCACGCTGCTGAGCGTGATGACCTCGCGCGGCACACGGGCGGTGGCGTCGATGAGTGCCGCTGGCATGTCTATGGCGATGCGATCGCCCGCTCGCGTCGTGAAGGCAAAGTTCGAGAGCAGGTATGCGACGCGCGTGACCGAGACGATGTTGCTCTGCGTGCGCAGCGCGACGTTGCCATCGAGCAGGGGCTCGCTGCCAAACACGTGGTGAAAGTGCAGCGAGAGGGGTGGGGCAATGCGCACGGGCTCGCCAGCGATCGCGTGCGCAGCGATGCAGAGCACCGTGCACGGAACAAGGCAGGGCAGAAAGCCGTGCAGAGACCAATTCAGCAAGCTCGGGAGGCGGAAGGCCATCTCAGGAAACTGTATCGCGCTGGCTGCGACACTCAGTGCGGCAGAGGGGGCGGTAACGCCGGGCGCGGAGGTACCAGGCGGGACGCCTGGGCCACCACCGCTCGCGCGACGGGCTCTCGTCTCTTCAAGCCGCAATGACTCTTAGAGCCGTTCAAAGCCCGGCAGCTCGCCCACCAGCGGCAAGCAATACTCGATGAACTTGCGGCTCACGTTGTTGTGCCCTTGCAAGAAGTCGGCGGGCATGTGCCGCGTCTTTGCAGCAATCTGCGTCAGCTCCACGCGCTTGTAGTCGCTGGCATAGGCCTCGCCGTCGCGCTCGCCCATGTAGGCAGCGCTCCCGCTGCTGGTCCGCACGATCGCGACGCTGCCATCAAAGTGCCCCTGCATCGCGAGCTGCGCGGCGTAGCGTCCGCTGCGGCGAGCCTCGATGCGGTCGATCACGCTCGCGTCGGGCCAGCAGCGCTGGATGTATCCGAAGGTGTCGGCCCGCACGCGCGGGGGCTTGCCGCCCGCGGGCGTGAGCTTCTCTTTCAGCAGGTCGCCCAGCTGGTCGCCCAGTGCGCCGCTGCCGCTGAGCTGCACGTTGCCGTGGGCATCGACCTGCGCGTTCTTGATGAGCTTCGCGCCGATGGCGACGTGGTCCTTGTCGGCGATGCCCTCGCTCACCACGATGTGGCAGCGCTGGCGCTTGCTATAGATCGCCTCGACGTCCGCCACGAAGCGATCGAGGTCGAAGGCAACCTCAGGGCAATAGATGAGCTGCGGACCGTCGGTGGTGTGGCTGGGCAGCTCGTCAAACTCGCGATCGCGCCGGCGTGCGAGTGCGCTCGCGGCAGTCAAGAACCCTGCGTGCCGCCCCATGACGACGTTGATCTTGATGCCTGGCAGGCTGATGTTGTCCATGAAGTCGGCCATGCAGGCCATCGCGACAAACCGCGCAGCGCTCGGAAAGCCGGGCGTGTGGTCGTTCTCCATCAGGTCGTTGTCCACGGTCTTGGGCACGTGGAAGCAGCGCAGGTCGTAGTTGCTCGCCTTCGCCTTCTCGCGCACGATGCGGCAGGTGTCGCTGCTGTCGTTGCCCCCGATGTAGAAGAAGTAGCGGATGTTGTGCTTCTTGCAGCTCTCGAGGATGCGCTCGCAGTACGCGGCATCGGGCTTGTCGCGCGTGCTGCCCAGCCCCGCGCTGGGCGTGAGCGCGAGGCGATCGAGCCGATCCTGGTGCGTGTCGGTCAGGTCCACCAGATCGTCCTTGGTCAGGCCTCGCACGCCGTGACGCATGCCATAGATGCGATCCACCACCCCACTCGCCTTCAGCCCCAGGCGTAGCCCCTCAACCACGCCCACGAGCGATTGGTTGATGACGGCGGTGGGGCCGCCCGACTGCCCGATGATCGCATTGCCCCGCACGAGGTCTGACGCACCAGCCATAGCCATCCTTGTCTCGGGAAAAACCCGGGAAAACACCAAACTTGCAGCAACGAGCCAACCCAAACGCCATCGCACGCCCCTTGGGCGGCGCGCGGGGCGATTCTACCCATCTGCGGGCGGCGCGGGGCGTGCTGGCGCCAAACCGGTTTTCTCCCCCAGGGGCATGGCGTGCCGATACTCTTCTCCCGGTGCATGCCTTGTGGCGTGCTCGCCCCCACGCACGCAAGGAAGCGCCATGTCTCACGGGCACACACCCTCTCTCCCGAACTCTGCCCTGCCTCTGCCTGCCGAGCTTGCGCTCTCACGCCGGGGTGTGCTGCTCAGCGCCGCAGCCCTCGGCGCGGCTGCCCTCGCCAGCGGCTGCGCAAGCCGCACCAAGCAGAACTTTCCCGGGCCCGTGTGGCCCGATGAGGAGCCACGCCCCATCGCGAGCATGGGCGGTGGGAGCGAGGGCGGGCAGCGATACGTCGCACCCAGGCCCGTGGTGCAGCAGCCGGGCGTTGCGCCCGTTGCTTCGCAGGGCGTGCCCAGCATCAGCGTGAACCCGCGCAGCACCTGGACGAACGGGCAGCCCAAGATGCACCTGAGCAAGCCCATGAACGGCGTGCAGCTCATTACGGTGCACCACGACGCGCTGAACAGCGCGGGCAAGCGCGGGCGGGCCTTTGCGATCGATCGCCTGGCGCGCGTGCGGCGCGAGCACCTGAGCCGCGACGCAACGTGGGTGGACATTGGCTATCACTTCATCATCGACCCCGACGGGCAAGTGTGGGAGGGGCGCCCGCTGAGCATCGAGGGCGCGCACGTGGCACGCACGAACGACCACAACATGGGCATCATGCTCATGGGCAACTTCGACGAGCACCGCCCCACGCAGGCCCAGATCGACGCGCTCGACGCCTTCCTCGTGCAGCAGATGACCACGCACCGCGTGGGCGTCAAGAACCTTTACACCCACCAGGAACTCAAGAGCACCGCCTGCCCAGGCCGCAACCTGCAAGCCTACATGCGGCAGACGCGCGCATCTCGCGGACGCTTGCGAAGTGTGGTTGCGTAAAGGGCTGGATCCGTTTGGGAGCAAGCTCGCGGGCGAGAGTGGGGGATGGGCGAGGCATTCGGGATTCGGGATTCGCCATTCGGCATTCGGCATTCGGCTCACGCGGCTGGCTGGCTGTCGCCGCGCGCTTCGGTCGCCAGCGACCGCTCGTGCCAACAGCTGGCTCTTGTCTTCATCGAATCCCGAATCCCGAATCCCGCTCCCCTCACACCCACGCCCGCATCCGCACCACCACGCGCGGCAGCACGGCTCCTGCGAGGGCGTATCCAAGCTTCACGGGCTTGGGCACGCGCACGGGCATCTGCCCCACGCACAGCCTGGGCGCTGCTTCCAAGCGGGCGAGCAAGCCCGTGTAGATGCGGGTCATCGTCCACAGTGCCGCACCGCAGGCGGGCTCGAGCACGCGTTCGACGCCTTCGGAGCTTCGCAGCAGCTCCCGCGCTTCGCCCGCAAGGCGCGACACCACGCCCTCGCACGCACGCACATCCTGCCACGCCAGCAACTGCTCGCGTGACACCCCATGCTCCGCAAGCACCGACGCAGGCACATACCACCGCGGCGGAGACATGCTCGCGTCCTTCGCGATGTCGCGCAGAATGTTGATGATCTGAAACGCCTTGCCCCGTGCGTCGGCCTTGGCCAGTGCCTCGCGGCGAGCGGTTTGCGCGATGACTGTGCCGCCGCCTTCACTTGCCCCCGCGCCCGCCCCCGCCCACACACTCGTGCAGCAAAGCCCCACCGTGCCCCCCACGCGGTGGCAGTACCACAGCAGCTCGTCCATCGTCGCGGGCATGCGCGGGTGCTCATCCGCCCGCACGCCCTCGATCATGAGCTCCAGCCATGCGGGCTCGATGGGCTGCGTGCGCAGCGTGTGCAGCAGCGCGGGCCAAATTGTTGAACCATCGCCCGTCGGCAAGCCTGCCTCCGCAGCGCAGGCCTCGCTCCCATGCGCCGCACGCATGATGCCGCGGCTTGCGACCACGTAGGAATCCAGCGTCCCGTGCCTGCCCGCGCCGGGGTGCGTGCTGCCCGGCTCGTCGACCAGGTCGTCAAGAATCCGCATCCACGCATAAATCGCGTAGAGCGCATCGCGCTTCGCCTTGGGCGTGGCGCGAAGCCCGAAGTAGAAGTTCTTCGCCTGCTCGCGCGTGATCGACTCGCACAACGCGGCGCTGCCCGCGAGCGCACGATCATGCGCAGGGCAGGCACACGAGGTTGGGGTCGCGACGATCGTCATTCGGTGCAGGCAAGGCCCAGCGATAGCCCCGCGATGGATTCACGCTGACTTCGCGCTGGCGCAAAGCAGCCCGCCTGGCACAAGTTGTAGGCTTCGTGCGTGCATCGCCCACGGTTTCGCGGGGGCTTTGTCGAGCAGCTCGGGCGACCACACCACGAGCAAACCGCGAGCACTTTGCCCGCAAGATTCATGTTTTTCCGCCGAGCAAAACACACCGGCAAGTGGGCCAATGGGGCCTCCCTTCGCCTACGCTTGCGCACATGGCTACTACCACCGCTCCGAAGGTCATCCGCTCCGCCCGCCAGCAAGAAATGCAACGCATGCTCGCCATCTTTGGCGGCACGCCCGTCAGCCCAGCGCCCGTGCCCTTCATGAGCACCGCCCTCACGCAGGCAGACAAGGACGCCGTGAACAGCGTGCTCGACTCGGGCATGCTCCGCGCCGCCAAGCGGTGCGAAGAGCTCGAAACCCGCTGGGCGAGCATGACGGGCTGCGAATACGCCATGACCTGCGCCAACGGCACCGTGGCCCTGCAGCTCGCCTACGAGCCCCTCGTGCAGCCAGGCGACGACGTGCTGGTGCCCGCGTGGAGCTACATCGCCACCGTGAGCATGGTGGTCGCCCGCGGCGCAAACCCCGTCTTCGTCGATGCCCTGCCCGACACCTATCAGATCGACATGCGCGACGCCGCACGCAAGATCACGCGCAACACCACCGCCATCGCCGCCACGCACCTCTACGGCTGCCCCGTGGACATCGACGCGGTCGAGAGCTTCGCCGAGGAGCACAACCTCGCGGTGGTCTACGACGCTGCCCAGGCCCACCTCGCGACCTACAAGGGCCGCAAGCTGGGCGAGTTTGGCGACGCCGTGACCTACAGCCTGTATGCCACCAAGAACTTCGCCACGGGCGAGGGCGGCCTCATCACGTGCAACGAAGAGAGCCTGGCGCGAGAGATCGCCCTCCTCCGCAGCCACGGCGAGACCGAAAAGTATCTCCACGAGCAAGTGGGGTACAACTACCGCATGAACGACATGGCGGGCGCACTGGGCTGCAGCCGCCTCGACCGCCTGATCGACCAGACCGTGCAGCGCCGCCGCGTGGCAAACGCCTACGACCGCATGCTCCGCCAGATCGACGGCATCATCGCCCCGGTCGCCACGCCCGGCAGCGACCCTGTGTATCACCTCTACGTCTGCCAGCTCGACCTGCGCCGCATGAACTGCACCCGCGACGAGTTCTGCGCCGCGCTGAAGGCCGAGGGCGTGCCCACCGCGGTGCACTACCCCCGCAGCCTGCCCCAGCAGCCCGCGCTGATGAAGTGGAACAAGAACGACAACCCCGTTGCCGATGGCCTCGCGCAGCGCGTCTTCGCCCTCCCCATGCACCACGACCTGACCGACGACCAAATCCGCATCGTGGGCGAGAGCGTGCACAAGGTTGCTGAGGCGTATCGGAACTAAGGACGAATAGGGCATTCGGGATTAGGCATTCGCCATTCGGCGCGAGATCCCGTCGAATGGTGAACGCAAGCTGCCTCCGCCGCCTTGCTCGCGTCACGCTTGCTCACGTCAAGCGGTGCCGCGCAACCAAACTTCCTTACGGAGCACACGTCCCGCCCGCGAGCACGCGCAGGAACGTGAGGAGGTCGGTGTCGTCAGGAAAGAGCCCGTCGTTATTGAAGTCCAGGTCGTTGCACGCGGGCTCGCTGCACTGCCCGCCCGCGAGGACGGTCAAGAAGTCCACCAGGTCTCGATCATCCGGAAAGAGCCCGTCGCGGTTGAAGTCGATCGTGTCGCACGGCGGCGGCGGGGGTGGGCCGAGCACGAGGTTGGCACTGTCGACCGCTGTATTCGCGATGCGAATCGTCGCCACGCCCGCCCCGGCAGGGCGGAGCACGAACGTGTACGTCGCGTTGATGCGATAGATCTGGTCGGTGGGCACGACAACGAACTGGTTGTGCGATGCAAAAAAGTCCATAAAGCCTAGCCCGAAGAAAGAGCCCGATGAAATCGCGGGCAGCATCGTGGCTTCATGTGTCGACGTCTTCGACATTTGCCCAGACTGCAACGCACTCACGAACTCCCCACTGCCCTGAAACTGATGGCTCGTCCGCGCCGACAGCACCGCGCGGCTGTCCAGCGCGAAGTCTTGCACGATGTTCAGTTGCAGCGTCACGGGTGTTGCGCTGGTGCTCCGAAACGTGAAGTCCGTCAGGCGCAGAGTGAAAGACTGACTCGAGCTCGAGGCATTGTTGGTGAACTCCACGGTGCCCGACACACTGTCCATCCCACTCCCGGCTTGAAAGCTGATCGCCCCACCAACGCCCGCTTGCAAGGGGCCCGTCGTGCCGAAGGGGCCGATCGTGTGCACCCCCGTGCCCGTGACAACAGCCGCGAGCCCACTGGACGCACCAGCAAGCAAAGCTAACCCCGCCGCAATGATCCCGAGTCGCATCGTCAGTCCTTTCTGAGCCTGGCTCCTGGCCTGGCCCAAAGCACAATCCCTCATCAACACTTCGAATCACGCACACCCCAAGCACCACCCGCTGCTGGGCTGCCGCATGGCTCCCACCCGATTTCCACGGGCCCACCGAGCGCGAGCGCAGCACTCGCCCGAAAGAGGATAACACAAGCAGGAAATGCTGGCAACAAGATCGCTCCCCTATGCGCACCTTTATCAGATTATCGGAGAGTTCCACACGCGCCCTCGCAACTCACGCAAGCACGTGCCCCGCAAAACCCCGCAAGAACCCTGCCTACCGCAAGCAAAACGCCCCGCTTGCAGGCAAGCGGGGCGTGTCACACGCGCTTCGTGATATCCCTCCACCCGGCAAACCAACGTTGCACGTTCGCCGAAAACCTCGCTTAGAACTTCGGTGCCGCGCCCTCTTCGTCGTTGCCTTGCATGGGCTCGTCGTTGCCCATCTCCTCACCAAACTCGCCCTGGCCCGCAGCGTCCATCTGCTTGGTGATTTCCTCAGCAGCCTTCAGCACCTCCGCAGGCAAGAAGACCGACGCGTGCACGCCGCTCTTGCCCAGGCTCGCGCCCATCCCCACGGGCGGCATGTTTTCAGGAATCTCGACTTCCATCGGGCCCATCATCATGCTCGCAAGGCCCAGGGCCATGTCGCCCAGGGGCTTCACGCCGATGTACGCCTCGAGGTTGCTCCCCTCGGGCAGCTGCCCGCGCACCATCTGCACCAGCTCGTTCGTGCCCAGGCCCTTGCCGCTCTTGGCGGTGTCCAGGGCCATCGCCATCAGGGGCTCGTTGGCAGCGAGCGTGCTCACCACGGCGTTCTCCGTCGCGCCATAAAAGCCCTTCATGGGCCCCGCGCCCATGATCATGCCCTGCATCATCTGGGCCATCTGCGCGTTCTCGTCGTTGGGGTCCATCTCCATCGCCATTTCCCAGCTATCCACCTTCACGCCCGCGAGCTCCTTCACGCCCGTGCGATACTTGGTCTTGTAGGTGGTGCCCTCGATCACCTTGTTGTTCATCTCCTCCGTCATCGTCTTCGCGCTGGCGAGCATCTTCGCGGGGTCGCTCGTCTTGATGTAGCTCACGGTCTGCGTAAACAGCCCGCCCATCGCGCCAGCGGGCGGTGCGCCCATGAGCAGCGCAAAGCTCTCGGCATCCTTCGCGCCGCGCATCATGTTGCCCATGCCCGGCACGCCCTCCTCGCCCTGCATCTGCGCCATCCCATCCACGAGCGCCTTCGCGGCCGCGCTCGAGGCATCAAACCCCAGCGCGAACATGAAGGGCACGTCGGGCACGTGCGCCAGCGCATCGGTCGCCTTGCTCTCGCCGCCAAACATCTTGCCCAACTCGCTGTCCTTGGCAAACTCGGTGCCGATCTCGATGGAAACACCCTTCTCCGACGCGCCTTGACCCAGAATCGCCACGCGAGCATCGCGCGACCAGTTTGAGACGAGCATGTTCATCATGCCGAAGGCCTTCTCGGCACCCTCGCCCTGGCCCATCATCGCCATCTGGTCGCTCGCGCGCGCCTCCATCTGCTTCATTGCCTTTGCCACGCCATCCTTCACCTTGCTCACGTTCGTGATCAGCATCATCTGCGTGCGGGCCTCGATGGTCTTGCCCACGTCACCCAGGAACGCCACCTGCGAGGCCATCTGCCCCTCCGCGGGCTTGTAGCTCGCGAGGAAGGCCTTGTCGCGCCCCAGCGCGGCATAGCCGTTGCCAGCGTCCTTCACAAACATCGTCTCCTGCTCGATGATCTCCTTCTCATCGCCGTTCTCGTCCATCTCGGTGCGCGGCACGCTAAAGGTGAAGGTGCTCACGCCCCCCTCCGCCTCGCCCGCCTTGAGGCCCTTGACAAACCCCGCATAGTCCGTCTGCGGCACGAGCAACACCGCGTCGAAAGCCATGCCCTGCAGGGGCGATGCCCCGCCCATCATGCCCGGCATCTCGTCTTCAGCGTTCGCCTTCTTCGCTTCGTCCGCAGCCTTCTCCTTGGGCCACACCAGCAGGGCGATGGACTGCCCCTTGTCCAGGCTCTCAATCGCCAGCATGTTGCGCAGGTCGGTGGGCAGCTGCTCGAGAATGTCGGGCCCGCCTTCCGCCTGACCGCCTGCCTGCTCCATTGCGTCAATGCTGTCGATCACCGCGACCAAGGGCGTCTCGGGCGAGATGCGATCGAGCACCTTGGGCATGTCGGCATGGGCCGCGCCCGCCAGAGCCACCAGCGTCAGCACCCCGGCCGCGCCACGAGCGCGGGGAGAGAAACGACCAACAACAGTCGCGAAACCAGAAAAAGCCGAGCGGGCGGGCATGCGCATCGAACCATCCTTGCAAATCGCGGGAGAGCGCACACGCCGACAAAGGCAGTTGCCCACCGCGGGAGAGAGTTGGGCGATTATTCGCCCCGCAATTGAACGCAGAACTCGCGCGGAAGTTTCGTTCGCTTGCCCCGGCGCGAGTGCCTGCCAAGCAAGCACTTACGCAAACAGCCGCCAGAAATGTTATTATCCGCTAGCTTGTGTACCCCGGCTTCGGGTAGCCCGGTTCTCCGAACCGGGTTCGGGGCAAAGCCCCGAGGGGCATGCACCGTCCCTGTCAATCCACCAGGCCGCGCGTCCGCGCCAAGCACGCCGCTTCCCTTCGCCCGCCCCCCTCGCGAGCCCCTCGTGGCTTCGCCCCGACCTCGGTTCGGAGAACCGAGGTACCCAGCAGCTACCCAAACACGCTCTGCACACCCCCATAGAGCCAGTACTCCACGTCGTTCAGCAGCTTCGCCAGCACCAGGCTCATCACGATGATCGTCAGGAAGCTCGTCACGAACGCGTTGGTCGTCGCCTCGCCCACGCCCGCGGCCCCCGCCTTGCACTCAAAGCCCTTCCAGCAGCTGATGATCCCGATCGCCCCACCAAAGAAGACGCTCTTGGTCAGCCCGTTCATGATGTCGTACCAGCTGATGAACTGCTCGCTGAAGCGAAAGTACTGCGCCGCATCCGCTCCATAAAACTTCGTGATCACCAGCCAGCCACCCAGCACGCCAAACAGATTGCTCGCGATCGTGAGCCCCGGGATCATCAGCACGCACGCCAGCACACGCGGCACCACGAGCACGCGAATCGGGTCGCTGCCCATCGCGCGCATCGCGTCCAGCTGCTCGGTCACGCGCATGCTGCCAAGCTCCGCCGCGAGGCTGCACCCCACGCGTCCAGCCAGCATCACCGCACACAGCACGGGCCCGATCTGCTTCACCATGCTGAGGTTGATGACCCCGCCCAGCCGCGCCTCCTGCCCGATGGTCTGAAACTGGCGATACCCCTCGAACGCGAGAATCATGCCGATGAACCCACCCGTGAGCATGACGACGGGCATGCTCATGGTGCCCACGAAGAACAACTGCTGCCCCAGCCTGTCGCGCCGCAACCAGCTGCGCGGGCTGAGCAGCCCAGCACAGATGCGCGACACAAAGTGCACAAACTCGCCAAACTCCGCGGTCTTGACGATGATGACGTTGCCCAGGTTGGCAATCGCGCTCGCGATGGACATGCTGATGGAGAGCAGGGCACCCATGCCACGAGGGTACACAGAAGGCGCACGCGGGCAAAGCGAACTTGCCAGCGCCGGTTTGTCGTGCTCGGTTGACCTCGCCCAGCCTTATCTCGCCCAACCGCGCATCGCCCCGCGAATCAGCATCAGCCCCGTCCCCGCCATCACGCCCAAGGCGTTGGCGCCAAAGTCATCCAGCGCCACCGTGCGCCCCAAAAAGCTCGGAAACTGCAACCCCTCGTCGATCGCCGCATACACGAGCGCGACAAAGCACGACAGCCCGATGTTCTGCTTGCTCCAGCGCGCCCCAAAGAACGCGCACAGCCCGATGAGCACCGTCCACAAGCAAAAGCACGTCAGGTGAATCCACAGGTCCGTCCGCGGCACCGGGTTGGGAATCGCAAGCTGGGGCCAGTGCGTCGCCGTGAACACCAGCACCGCATAAGGCCAGAACAGCCAGCGCACGTTGAACGTGCCGAGCACCCCCGCGCCCTGGCCCGTGCGACCCCCGCCCGACGACATCAACGGCCTCATGGCGCCGCCACTCCACCCGCGCCCGCGACAACCCCGTTCGTCGCAAGGCCACCGTCAGCCCCCTGCCCCGGCTTGCCTGGCCCGTTGCTTGGCCCATTCCCCGGCCCATTGCCCGCCATCTTGCGTGCCGGCACCACAACCTCCGCCTCCTCCTGCTGGGCAAGCATCGCGTCCCACTCGCCCAAAAGGCTCCACGCAATCGCGTTGTAGTCCTCGCTGCCGCTCGCGTTTGGCGCATACTCAAAGATCGTCTGCCCATAGCTGGGCGCCTCGGCAAGCTTGATGTTTCTCCGCACCGGAGGCCGCACCACCCGCGCGTGCTTCCAAGGCACGTCCATCCCGCGGGCCTGCTTGAAGAATCCCTCGACCTCCTGCACCACCTCGCGCGTGTGCGTGCTCGCGTTGTCGTGCATGCACAGCACCACGCCCAGCACCTTGAGGTCGGCGTTGATGTTCGCCGTCACGAGCTGGATCGTCTCCAGCAGCTTGCCCACGCCCTGCATCGCGAGGTAGTGCGCCTGCATGGGAATGATCACCTCGCGCGCTGCGCACAGCCCGTTGATCGTCAGCAGCCCCAGGCTGGGCGGGCAATCCAGCAGCACAAACTCATACCGATCTGCCAGCGCATGCAGTGCCTTCTCCAGCCTGCGCTGGCGGTCGGGCATGCTCGCAAGCTCGGTCTCCACTCCCGCCAGGTCGGTCACCGCGGGCATGATCGCCAGGTTGTCGCGCACGCGGCGCACCGTGCTCGCGGGCTCGATGCTCGTATCCACCAGCGCGTTATACACCCCCATGTGCACTTCCGACGGGTCCACGCCCAGGTGCAGCGTCGCGTGCGCTTGCGGGTCCAAGTCGACCACCAGCGTCGAGCGACCCGCCCGCGCGAAGGCCGCGGCAAGGTTCACGGTCGTCGTCGTCTTGCCGACCCCGCCCTTTTGGTTCATGAGCGCGATGACGCGCTGCGGGCGCTGCGCCTTGGAGGGCGCCTGCTGGGTGGGCTTTGGGGTGGGTGCGTCCATGCGTGCCAGTATAGTGGCACGCCCAGATGGTGGTGCGAAACTTGCGCGTGCCGCCCGCGCACAACCCACTCGACACCTCCAAACCGCCGCAAATAACAGCCTCGTCCACACCGCAACACCCCGCACAAGGCCCGCCCGCCCCGCCTAGTACCCTTGCTCGCTTATGCCTCTGCCATCGATTCACCTCGTGCTCGCCCAAACCGCCCCCGCCGCCGCCCCCGCCGCCCCGGCAGCAGCCCAAGCTCCCGCAACTCCAGTCGCCGATCGCCCGCTCGACATCATCGCCGAGCTTGCGGGCATCGTGCAGAACAACACGCTGCACGCCTTCATCGTCGCGGGCAGCATCGTCTTCGCCACCATGGCGATCTTCTGGCTCGTGCGCCAGGTGCTGCTCATCCGCCTCCGTCGCGCCAGCCGCAAGACCACCACAAGCATCGACGATCTCGTCGTCGCCGTCCTGAGCGACATCCGCTTCTGGTGCGTGCTCGCGGTGGGCATCACCCTCGGCGCGCAAGCGCTGAACCTGCCCGATGGCCTCTCGCGCTTGCTGCGCGTCGCCGTGGTCATCATCGTGGGCGTGCAGTTGCTCCTCACCAGTCGCCTCGTCATCGACGCGGTGATCACCCGCATCATCGAGAAGCGCCGGGGCAGCGACGGCAGGCCCGACCCATCCCTCGCCAGCGGCGTGGGCATCATCCGCTTTGTCTCCATGCTCGTGCTGGGCGTGCTGCTCGTGCTGCTCGTGCTCGCCAACCTGGGCATAGAGATCACGCCCCTGCTCACGGGCCTGGGCATCGGCGGCATCGCCATTGCCCTCGCGGCCCAGCGCATCTTGGGCGACCTCTTCGGCTCGCTCACGATCTTGTTCGACAAGCCCTTCCAGGTGGGCGACGTGATCAAGGTGGGGGAGTTTGTGGGCAGCGTCGAGAAGATCGGCGTGAAGACCACGCGCGTTCGCAGCGTGAACGGCGAGATGCTGGTGATGACCAACACCGACCTGCTCGAGAGCCGCTTGCAGAACTTTCAGCAGATGTCCGAGCGCCGCGTCGCGGGCGTGCTCGACCTGACGTACGAGACATCGCCCGCCAAGCTCGCGCGCGTCCCCGCGTTGGTGCAGGCGATCGTCGAATCCCAGCAGGGCACGCGGTTTGATCGCTGCCACTGCCGCGCGCTCGCGAGCTACTCGGTGCAGTTTGAGTACTCCTACTTCGTCTGCAACGCCGACTTCATGACGCACGTGCGCATCCAGCACGCCATCAACCTCGCCCTGCTCGAGACCTTCGCCCGCGAGCAGATCGAGTTTGCCTACCCAACCAGCGTGCAGTTCTATCGCAACCACGCGGGCGAGGGCACGCACCTGACGCAGTAGCGAAGGCTGCTTGGCCCCAAGGGTGCTACCGGGCGCCTCCGCCTCGTACCCTCGCCCCATGGCCAACGCGCTCATCAACAGCACCAGCCCCTATCTGCTGCAGCACGCCCACAACCCCGTGCACTGGATGGAATGGGGGCAAGAGGCCTTCGCCCTCGCCCGCTCGCGAGACGTGCCCATCTTCGTCAGCGTGGGCTACAGCACCTGCTACTGGTGCCACGTCATGGAGCGCGAGAGCTTCGAGCACGACGCCACCGCGCAGCTCATGAACCAGCACTTCGTCTGCATCAAGGTCGATCGCGAGGAGCGCCCCGACGTCGACGACTTCACCATGGCCGCCACCCTCAGCATGACGGGCAGGGGCGGCTGGCCCACCAGCGTCTTCCTCGAGCCCAAGTCGCTCGCGCCGTTCTACTGCGGCACCTACTACCCGCGCGAGCCGCGCTTCGCGGGCGTGCCCACCTTCACGCAGGTGCTCAGCGGCATCGCCCACGCCTGGAAGACGCAGCGCAACGACGTCCTCGCCCAGGCCCGCCAGCTCGCCCAGGCAATCAAGGAGCAATCCACCGAGTTCGCCAGCCCCGCCTCCCCCAAGGCCCCGCTCTCGAACGACACCATCGCCCAGTGCGTGCAGACGCTGCTCGCGATCTTCGACAAGCAGCACGGCGGCTTTGGCCAGGCCCCCAAGTTTCCGCAAGTCGTCTTCATCGATTTTCTGCTCGACGCGCGCGACTTCGTCGACGACACCACCAAGCGTGCTATCGACGTTGCCCTCCGCACCACGCTCGACGCGATGAGCCTGGGAGGCCTGCACGACCACCTGGGCGGCGGCTTCCATCGCTACAGCGTCGACACGCACTGGACGGTGCCGCACTTTGAGAAGATGCTCTACGACCAGGCCCAGATGCTGCGTGCCTACGCCGTCGCGAGCCAGCGATTGCAGTCCTCGTGGTATGCCGAGGTCGCGCAGGGCATCATCGAGCACATCAGCCAAGACCTCAGCCAGCCCAGCATGCTCTTCAGCAGCGCGCTCGACGCCGAGAGCGAAGCCCGCGAAGGCAAGAGCTATGTGTGGACGTTGAGCGAAGCCCGCGAGTGCCTGCTTGCCAGCGGCTTCGACGAACAGCAGACCCAGCTCGTGCTCACGACCTATGGGCTCGCGGGCCAGCCCAACTTCGTCGACCCCCATCACCCAGCCGACGACCCCATCTGGGTGCTGCGCTTGCAAGAGACCCCGCAGGCAATCGCCGACCGCGCGGGCGTCGATGCCCAGGCCTTCGCGTCGCTGCTCGCCCGCGCCCGCAGCGTGCTGCTCGTTCGTCGCGCCGCACGCGTGCAGCCCAGCACCGACACCAAAGCCATCGCCTGCTGGAATGGGCTCGCGATAGACGCCCTCGCCCGCGCCGCCGTCGCGCTCGACCTGCGCGTCGCCATCGAGCTCGCGAGCGACGCCGCCGACGCACTGCTCAGCATGCCCGCCATCGAGCACGCCACCGAGAGCACCCAGGGCGGCGCAACCACGCGCACCACCACCTCCCGCCGCGCCCGAAGCTGGCGCGACACAGGCCAAGGCATGAGGCCCAGCGGCCAGGGATACCTCGAAGACGCCGCCGCTACCGCCCAGGGCCTGCTCGCCCTCGCCCGCGCCGCAACCAGCACCACCGCCCGCCGCATGCGCCTGCAACAAGCACGCGAGATGCTGCTCGAAGCCATGCAGTTCAAGGGTGACGCCCACGACACGAATCCTGCCGATGGCTCACCAGATGGCGACGATGCCTCGCTCTTTGCCCGCCGCATGAGCCTGCACGATGGCGCGATGCCCAGCGGCTTCAGCCTGCGCCTGCACGCCCTGCTCGACCTCTTTGAGCTGACCGACAGCGCCGACGAGAAGGCCCAGCTCGCCGCCGCCGTGCGCGAGCAGCTCACGCTCGCCAGCGGCACAATCGCCGAGCGGCCGATCCTCGCGATCAACTCGGTGCGGGCCCTGCTGCGCGTCAAGCTCCTCATTCCCGCCGTTGCGAAGGAGCTCGAAGCGATCGAGCCGCCGCCCCGCGCCCCCCGCGCCAGCGCCGGCACCACCCGCGCCGCGCTCACAGGCGAGGACGTCGTCGAGGTCCTCGCCGCGACCGAGCAGGTCGTGCTTGCCGAGGGGCAGCCCGCCGAGCTGCTGCTGCACCTTGCCATCGCCCCGGGCTATCACATCGTTGCTGCCAACCCCATGGAGGCGGGCGACGACACCCGCGCCGGAATCGATGGCCTCTCGCCCCTGCGCGTCGACGTCTTCAATGGCTCAGGCGTGGAGGCCTTCGCCGACTATCCGCAAGGCCACCTCTGGCCCAGCGAGGCCATCGCTCGCGAAACGGGCCTGCCCCGCCTGCGCGTGCACGCAGGGCGCATCGAGCTGCGCGTCGCCCTCGAGCGCAACGGCCCCTGGCAAGGCAGCCCGCTGCTGTGCGTGAAGTTTCAGGCCTGCAGCGACCGCGAGTGCCTCGCCCCCAGCGTGGTCGAGCTCGACATCGCGCTGGTGCGGGCGTGATGACTGGGCCGCGATGGACGGGCCAACACGTGTTTGCCCCCACCAGCCCACCCCCAGTCGACCGACGAGCCCCCTGACCCCGTACGCTCCTCGCATGAACTGGTGGCTCCTCAGCGCTCTCGAAAACCGGGGCGCTGTCTTTCTCGTTTCCTGGATTGTCTGGATCATCGTCTCCATCGTGCTCCACGAGCTGGGGCACGGCTTCATGGCCATCCGCTGCGGCGACGACACGCCGCGCTACCTCGGGCACATCACCATCAACCCCTTCGTCCACATCCCGGGCATGGCATGGGTGCTCTTCGCGCTGCTGGGCTTTACCTACGGCCTCATGCCCGTGAACCCCACCAACTTCAACGGTCGTTACGACGACGCCAAAGTCTCCGTCGCTGGCCCGCTCGTGAACATCGCACTCGCCGTGCTCTGCATCGTCGCCTGCGGCACGTGGGCCGTCTTTGGCCCCGGGCTCGCGAGCGCGACGTTCTACGACAACCTGCTCCAGTTCCTCTGGCTCGGCGCGATGCTCAACGTCGTGCTCGCGCTCTTCAACCTCGTCCCCGTCCCGCCGCTCGATGGCTCCACCATCGTCGGCACGTTTGTCCCCGCCTACCGCCGCGCCTTCACCGCCGAGTACGGCGGCCTCGCTGCGATGGTGCTCTTTGGACTGCTGTTTGTCTTTGGCAGCAGGCACATCACCAACGTCGGTGCCATGGTGGCGCAAGAGGGCGTGACCGCGGTCGTCTCGGTGCTTAGACCCGTCCCGGGCAGCGCGACGCCGAGCTCACCGAATAGCCCGCCGTGAGCCACCCCGCCCCCATCCGCATGCCGCGCCTCACGCTCCCCCGCTCGCACCGCCTCGCCCACGACCTTGAGTACAAGGCCGTGTACGACGCCAAAGTGCGCAAAGCCGCGGGCCCGCTCGCCGTCACCCTCATGCCCAACGCCCGCCCGCACCACCGTCTGGGCCTGAGCGTCGGTCGCAGCGTGGGTACGGCGGTGTCGCGCACGCGCTGCAAACGCCTCGTGCGAGAGGCCTTCCGCCTGCTGCAGCACGACCTGCCCATGCACCCGGTGCAAGCCGCTGGGCAGCCCCAGCAGCTTCACGAGGCTCGCAATCAAAGCCAAGGCTTCGACATCGTGGTGCAAGTGCGCAGTGCCGACGCCCTGACGCTCGAGCAGGTGCAGGCAAGCCTGCAAGAGCTGGTTGCGCGCGGGGCGAGGGAGTGGGCAAAGCGGAGCGAGCCTCATCGCTAGCGTCGCTGTTTCTTCTCCACCTTTTCTCGCAAGTCGTCCACCGCGACAAAGACCAGTTCCTTGCCTTTCATCGACTTGGTTGATACAAACAGCTTCGCTTTTACAAGCCCCTGCAAGTCAGCGAGCGCGGTCGGAGCGGTCACACCACTAGAGTTCATATGACTCCGCGCAGTGTACTTAGTCGTGGGATGTCTCAGCGCGTGGTCAATCAAAAGCCGCTGGCGCTCGTTGAGTGACTTCCCCACGCGCAGCAGCCGCTTCACACGCTCAAGCCGCTGCTCTTCCCCGCGAAGATGTTCCTCCAGCCGCGCATAAGCCTGCGACACGATGTCGATCTTGTACAGCACGAAGTGCGTCAGATCGCCCCCTTCTTGCTCCGTGTCGAGATACGCCTGCGGGTATCGCGCGTATCCCGCTCGAATCCTATCGGAGATGGGCATGTACTCAAAGATGGTGTATCCATGCCGCAGCGCATACCAGTAAAACACCGCACGCGCGGTGCGCCCGTTGCCATCGCAAAACGGATGCTCATACCCAATCATAAAATGCAGGATTGCTGCTTTAACGACAGGGTGGATGAACTCTCGATCTGTGTGTCGCTTGTTCGCGAACTCGCACAACGCCTCCAATCGACGCGGCAACTGCGATGCATCGGGTGGCGTGAAAATCGCTTCGTTCGTCCGATGATCGACGACTTCGACCCGGTCGCTCGGGCCCCGAAACCGACCTGCTTCGCTCGCATCCTCGAGTGTGCCGACCGTCAGCATCGTCTGCAGTTCAAGCAGCATCGATGGATCGAGCGGACGATTCAGCCACCGCTTGATCTGCTGCATCGCCGCATAGTTATTCGCGATCATCCGCTCGCCGTTGGTCGTGGGCTCTCTGCCACTTCGCAGCAAGTCCGTCGCTTGCTTCCGCGTGCCCGACGCGCCCTCAATGAGCGACGACTCTGCTGCCTCGTCCATCCACGTGCGAATGCTCAGACGCTTGCGCGCGTCAATGTGACCAAGTTGCCCCGAGTCCGGATCGAGCACCGCAGGTCCGCCCCCTCCAACAGCTCTGTCGATGGTGTGCAACGCCTCTTGAATCTCTGGCGTATTCACGATCACAAACGAACTTCCATCCGCCTGGCAAAGCGGCTCAACAGACCGCATCAACGGCAGCTGGAACATCTTGACAAATCGCCATGCCGTCGCAGGGTCGAGCCCAAGCTCTCTTGCGACATGCCGGAACTTTCGCCAAGGTCGATACTCCGCCTGAAGTTGCGGTAGCCGTGCATGGAGTTTTTCGAAGCCCTCAAAGGGAAAGTGAGGCTCAAGTGCCTCGGACACCTGCCCCAAGAAACTCCCAAATGTGAAAGGTGCAGACTCGTGACGCATACGGACTCCGTTCGGATGACCATAGCCCCCACCTCCAAACAAAACAAAATTTTCCCGAAATTTTCTTTTGCTTTCTTTCCCCATCTTCCCAGCCAAAAACCCCGCTTTTTACCCCACCGCCATCACCACCTTGATGCCCTCTCCCCGGATCATCAGCTCGTGCCCGCGCTCAAACTCGCTCAGCGGCACCTCGTGCGTGATGATCTCTTCCAGCTCCAGCCGCCCGCTCAGCAGCAGCTCTTCCATCTGATACCACGTCTCAAACATCTTCCGCCCGTTCACGCCCAGCAGCGTCGCGCCCTTAAAAATCACCAGGCTGTTGATGTCGAACGTGATGGGCCCCTTGAACAGCCCCAGCAGCGCCGCCGTGCCGCCGTTGCGCAACGCCCCAAGCCCCTGGCTCAGTGCGCTCTCCGCGCCGCTCATCTCCAGCAGCACGTCCGCTCCCTCACCCTTGCAAGCCTTGCGCACCTCGCCAATCCAGGCGTTGTCGCGCGGGTCAAACGCCTCGACCGCGCCCAGCTTCTTCGCCAGCGCACGCCGCCGCGGGTCGATGTCGGTCGCGAAGATTCTGCTCGCCCCCGCCGCCTTCGCCACCGTGATGCTCATGAGCCCGATGATCCCCGTGCCCGTCACCACCACGGTCTTCGCGCTCACGTTCGCCGCCATCACGGTGTGCACCGCATTCCCCAGCGGGTCCAGCACCGCCGCGACCTTGTCCGGAATGCTCTCGTGCACGGGCCACACGTTCTCTTCGGGCACGCACACATACTCCGCAAAGCACCCATCGCGATCGATCCCGATGATCTTCGTGTCGCTCGCGATGTGCGCGTTGCCCGTGCGGCTATTGAAGTCCTTCCACGCCGTGATGTGCCCCTCGGCGCTCACGCGCAGCCCGGGCTTGTAGTTCGTCACCGCGCTCCCCACCTGCTCGATGATGCCGACAAACTCATGCCCCGTGATGATCCCCACCGGGATGCGCCCCGCCGCCCACTTGTCCCACTCCCAGATGTGCCGGTCCGTCCCGCAGATGCCCACCTTCTTCACTCGAATCAGCACCTCCCGAGGCCCGGGCGTGGGCTTGCTGCGCGTCGTGAGTTGGAGGCCAGGACCGGCGTGGTGCTTGATAAGGGCTTGCATGAGACGGCAAGGATACGGGTGCCCCTGCATCCCGACGAACTCCCACCCTGTCGCTTCGCGGTGCCTACCACCCAATCTGCTCTTTGCAGAGTGTCCAGACGTCCGCGACCCCGAAGTGGGTCGCCCAGCGTGCAACGTACTCAGTATGCACGAACTCACCGCTCACACGCATGATCGCCCCGATATCACGAAGGTGCTTAGGAGAAAGCCCCCCTTTGTAGTAAACGAGTTTCTTGATAATCACATCATCGGGTGCTGCGATGGGCACAAGAAGGCCCGGGCGCAGCTCGGCTCTCTTGAAGCGAGCGAACCGCTCTCGATCAAACGGTCCGTTGTCCGAGCACATGAAGTCGATCTTGAGACCGCTCGGTACGTGGAGAACGTTGAACTGTGCATCGTGCTCCAATGCCCGGCGCATTGCCTCGGTGCTGAGATACCACTCGGGCTCAACGAAGTGCCGCGTGAACTCGGGCAGCTGCCCCATGCGAAGGAAGATGATGATGTCGATGTCGTACGTGAACCGAGGCTCGCCCCACACGCTCGACGCGACCGATCGAGACACAAAGTACTGACAGCCCTCGCGATCAAGGAACGCCGAGATCTTCGCGAGCAGATCAATCGCGAGCACTGCGAATCCTCCTCAGCACAATCTCCTTCGCCTGCAGATCATTGAGCTCCGGGTGCAGCGTTCGCACCCCGGCTTCTGCGAGCACTATCGCGCCATCGAACAAGGAGAGTGCAGCACGCCCTCGCTCCCCGGGAGTCATCCGCCTGAGCCCCATCACGGCGATGTCGTCGAGCCGTTCCATCAAGAACGGACGTTCGCTCGTCCCGTGCGCCGCAGCCGAGACGCAATCGACGCTACGACCTTGCATGAGGTTGTCTCGCTCGCTCTGGGCCACGCCCAACTGCAGCGGCATGGGTCCCAATCTCAAAGCCAGCCGTTGGCCGCACTCCAACGGCCTCGCTTCCCCAAAAACAAAGCAGGCCCGCACCACGCGAGCCCGCCCGCTCACACTTCTTCCCTTTATCCCTCCATCCCTTTCTCCCTGCTTTCCTCCCCCTCCCCTCACCGCTGCCCCATCGGCGTGTACCGCACATCGTGCGGCCCCTTGTAATCCACGTCCGGGCGATACAGCCGGTTGTCCGCAAGCTGCTCAAGAATGTGTGCGCTCCAGCCGCCGATGCGGCCGACCACAAACATGGGCGTGAACAGGTCCAGGGGCAGCCCGATGCAGTGATACGTCGTGGCGCTGTAGAAGTCGACGTTGGGATAAATCCCCTTCGCCGCAACCGCCGTCGCCATCGTCTGCTCGATCGCCGTGCTCTTGTCATACAGGGCCATGTTGCCCGTGTCCTGAGCCAACTGCTTCGCCAGCACCTTCAGGTGCGTCGCGCGCGGGTCATACGCCTTGTAGACGCGATGCCCGAAGCCCATGATCTTGTCCTTCTTCGCCAGCTTGTCGAGCGTGTACTGCGCAGCAGCCGCCGGGCTGGCGATCTCATTCAGCATCACCATCACGCCCTCGTTCGCGCCGCCGTGCAGGGGTCCGCGCAGGCTGCCGATCGCCGCGGTGATCGCGCTGTAGATATCGCTCAGCGTGCTGATGACAACGCGTGCGCTGAACGTGCTGTTGTTCAGCCCGTGGTCGGTGTGCAGCACGAGGCACACATCCAGAGCCTTCGCCATCGTCGCGCTGGGCTTGCTGCCGCTGATCATCGTCAGCACGTTGCTCGCAATCGACAGGCTCTTGTCGGGCGCCACGATGGGCTTGCCCTGCCGGTAGCGATGGAACGCACCGAGAATCGTGGGCGTCACCGCCAGCAGAGTCAGCGCCTTGTCGCGCACGCTCGCCAGGTCCGTCGCGTTGGGCTTGGGGTCAATCAGCCCCATCGCGCTCACCGCCGTCCGCAGCACGTGCATGGGCTGCGCATCCTTGGGCATGCTCATCACAAGCTGCTGGATGTACGCGGGCATCTCATACCGATTGCGGATGCTCGCCTCAAACTCCGCAAGCTCCGCCTGCTTGGGCAACCGCCCGTTCCAAAGGAAGAACACGGTCTCTTCGAAGGTGCTGTTGCTCGCGAGCTCGCCGATCGGAATCCCGATGAACTCAAGCACGCCTTTCTCGCCGTCAATGAACGAGATCTTGGTATCCGTCGCAACCACGCCTTCGAGGCCTTTGGAATACGCCATGTCGTGCCCTTTGAACCTTCGCGAACGCCCGCGGCCTATCCGTCGCCACGTCCATGCTCGCTCAGAACGCGATCATAGAGACTCGCCACGAAATTTCTCAAGCCCGCCCCCCAGAAAAGCCGAGCCGCCCTGCTTTCCCCTTGACACCCTGACACCTCGTCACCTCGACACCTCCCTACCCCGCGTACACCACCGTCCCAATCTGCTCCCCACGCACCGCCCGCGCGATGTTCCCGCTCACCCGGAAGTCAAACACCAGCACAGGCACCCGCTGCTCGTTACACAGCGCCAGCGCGGTCTGATCCAGCACCCGCAGGTTCTTTGCCATGCTCTCGGCGTACGTAATCCGCTCATATCGCGTCGCCGTCGGGTCCTTCTTCGGGTCCGCCGTATACACCCCGTCCACCTTCGTCGCCTTCAGCAGAATGTCGCACTCCAGCTCCGTCGCCCGCAGCGCAGCGCACGTGTCGGTCGTAAAGAACGGGTTCCCGGTGCCCGCAGCGAGAATGATCACCCGCCCCTTTTCCATGTGCCGCACCGCCCGCCCCCGAATAAAGCTCTCCGCAACCGCCCGAATCTCCACCGCGCTCATCACCCGGCAGGCCGTCCCCATGCTCAGCAGCTTTTCCTTCAGTGCCAGGGCATTGATCACCGTGCCCAGCATCCCCATGTGGTCCGCCGTCGCCTGATGGATGTGCCCCTGCTTGGCAAGCTCAGCTCCCCGGATGATGTTGCCCCCGCCCACGACGATCGCGAGCTGGGTCCCGCTCTTCGCAGTCAGTTGAATCTCGCTGGCGATGTGCGCCAGCTCGCTGGGGTCGATGCCGAATGACCCAGGCTTGCAAAAGCTCTCGCCAGAAATCTTGAGGAGCACCCGCTTGTATGGAGGGTTGGGCAAGGCGCTGCGGGCGGGGGGCATCGTCGGTGCGAGGGTCGTGGGCGTCGGGGCTGTGCTGGGCATCGCGCCAAGGTTAGGGGTGCTCGTCCGCGCGACCGAGGGCGAAAGGCCGCCTTTGTGCGCGCGCCGTGGCAGTTGTTGCTTGCTGCGCTCACTTCTTGCAACTCTCGGTGCCCCAAGCGGGTACATTGTGGTGGGTGCGGGGTGCTGCGCACAAACGTGGTCCGCTGCGCCCCAAAGTGCCATGCCTTGTTTCCCAACCGCCTTGCTTCCTTTGCCTCCATTCCTTGCTCGCGTCTTTGGTCAAGCTTCTGGCCAAACCGCTCCTGCGCGCCCCGACCCCTCGATGGAGCGCGACGAGCACCTGCCCCCGCCGCTCACCAAGCTGCTCTGGACGTGGGGGCGCAACCTCACGCTCGCCGCCCTTCTCCTCAGCTTCGTGCTCCACATCGCGGGCTTCGGGCTGGCGCGCCTTATCCGCCTGGGCTCGGGGGGCACGCCCGTCGCCGTGAAGGCACTGACAGAGAGCGAGCCCATCGCGATGGCGATCCTCAGCGAGGGTGAGCTGAGCCAGATGATGGGCGAGAGCCTGCCCACGCCGAGCTTTCCAGAGATCGCCGCCGACGCCGCGAGCGCAAGCACGATGGACCTGACCCCAGAGATCGACCCCGCCCCGATCGACGCGGGCGAGACCAGCATCTCCGACGCCGACCTGGGCAGCCTCGCGGGCGGGGGCGACATCACCACGGGCACTGGCGGCGGTCTCAGCGGCTCGGGCGGTGGTGGGGGCGGCGCAAACTTCTTTGGCGTCGAAACCACGGGCTCGCGCTTCATCTTCATCGTCGACGTCAGCAGCTCGATGATCGCCAACGGCAGGCTCGACCGCCTGAAAGAAGAACTCCGCAAAACCCTGCGAGGCATGGCCGAGACCAGCGAGTTTGCCATCATCCTCTTCAGCGACTTTTCGCAGGTGCTTGGGGGCGTGAGCAAGTACTCGCAGGCAACCCCCGCCACGCTCCGCAAGCTCGAACCGCAGATCGACGGCATCATCACCGGCGCAAGCACCGAGCCCCTGCCCGCCTTCGAGCTCGCCTTCACCCGCAGCAGCTTTCCCAGGCCCGACGCGATCTACTTCATGACCGACGGCGAGTTTTCCGACACCGTCGACGAAGAGATCGCGCAGAGGCTGAACATCTCCAGCCCGCCCGTGCCCATCCACGCCATCTGCTTCGGCAACGAGGCCGGTCAGGCCAACATGCGCGTCATCGCGAAAGACTCCGGAGGAACCTACACGTTCGTGCCCTGATGGCATTCGCCGGAGGGCCTGCAGCATGCGCAGCACCACCTCAAATCCTCGCTCACGCCCGATGCCCATGCTTGTTGCGTGCGCGGTGGTGGCGCTCTGCGCAGGTGTCGCCCTGGCCCAGCCAGCTGCGACTCCACCAGCTTCGCCAGCGACGCAAACTGCTCCGCAAACCAAAAAAGCCCCCGCCACCGAGCTCGTGCTCCGCGCGGGCGTGCCCGTGCAGCCGGGCGACGTCGTGGAGGTTTCCGATCAGGGCGTGCGCATCGCCGATGGATCGCGCTCGACGTGGCTGAGCTGGGACCAAGTCCGCAGCGTGCCGCAGGCCTTCGCGGCGGAAGCGCAGGCCCATATGCAGACCGCCGACCTCGCCTGGCGCGCCCGCACGCGCCTCGCGCGGGCCGACATCGCCGGCGCGGAACCTCTGTTCGAGCAGCTCTTTGCCAAGACCGTCGGCACGCGCGGCAAGACGAGCGCGATGGTCGCCGCTGGGCTCTTGCGGTGCCGCTTGCATCGCCAGGCCCAGGTCGCGAGCGTGGAGGCATGGCTCGCGCTCGTGGCAAGCGGCGAGAATCCGCCACTGTTTATGCCCCTGCGCGAGGATCGCACCGGCGCGGCCCGCTCCATCCTCGACAAGCCCTTGCTCGATCGCGAAACGCTGCTCTGCCCAGATTTGCCGCCCCTGTGGGTGCCGGGCGTGGGCCTGCGCACCATTGCGATGCGCCCCGAGCCCGCACAAGCCGCTGGGGCAACCAGCACCGACGCGGGCTTTGCCAGCGACCGCCGGGCGGTGGTGGCGCGCACGCTCGTAGAGCTCTATGCCCTTTCTGCTCGCATCGCGATGGGCGAGAACGTGACCCTGCCTGCGCGGCCCGCGAGCGATGCGGGGCCAGAGTTTGCGGGCGCGAGGCTGGTGTGGGACATCATCGCCGTGCAGGCGGGCACACCCGAACAGCGCAGCGCCGCACGCGTGCACTTGCAATCGATTCTCGACCAGATCGACGAAGACGAGGCGGCCTTTCCGGGCTGGATCGAGGCGTGGGCCCGCACGGGTCTGGCGCGGAGCTATCTCGCGAGCACCAACCCCGAAGAAAAGGCCCAGGGCATCGCCATCGCGCTGGGGGTGCCCGCGCTGCTGGCGGACGACAGCCCATTCCTCGCGGGGCTCTGCCTTGCCGATGTCGGGCTCGTGCGCGTGGCGCAGGGCAACCTCGCGAGCGCGAAGGTGCTGCGCGACGAGCTGCGGCGGATCGCGCCGACGCACCCGGCCCTCGCAGGTCTGGAGGCGACGATCGCGGCTTCTGCCGAGGCAGCGATGAACGCGAGCGCCGCGCAACCGACAGCACCGCCCCCGGGCGAGGCGAGCCCGCCCCCGTAGCGTTCTGCGGGGTTTGTCGGTGGGGGCTGGTTTGTCATGGAAGTTGGTCGTTGAGAGCTGTTTCGGTTGTGTGTCCTTCGCACGTTTTCTTTATGCACACCTTGCTTCCCACCATCATCTCGTTGCTTGCCGATGCGGCCCACCATGCCCATCATGCCTGCATGCTGCTCGCCCAGGCTGGCGCGGGCGCGCCAGCCGGCGCACCCGTTGCGCCGCCCGCAGCAGGGGCCGCTGCTGCCACCGCGAGCGCGACCAAGAGCCTCTGGCAGTACATCGAGGGCGGCGGGCTGATTGGGTACGTCATCATCGGGCTCAGCGTCGTCGCGGTGGCGATGGCGATCGTGCAGTTCGTGAGGCTTCGCACCGAGAAGCTCGCCCCGCCCGCGATCGTCGAGGCGATTGAGCGCGGCATGCACAACAACGACACCAAGGGCGTGATGCAGTTCTGCAATCAGCCTGAGAACGACGTGTTTCTGTGCCGGGTGGTGGGGCAGGCACTGTCGCGCTGCAGCCGCTCGCCCTTTGGCATGCTCGAGCTTCGCAGCGCGCTGGAGGAAGCGGGCGCGGGCGAGGCAACGCGGTTGTCTCGCCCCAACGAGGTGATCGCGCTCATCGCGAGCATCGCGCCGATGCTGGGGCTGCTGGGCACAGTGGTGGGCATGGTGGGCGCGTTCGACACCATCGCGGGCACGCAAGGGGCGGCAAAGCCTGCGGACCTTGCGGGGTACATCTCCATCGCGCTCATCACCACGGTGCAGGGGCTGGTCGTGGCAATTCCGTGCACGGCTGCGCACAGCTACTTCCGCAGCCGGATGGAGAAGTGCGCGGGCGAGGTCGCTGCCATTGCGGAGGGGCTGGCGGCAGAGGCCGAGCAGCGCACCGAGAAGCAAGCACCGCGCGCAGCGCCCGCGATGCCCCGCGCTGCAGCACCGCAGACCGCAGTTCCAGCAACGCCCGCCGCGACGACGCCCCGCTGAGCACGCATGCGCTTCATCAAGCCCAAACCCCGCAACGTGTTCATGGACATGACGCCCATGATCGATGTCACGTTGCAGCTCATCATCTTCTTCATGTTCACGTCGCAGTTTGTCGAGGGCAGCCGCACACCCTTGGACTTGCCACCCCAGCTTGGTTCGACGCTGCAAGAGGGGCAGACGCCCGCGCTCGTGGTGGATGTGCTGGCGGATGGCACGCTGATCGTCGATGGCAAGAAGCTCGCAGCGACTGGGCTCGGGCAGCAGGTGCAGCAGGCGATCATGCGGGCGGGGGGCCAGGCAGACCGCGTGCGCGTGCTGGTGCGGGCGGATCGGTTGGCACGCTCGAATGACATCAACATCGTGGCGCGCACGCTGGCGGCGTTTGGTGTGCGCGGGTGGCAGCTTGGCACGGCGGGCGAGGTGAAGAATGACGGAACTGCTGGGGGAGGCACGCCATGAGATTCATCAAGGCAAGGCCCGCGGAAGGTGACGCGGGGCTGCCCCTCACCAGCCTCATCGACGTCGTGTTTTTGCTGCTCATTTACTTCTTGGTCACGGCCCGCATGACCAGCGGCGAGAGCCAACTGCAAGCCACGCTCGCGAGCCAGAACAAGGGCACGGGCGTGCGCAGCCCCTTGCAGCCCCAGGTGCTGAGCATGCGGCTGGACAGCAAGACGGGCACGGTGCAGTACTCGCTGGGCGATCGCAGCGTGAGCACGCAGACGACGCTGACGAACCTGCTGAGCACGCTGCCCAAGGATGGCGGGCTGTTTGTGAAGGTGCCCGATGGCGTGAGCGTGGAGGCGGTGGCGATTGCGATGCAGGCGGCGAGCGATGCGGGCTTCACGCGCATCAACTACGTGCCGGTTTCGGGGCTTTCTTCTGGGTCTGGGGGCAAGCGTGGGCAGTGAGCGGACACAGCATCGCGTTGCACGGGGCCAGGCTTGCTGGGCATGGTCGGCGTGCCTGCTGCTCGCAGCGGGCGCCGTAGCCCACGCGCAAGACACGCCCCCGCCCGAGGACACGCGCGTGGCGCGCGAGCGGGCGCTGAGCGACTATCTCGCGCTCCACGGGCAGGAAGATGCGCTCGCCGCTGCGCTGCGCGGGCGGATTGCCAAGCTGAGCCCCAGCGACCCCGACGCGCTCGAGCGGCGGACCAGGCTGGCGGAGCAGCTCGCCGAGCTGTATGTGCGGATGCTGCAGGAGGCGCAGCGCGGGGGCGATGACGCGCAGCGGCGCGAGCTGGAGCAGCGGGCGACGCAGCTGCTCGATGATGTGCCTCAGGCGGACAGCTTCGAGCTGCGTTTGGACCTTGCCAAGGCGAGCTACTTGCCCGTGGAGGAGCGAGCGGAGCGGGCGCGGCTGCGCATGCTGAGCGAGGCGGAGCTGGAGCAGACGCTGCGCGAGCTGCGTTCGAGCGCGGGGTTGTTTGGGCAGCTTGCCACGAAGCTGCAGGGTCGGGTTGCAGCGATCGAAGCGCAGGAGCGCACCGCAAGCGCCGACCAGCAGGACAGGCTGCGCGTGCTGCTGGGCGAGGCGAGGCAGCTTCGCGCGATTGCGCGGTATTACGAGGGGTGGGCGCGGCACTATGTGTCGCTGCTGGGGGGTGAACGGTCGGAAGCTGCGGCGAGCCTGCTGGCGTTTGGCACGCTGCTGAATGCTGTGCCAGGCAAGCCGCCCGCGATCGAGCGGTTTTCTGCGGGCAACTTGCGGTTTGAGCACATCTGCCGGAGCGTGATGGGCGCGTCGATGGCGTATGCGATGCTGGACAACGACGTGGATGCGCTGCGCTGGTTTGAGCTGCTGGAGCAGAGCACCGAAGTGCCCGCGAACGTGCGCGAGCAGATGTTCTCGCGGAAGCTGATCGTGCTCGCGGGCACGGAGCGCTGGGCGGATGTTGCGGTGCTGGTGAGGCTGCGGCGCAGCGAGGCGACGGGAAACGTGCTGAACCCGGTGGAGGCGAGGCTGCTGGGCGTGCTGAGCCTGGAGTACTTGCGCGATGCGGGCGTGTCGCGCCGCGAGACGCTGGACAAGGTGGCGAGCGACATGGCGCAGACCGCGCTGGGCGATCTCATCGCGCAGCAGCTTGCGGGGCAGGTGGTGGACCTGGTTCGCAGGTATGGCACGCTGCCCCTGGGCGAGGGCGGGTTCATCGTGCTCTATGTGAAAGGAACGCAGGCCTTCGAGGCAGCGCGCGAGGGGCACCGCGCGCAGGATGGACCTGGGGACAAGCCCACGAAGCTCGTGGTGCTCGTGAATCAGTATCGCGATGCGGCGCGGCTGCTGGAGGGTGCGGCAACGAGCGAGGACGCGACGCGGTTTCCGAAGGAGATTGCACCCTCGGCACTGCGGCAGGGGCTTGCGCTCTACTACGCGGGAGATCTGGGGCAGGCGGCGGAGGTGTTTGAGCGGGCGGTCGCGCTCGCGAGCGACAGCGGCGTGCGCGGCGAGGCGATGTGGTATGCCATCGTGTGCATGGAGGAACTGCTCAAGCAGAACGCCAGCGACGAGAGCCTGACCACGCGGCACGAGCGGCTTGTCACGCTGTACATCAGCGAGTTTCCGGCGACGGAGAACGCGACGAGGCTGCTGCTGCGGCGCGCGGGGGCGGATGAGGCGGGGAGTGAGAAGACCATCGAGCTGCTGCTGGCGGTGCCGAGTGACTCGGGGCTTTATGAGGCGGCGCGGGCGCAGGCGGCGCGGCTGCTCTATCGCGCGTTTCGCAGCAGCGGGCAGAGCACGCGGGAGTTCTCGGCGCTGCGGTTTGCCGACGTGGCGGAGGACCTGCTTCGGCGCGACCTGGCCCGGGCGCTGAGCGACGTGCGCGACACGCCCGCGCAGCAGCAGGCGGCGCGGAGCGCAGCGGAGGGCGTGGGCGTGCGGGCGAGGCAGCTTGCGGAGGCGTTGCTCAGCGTGTCGGTGCCCGATCTGGCGCGGGTGGAGAGCGCGCTGGCGAGCCTCGATCAGGCGGCATTCAAGAATGGGCTGGACACGACGACGTTCCGCGATGAGCTGACGTTCCGGCGGTTGCAGATTGCGCTGGCGCGCGACGACGAGGCGCGGGCGACGGTGCTGGGCGATGAGCTGCGCGGGCGGGGCGGGCCCTTTGCGAGCGCGGCGGATGCGTTGTGGCTGCGGCGTGCGGTGGCGCGCTGGCAGGAAGCGCCGAGCGATGCGGAGCGCGCGAAGGGCGTGGTGTTTGCGGGCACTCGCATCATGGATGGCAAGGGAGTGGTGGGCGCGACTGCCAGCCAGGCCCGAGAGTGGGTCGCGGCTGCGGCGGCGAGCCTGTGGGAGAGCACGAAGGACGCTGCGATGCGCGACCGCGCGCTGGCGATCGACAACGCCAGCCTCGCGAGCGGCGTGCGGACGCACGCGATGCTGCGGCGCATCGCGCGGCTGTCGGAGGATGCGGGGGCGCTGCAGGCATCGCTCGATGCGTGGCTGGAGATTCTCGCGAGCTTTGATCCGCCCGCGGAGCAGTGGTATGAGGCGCGGATTGCGTCGCTGCGCGTGATGCTCCGCATCAATCCGCAGCAGGCGAAGGCAGCGCTGGACCAGACAAAGGTGCTGCACAGCAAGGAGTTTCCGCCGCCTTATGCGGAGGAGCTGAAAAGCGTGGGCGTGGAGATTGCGATTGCGCTGGCGCAGCCGACGGCTCCGGTGATGCCGGGGGCGAAGCCGGGTGCGGGTGCGCCCACGACGCCAGCGGTTCCGGGCGGGGGAGGCAAGCCTTGAGCCACCAGGGTCATGAACCGGGGCACGAACGGGGTCACGAGCCAGCCTCGCTGGATAGTGCGGCGCTGCTCCGCAAGTATGTGCAGCTTCGCACCGAGGGCGTGCGCGATGCGCTTGCGCCGCACCATGTGCTGGGGTTGCCTGCGGGCGTGTCGAACGAGGCGACGGTGCTGCGGGCGCTGCGCGAGCGGCTGGAACTCGTGTCGCGCGTGCCGGCGGGCAGCGATGCGGAGGTGTCGCACGTGCGGATGCTGCTGCACGCGAGTGCGGCGGTGATGCTGTCGGAGGGGATCGGTTTGGGAGCGGGCTTGGGCGGTGGGTTGGGCGGTGGGATCGGGAGCGCGGGGGCGATGGGCACGGAGGTGCTGGAGCTGGCAGATGGGCCAGTGGAGCTGGCCATGCAGAGCCCGCCCATGCAGAGCCCGCCCATGCAGAGCCCGCCCATGCAGAGCGCGGTGTCGCACGCGCGGCAGGGGGATGCGCTGGCGTATGCGGGGCGCGAGGTGGTGGTGGGGCGGGCGGTGCAGGCGAGTGTGCCGGGTGGAGGCGCGGTGGGGCTGACGGCGTTTGACGAGGCGATGCGCATCACGCTGGGGCTGCACGGCGGGTGGAACCAGCGCACGATGCACCATGCGCGGCTGCTGGCGATGTCGCACGGAGTGGGCGTGCATGAACTGGTCGCGAGCTTGCGGCGGTTGTCGGGTGGTGGGGCAGCGTTGGGCGGGGCGCGGGCAGTGATGCCAACGCAGGTGGTGATGCGCGGGCCGGTTGCGGCGGGCGTGCGGCAGGCGGTGCCTTCGGTGGTGCCTCGGGCGATGCCACAGGCAAGCGTGCAGGCAGGGCTCCATGCAGGGCGACAGACTGGACCGCAGGGAGGGCCACAGTTTGGTGCACAGCCCGGCTCACCGCGCGTGCGCGAGCGGGGGGATGATGCCGCCACGGTGGACGCGTACCCCTTGTCCGAGCCTGATCCGAATGGTGCGGTGAAGCGGCTGCTGGGTGGGGCGGCGCTGGGGGCGGCGTTGCTGCTCGTGGTGGCGCTCACGCTGCGATACACGGTGGGGCGCACGCCTCCGGCGGGCGGGGGCGCGGGTGCGGGGAATGCCGCGAGCGCGGCGGGGCAAGCTGGGGCTGGCGGAACTGGTGACGGGGCGGGGCAGTTGCCTGCGGGGCGCGATGTGGCGCAAGGCGCGGGCAGTGGCGGGAACGACACGCAGACGAACGCGGGAGATGCGGGGCAGGCGAGCGGGCGCGAGGCGCGTGCGGGCGAGCGCGGCGCGTCGCGCAGCATGCAGGAGCTGCTGGCGGCGTTGCAGCAGGCGGCGCAGCGCGGGGGTGTGCAGCGGGTGTCGGCGAGCGTGCAGCAGGCAGATGGGAGCGCGGAAGTCGATCCGGCGAAGCCACCGGCGAATCCGCGCGATCTGGATGGCTCGCTCACGGTGTTTCGCGATGCGATGGACGAGCTGGGGCAGCGCTGGGTGAGCGCGAGCGAGCAGCAACTGCTGGCGCTGAGCAGCGCGGTGGTGGAGTACATCTATCGCGTGGGCGACAGCGAGGAGCATGCGCAGGCAGCGGTGGAGCTGGTGGCGCAGCCAGCGCGGAGCGTGCTGGTGGAGGGGCAGCTTCGCACGCCCGAGGATGTGCGCAGCGCGGTGCTCAGCGCGGGGCTGCTGGCGCGGCTGCGGAGCGAGCGCGACCTGGCGTGGGGCACGCTGGAGCGCATCATGCGCGCGAGCGATGCGGTGTTTGGGGTGGTGGGCGAGCCCGCGAAGGACGGGCGGCTTGGGATGCTGGCGGGGGGCGAGAGCGCTTTGCGGGCGATGCCTGCGCGGCTGGCTGGCATGGGGACTGGAGCTGGTGCTGGTACTGGTGCTGGAGTTGGGCGTGTGAGCGTGCCCGAAGCGCAGGGGCTGTGGGAGGCGTGGCGCGAGAGCGCTCGCGCGCTCGCGGCTGGGGACGAGACGAGGCTCGGGCAGCATGCTCTGGGCGCGATCGACACGGTGCTGAGCAGCGGGCAGAGCCCGGCGCAGCAGCCCATGGTGCTGATGGGGTACCGCGTGCTTGTGCCAGCAGCGGGGTTTGGTGCGAGCGCGACGAAGGACCAGGCGAGCGTCGCGAGCAGGCAGCGGCTGCTGGGGTGGCTTGCCTCGCCCGGGGTGGGGCCCGAGCAGGTGAGCGTGATCGTGTCGTCGCTCATTGAGGGCAAGCTCGCGGGCGTGGAGTTGTCGATGAGCCTGACGGCGGGCGCGAGCGAGAGCGATCGGGCTCTGCTGCGCGAGCGGCTGGCGGCGCTGTGGGACATGGCAGCGGGAGACGACGCGGCGACCGAGGTGATTGAGCGCTGGCGCGGGATTGCGGGGAGCAAGCGCGAGGGGCTTGTCGAGGGCGCGACGCGGACGCAGGCGGTGATGAAGCTTGTGGAGGCGGCAAGCCTGAACACGCTGGCGTGGCAGATCGTGCTGGGCGACATTGAGGTTGCGAAGGCGGGGCTGGGCGATGGAGGCACAGCCTCGCTGCCCGAGGCGGCGATTGCGCCGATGAACATCGCGCGATTGACGGTGATCGTGGAGAGCGGTGCGTGGGGCGAGCGGTATGTGCTCGCCGGCGCGAACGCGACGAAGCGGCTGGAGGCTCTGCGGAGCGCTGGGGGCGTGTCGAACCTGCTCGAAGCGCGGATTTTGGTGCAGGAGACGATGCGGGGCGCAACCCCCGAGCTGCGGGGGCGGGCGCGAAGCCTGACGGAGGCGAACGCGGAGAACACGATGGTGCTCAGCGCGATGCTCGATGCCTCGGCGAGTGCGCCGCCCGTGGCGGAGCTGGTGCCTTTTTATGAGCGGCTGTCGGGCGTGAAGATCGGGAGCGTGCGCGATCCGGGGTGGCGCGTGCGGCTGCGGCAGGGGGTGATGCAGCGGCTGATTCAGCGCATCGCGCAGGGCGCGAACGAGGACGTGCGCGACATCGCGACGGGGCAGCGGGTGCTGGGGGGCATCTATGAGCAGCGGGGGTTTGCGCTGGACAACTGGCGGCGCGTGGGGATGGGCCTGGCGCCCAGCGTGATGCCCGTGCGGGCGGATGATGCGGACCCGACGGAGCTGAGCGAGAAGCTGGTGGGCAACATCGCGGGGTATGTGCGGACGCTGTATGTGCCGGTGGTGGGGGGTGGGGCACCGTCGCTGGAAGAGACGCTCGCGCTGCAGGAGCAGCGGCTGCGGGTGGCGCGGGGGCGACCGCAGCAGTTTGTGGCGCGGCAGATGGCGATGCTGGAGTTGCAGGCGAGCGTGGCGATTGCGCGGGCGCCCGCGGAGGCGGCGCGGGTGCGGAGCGTACTCGAGGGCGCGCGTCGGGATGTAGCACGGCGCGATGCGGATCGGGCGGACAGGGTGCTGACGCAGATGGTGACGCTGGAGCAGGCGATGCTGGAGCTGTGGTGGATTGCGCTGGGAGGTGGGGCATGAGGCAGTGGCAGCAGGGCGTACAGGGCAGGCGCGGGGCGTGGATTGCGTCGTGCGCGGTGGTGTGCGCGGTGGCGGCGCTTGCGTGGCCCACGGGCGTGCGGGCGCAGGGAGCGAGCACCGACGCCGGCGAGCCGGGGGCGGGGCAGATTGAGGCGGCGCTGCGGCAGACTGCCGGAAAGCTCGGGGCTGCGGATGCGCAGGCGTTCTTTGAGCTTGGGGAAGAGGCGAGCGATGCGGCGGCGCGGTTGGACTCGCTGGAGCTGCGTGCGCTGGCAACGCAACTGCTGGTGACGGCGCACGAGCTGGCGCGGCAGTCGCCTGCGGGTGGGCGGGGGCTTCGCGTGTCGGCCTTGCTTGCGCTGGGAGACACGCTGCCTTTGCGGGCCGATCGCGAGCGCGTGCGCGCGCTGGCGGCGCGGCTGGACCCGGCGGGTGCGGGCGTGCTGCTGCGGGGCAGCACGGGGGAGGAGCGCGTGGGGGTGGGCGGGGCAGCGGGCAGTGGGGCAGGCCCGGCGAGTGAGCAGTCGGTGGACTATTTGTGTGCGCTGCTGCTGGGGTCGGCGCGGAGTGGGGACACGTCGCGGGCGCGGGCGTTGCTGCGGCGGAGCGACGTGCGCGAGCGGCTGGAGTCGCTGGATCGCACGCTGGCACGCGCGGGAGTTTCGGGGGGCGTGACGCGCGTGCTCGAGGATGCGCAGCGCGGACCTTGCAATGTGTGCGGCGGGGGCAGGCTGGAGCGGCTGCCTCGCAGCACTGACCAACGGCTGTGCACGCAGTGCCGGGGCATTCCGGGGCGCACGCTGAGCGAGAACGAGCTCTTGGCGTGGCTGCGCGTCGAGGGGCAGCTGCTGGGGATCGATCATGCGAGCTGGGCGGCGCAGCGTGCGCTGGATGGGGGCGAGGCGCTGGCGATCATCGATGATGAGAACTTGCCGTTATGGTTGGGGATGCAGCCGCTGGTGGAGATGGGTGGGGCGGGGGAAGCGGGGGCTGCGGAGGGGCCTGAGTAGGTTGGTGGGCGGAGCGGCGTGCGGTGCAAATCTGTCGCAGGGTGTACCAACAGGATGCGAACGCGCGGGAGGAAGTTGCGGGAGGCAACGGAAAAAAGCGTGATGGGGCGGGTTGTGGCGTTGCAAAGCGGCAGGGTTGCGGTATAGTGCGCGGAGCCCTTGTTCGCGAGCGGCCTTCGCGAGTGCGCCGGGCGGCTGTGTGTTCCAGCCGCGACGCTGAGACTTGCGTCGAGCCTTGCCGCTGCAAAAGTGAGCAGAGGGCAGAGCTCGCGCGGCGGTGCGTATGCCCAGGCGCGTCCAACATCATCATGAGGCTGCGGCGTGCGCGGGCAGAGTGCCCGGCGGCACGCGGGGCGGCGCGAACCCTCTGCGTGCGCGAGAGGCGTGAGGCGCGGAGGGTTTGCGTGTGATGTGGCGGCGTGGGGCGTGCATCGGGCGCGGCTTACAAAGCAGACAGGAGTGCAGCCTCATGCCAACTCGCAACCCGGCGGATATTCGCAACGTGTGCCTTGTGGGAGCGACGACGAGCGGGAAGACGACGCTCTTGGAGCGATTGCTGTTTGAGGCGGGGGCGATCAAGAAGCTGGGGAGCGTGGCGGAGGGGAACACGGTGAGCGACTTCTCTGAAGAGGAGCGGCACCACAAGCACAGCCTGCAACCGGCGGTTGCGCACCTGGAGCATGATGGGCACCTGGTGAACCTGATTGATACGCCCGGCCTTGCCGACTTCATCGGGCATGCGATTGCGTGCTATCCGGCGTGCGAGATGGTGGCGTGTGTGGTGGATGCGACCAAGCCCAGCGCGACGTGCATCGACAGCGTGTCGCGGCGGCTGCTGGCGGTGGCGGCGGAGCGGGGGATTCCGCGGATGATCATCGTGAACAAGTGCGACGAAGCGCGGGACTTGCCCGGCGTGCTGTCGCACATTCGCGAGGAGCTTGGGAGCATCGCGCTGCCCATCACGCTGCCTGTTGGGAAGGGGAGCGGGGTGGTGAATGTGTTTGAGCAGGCGAGCGCGAAGGTGCAGAGCGATTTTCTGACCATCGGCGATGCGCACCGGGCGATCGTGGAGCAGGTGATTGACGTGGATGACGAGCTGACGATGGAGTATCTGGAGCATGGGGAGGGTGGCTTTGACGCGGCAAAGCTGCACAGCGCGTTTGAGAAGTGCCTGGAGCAGGCGCACCTGGTGCCTGTGTGCTTTGTGAGCGCGAAGACGGGGATGGGCGTGAAGGAGTTGCTGCACGTGCTGGCGAGCTTGTGCCCAAGCCCGGTGGAGGTTTCGCCGCCCGAGTTTGTGCTGCGGGACGTGGAGGAGGATGGCAGCGTGAGCCACGAGAAGGAGTGGCACGGCAAGCCCGAGGCGGGAGCGAAGCTGCTGGCGCACGTGTTCCGCGTGGTGACGGATCCGTTCCTTGGGAAGATCGCGATGCTGCGCGTGCACCAGGGGACGCTGCGGGCCAAGAGCGATGTGATCGTGGACGACCACAAAAAGCCCGTGCGCATCGGGCACATGTTCATCATGCAGGGGAAGGAGCACATCGAGGTGCACGAGGTGGGGCCCGGGGCGATCGCGGCGGTGGCGAAGGTGGATGAGCTCGTGTTCAACAGCGTGATCCACGACAGCCACGAGCTGGACTCTGTGCGGCTTGCGCCATTGCCCCTGCCCAGGCCTGTGTATGGGCTCGCGCTGCACCTCAAAAACCAGGCGGAGGAGACCAAGTTCAGCAACGTGATGCACAAGCTGCTGGCGGAGGACCCGTGCTTGCAGCTGGAGCGCAACGCGACGACGAAGCAGACGGTGCTGCGCGGGCTGGGTGAGCTGCACCTGCGGATCGTGCTCGAGCGCATCCGGGCGCAACACATCGATGTGTCGACTGCGCCGCCCAAAGTGGCGTATAAGGAAACGGTGACGATGCGGAGCGAGGGGCACTATCGCCACAAGAAGCAGACGGGCGGATCGGGGCAGTTTGGCGAGGTGTATCTCAAGGTGGAGCCATTGCCCGCGGACCATCCGGAGGGGTTTGAGTTTCATAACGACACGGTGGGGGGCAGCATCCCGAAGCAGTATCTGCCGGCGGTGGAGAAGGGCGTGCGGCAGGTGCTCGAGAGCGGCGCGATCGCGGGCTTTCCGGTGACGGGGATCGCGGTGCGGGTGTATGACGGGAAGTATCACGCGGTGGACAGCAAGGAGATCGCGTTTGTGACGGCGGGGAAGCGGGCGCTGATTGACGCTATCACGAAGGCGAAGCCCGCGCTGCTGGAGCCTTATGTGTCGATCGAGGTGACTGCTCCGAGCAAGCACATGGGCGATCTTGCGGGGCACATCAGCACGAAGCGCGGGCGCGTGGTGGCGAGCGAGAGCTATGGCGGGGATTTGTGCGTGGTGCGTGCGCTGGCGCCGATGAGCGAGATGCAGAACTATGCAAACGAGCTCAAGAGCATGACGGGGGGCGCGGGGAGCTTTCGGATGGAATACAGCCATGATGAACGCACGCCCAGCAACGTGCAGCAGGCGATCGTGGGGGCGTACAAGCCGCATGAGGAGGAGGAGTAAAGCGAGAGGCACTGGGCACTCGGCACGAGGGGGATGCGGGGTGCGGTGGAACGCGCGGGTGGGGGGCGCGTATAACAGGGCATGACGGCAACGCTTGATGTGCGGGGGGTGGAGAAGACGTATGGCAAGGGCAAGCGCGCGGTGCATGCGCTGCGCGGGGTGGACATGCGCGTGGAGGGGGGCGAGGTGTTTGGGCTGCTGGGGCCCAACGGCGCGGGCAAGAGCACGCTTGTAAAGGTGCTGATGACGGTCATTCGGCCTACGAAGGCTTCGGGCACGCTGCTGGGCAAGCCTCTGGGAGATCGTGCGACGCTGGCGCGCGTGGGCTACTTGCCCGAGCACCATCGCATGCCCGAGTATCTCACGGGGCGGCAGGTGATCGAGCACTTTGGGGCATTGTCGGGCGTGGATCGCGTGACGCGCAAGCGCCGTGCGACGGAGCTGCTCGAGCTCACGGGGATGACGCAGTGGGAGAAGGTGCGGCTTGCGGGGTATAGCAAGGGCATGCGGCAGCGCATCGGCATCGCGCAGGCGCTAGTGAATGAGCCCAGGCTGGTGGTGCTGGATGAGCCCACCGACGGCGTGGACCCGACGGGGCGGCGGGACATTCGGCAGATGATCGCGGCGATTCGGCAGCGCGGGTGCACGGTGCTGGTGAATAGCCACCTGCTGAGCGAGCTGGAGCTCATGTGCGACCGCATCGCGATCCTGGTGCAAGGAAAAGTCGAGCGGCAGGGGACGATCGCGGAGCTGACGGAGAAGGACGCGCGGCATGAGATCGTGGTGGCATGCGCCGATGAGGCGGCGCGGAGCAGGGCGATGGGCTCGGTGGCGGGGTTGGGTTTTGTTGAGGGCGTTGCACCGCCGGGCGCGGCGGCAGGCAGTGGCGAACTGACGCTGGTGCGGGCAGGGGTGGATGAGGCGGTGCTGCAGCAGGGGATCGATGCGCTGCGGGCGAGTGGGTGCACGATTCGGAGCGTGATGCCGCGAAGGCCCAGCCTGGAGGAGCTGTTTATGCAGGCGGTGCGCGACCCGGGGACGGGCAAGGCGCTGGAGGTGGGGGCGAAGCGGTGAAGGTGGGCGTTTACGTAGGGCTACAGGCTACTCATCGATACCGAGGATCAGGACAGGGATGTCAATGTTGGAGACTCCCCGCGCCTGCAGGTCCCAGACGAACTGCTCGAAGTAGGAGACGCCGGTTGACATCTGGTCAGCAAATCCCTTGACCGGCACGATTTCGATTCCGCAGTTGATGTGGCCGAGGTTCTTGAAGATCGTCATCTTCGCACAGACGTTGTAGACCATGAACGCGTACTTGCCGAACTGCACCTCCACCCCGAGCTTGGTCTTGACGAAGTCCATCTCGCGGAATGCCCCGCGGCTCGTCCTCGGCGAGGTGTACCCGCGAGAGTAGAACTCGGTTGGGTAGTCACACGGCACGCGAATCGGGCTCCAGCCGTGAGCAAAGAAGGCGTGCTTGAATGCAGTATTGATTCCACGAGGAGAATAGAGCACACGTCCTGGCATTGTCTTCTCGGCACTCTTTTTGGTTCTGTGTGCTCTGGCATCGACCGTCTGTATTGCAGCCTGGACCTCTCGCAGGAGCTGCGGGTACTCAGTCTGAACAACACTGCTTCCATCGTTAAATGAGTATGTGCCAACTACTCTCATGCGGTGTCTCCACCCTTGAGCCACTCGACGGGTACCTGGCTGACCTTCTCCCGACCTGTCGGCTGATGCACTGGCTTGCCGAGTGGGCGATACGGCAAGGCACCAAGGTAGAAGTCAGTGATTCGCTGCCGAGCGGCATGGCAGTATGAGGAGTCCTTTTCGCAACCGATCGCCCTTCTATTGTGACGCAGGGCGGCGAGCATTGCAGAGCCGACGCCTGAGAATGGATCGAGTACGAGTTCGTCGGGGTCTGTGAGTGCAAGCACGCATCGCTCAACAAGCTCGATGGGAAACTGGCACGGGTGGATGGTTTTCTCGGGGTGGTTGGCCTTGACGTTGGGAATGTCCCACATCAAGGTTTCCCACTCGTGCTGCATAAGGGCCCAAACATCCGATGGGTTCTTGCCGAGCGGATTGCCCGAGGGCTGCCCATACTTGTCGCCCTTAAAGTGTCGCTTGCCCGGGTACTTTGAGGGCACACGAACGCTGTCGAGGTTGAATGTGTAGTTGTCTGACTTTGTAAACCACAGTAACACCTCGTATCGGCCCGAACATCGCTTGCTTGCGTGCAGCCCGTGCGCAAAGTGCCAGACGATCCGGTTGCGTAACTTGAGACCGTGACGCTTGAAGAACGGGTAATAGAAGATGTCCAGCGGGAAAATCTCGCCGTCTTCGACGTAGTTCCCAACCTGCCAGCAGAGCGAGCCTCGCGATGCAAGTACGCGGACGAGTTGGTCAACGATCGGATTGAGCGCGGCGAGATAGGTGTCCAGGCGTGTGGCTTTCTCGTACTCCTTTCCGATGTTGTAAGGTGGGGACGTAATGACCAGCTGCGTGCAGCCGCTTGGCATCGTCGCCAGCGTGTCGAGGCAATCGCCCTCTGCCACGATCGCCTCAGAAGTCGGGTCAAAGGCGGTCGCGATGCGCGGTATCGCGAGAAGGCCGGGACTTTCGTGCTCGATGCGGTTTTTCATGCGGAACTTCCATGCTGACGTCGAACGCTTCGAAAGACAATAGGGTACCCTGCGGCATGCAAGCAGTCGTCCTCACCAAGCGCGGTACGCCCGTCACTCCCAACATCGTCTTTGACGGTGCGTGGAAGGACCTTGGGCCCACGCCCGCGCAGCAGGTGCGGGTTCGCACGCTGGCGAGCGCGTTCAATCACATGGATTTGTGGGTGGGGCGGGGCCTGCCCGGCATCGATGGGTATCCGCGCATCACGGGGTGTGATGCGTGCGG
>JAIYDA010000153.1 GCA_027487735.1 Planctomycetaceae bacterium | reverse complement strand
GTGGTCGCGACCGTCAGGGGCGTCTGCACCTGCGTTGTCATAAAGAGCGGGCTGGGGCGGCGGAGGGTGATGTAGACCTCGCGGCGTTGCCAGGCTGCCCGCTCTTGGTCCAACTCGGCGCTCCAGCCGCCCGTGGGCGCAAGGATGGTGACTGCGTGCAAGGTCTGACCCGCGACGGTGGAGGCAGCTTGCGAGAGCGTGACGGGGGGCAGGGCCTCAGCTGCCTGCCCTTGCTGAGGCGGCTGGGTCTGCCCGCTCGTGCGCACCACAGTTGGTGGAGCCTTTGGGCCCACACAGCCGATGATGCCTCCGCAGGCAAGAGTTGCGCACGCCGCCAGCGGGGCGGCGGCGCGATGGCATCGAGTCAACGTCTTTGGGGCGCGCATCATGATGGGTCAGCCAGGGCTTTTTGAGCAAAGGACGAGGACGAGCGGACAGAGCCAGGCACGCAGGGTAGCTCTCGCGCTGCTCTTGGTGCTTGGCATGTCGAGCCTTGGGTCGGGCGTGGTGTCGTGCCAGGCGACGGGGCAGGCGATTGAGCGCACGCTCGAGGGCGTGACGGGCACGACGACCGCGACGATCGGCCCGAGCATCGAGATGCCCATGGGCGCCGAGCCCGACATCCGCGTGCGCATCGAGAAGGGCGTGACGCGCGAGACCATCGGCGGGCCCGACCGCGTGGTGGTGCGCGTGATGCCCCCTGCCGCGGGCTCGCCCGCGACGATGCGCAGCCCCATCGTGGTGACGATGAGCAATGGCGCGCTCGTGACGACCGACTCTGCGGGCATTGCGCGCACGTGGAACGCGGGGACCGCGCTGGAGGTGCTCGTGAGCGATGGGCGTGCGGATGGCACGGTGCTGAGCCAGCGCGAGACGCTGACGGTGGGCAAGGGGCGCTACCCGGGCATCGTGCAGCTTCGCCCTCGCACGGGCGAGAACCTCAACGCGTTTGACATCATCGTGAGCATGGGCGTGGAGAGCTATGTGCCGGGCGTGCTGAGCCACGAGCTGCTGCCCAAGTGGCCCCGCCAGACCAACGAGGTGCAGGCGATCGCGGCCCGCAGCTATGCGCTGCACGAGCGCTGGCGGGCGCGGCGCGAGGGGCGCGCGTTTGACGTCGAGGACACGATCGCCGACCAGGTGTTTGGCGGGGCAACCCGCGAGACCCTGCCCTTGGAAGCAACCCGCAGCACGCGGGGTTTGGTGCTGGCCCAGCAAGGGCAGATCATTCGCGCCTACTTCAGCAGCACCTGCGGGGGCAGGCCCGCGAGCGCGGCGGTGGCGTGGCCCTTGGAGCCCGACACGCAGTTCAATCGCACGCCCGCGCTGCAGGGCAAGACGCGCGACCACGCCTGCCAGCAGGCGACGCTCTATCGCTGGAGCGTGGAGCGCAGCACCGACGACGTGAGCAAGCGCGTGAAGGCCTGGAGCCAGCGCTACGACCACCCGGCCCGGGACATCGGTCGCGTGCGGCAGGTGCGCGTGGGCGAGGTGAATGATGCGGGCCGGCCCAACACCTTCGTGCTCAGCGACGACAGCGGCAAGACCTACACCATGACCGCCGAAGAGCTGCGCATGAGCCTGAACTACGCCGTCGCGGACCTCGCGCCGGTGCGCTTCGCGCCGCGCGACCTCGCGAACAACACCACGGTGCTGAGCGGGGACATCAGCGTGGACGTGGTGGGGACGCGCGTGCGAATCCTGGGTCGCGGCTGGGGCCACGGCGTGGGGATGTGCCAGTGGTGCGCGAAGGGGTTTGCGGATCGTGGCGAGGACTGGCGCACAATGCTGAAGCGGTTCTATCCGCAGGCGGAAGTGGTGCGGGGGTATTGAGAAAGAGGTGGTGAGGGAAGAAGGGATGGAGGGATGGAGGGAAGAAGGGATGAAGGGGAGATCAGCTCGCGTCCGGTTCAACCAGCGTCTGCGCTCGCGCGAGGGCATCACTGAGATTCTCGAAGATGTTGGCTTCGCCAAGGCGCGCGTCGAGGCCCACGCGCACAAACTCGTGCAGCGGCTGGGCGTGCACGCCGCCGAGAAGCAGCGTGGTGCCGAGGCGCGTGCAGTGGGCGTGAAAGCGCTCGAGGGCGCGCAGGCCAGTCGCGTCGATGTGGGGCACGCCTCGCATTCGGAGTATGAAGACCTTGGGGGGGCGTTGCATCTGCGCGAGGGTGTCTTCGAGCTTGTCGGCAACGGCGAAAAAGAAGGGGCCTCGCAGCTCAAAGACTTCGACGCCCGGCGGGACGCGGAGCGCGGGCGAGCTGCTAGCGCTCTTTCGAAAACCCGCGAGCTCGACGTCGACTTCCAGCGGGTCTTTGTTGTCGGGGCTCGACGATCGTGTGGGCAATGCGTCTGAGCCTGGCGTGCGCAGCTCGTGCGTGATGGAGCGCACGCCCGCGACCTCGCTCATGCGCTGCATGAAGAGCATGCTCGCGAGCACCATGCCAATGCCCACCCCATACACGAGCCCGAAGACGACGGTGAGCCCAAAGGTGGTGAGCAGCACCGCCACGTCGGCTCGTGGCGTGCGCAGCAGCTGGCGAAACGCCCCAAAGTCCATCATCCCCAGCGACACCACCACCAGCACCGCAGCAAGGGCTGCGAGTGGCACAAGCCCAGCGATGCTGCCCGCGAGCACCACGATGAGCAGCATGCACAGCGCGTGCCACATCGCGGCGAAGGGCGTGCGCGCGCCCGCCTTGACGTTGGCGACAGTGCGCGAAAGCCCTCCAGCGACAGGCAGCAACCCGAGCGCACCGCACGCGATGTTGGCGATGCCAAAGCTCACGAGCTCTTGGTCGCTGCGGTGCTTGCCGCCCGTCATGCCGTCGGCGACAACGTCGGTCAGCAAGCCCTCGATCGCGACGAGGATCGCGATGGTGGTGGCAGCGGGCACAAGGTCTCGCACGAGCGCGAGGCTGAGCGAGCTGGGACTGAGAGGCTGCACACCCAGTCTCACACTGCCAAACTGCGAGGCGATGGTGGGCACGGGGCTGCCAGCCCTTGCGAGCAGCCACGACGCGAGCGTGGCGCAGGCGATGCCCAGCAGCATCGCGGGCAGCCTTGGAGCAAAGCGCCGGAGCACCAGCACCAGCACAAGCGTGCCCAGCCCGACACCCAGCGTGGGACCATGCGCGGTGCTGATGTGGGCAGCGAGGGCTTGCACCTTGCCAACCCAGTGTGCAGGATTGTCGGCGATAGCAAGGCCCAGCATGTCCTTGCCTTGTGCGGTTGCGATGAGCACCGCGCTGCCCGCAGTAAAGCCTGCCGTGACGGGGTATGGGATGTATTTGACCATCACTCCCAGCCTCGACACACCCATGATGACGAGGATGCAACCAGCCATCACCGTCGCGACGACAAGGCCCTGATAGCCGTGGTCACGCGCGATGGTGTAGAGGATCGCGATGCTGACGGCGCTGGGCCCGCCCACCTGCACGCGGCTGCCCCCGAGCACCGCGAGCAGCAAGCCTCCGACGATCGCAGCCATGGCGCCAAGCACAGGCGGAGCGAGCATCGACGCGCTCGCGGCTTGCTGGGGGAGGCTGCCTATGCCGACGGCGAGCGCAAAGGGCAGAGCAATCACAGCAACGGTGAGCCCCGCGAGCATGTCTTTGTGCCAGCTGCGACGGGCCGAACCATCGGCAAGGCTGTCAAAGAGAGCTGGTCGAAGACGACGAAGCACGGGGGGAGCGTACGAGGGAAGAGGTGTCGAGGTGGCGAGGTGTTGAGGGAAGAACGCAGCGTTCATCGCTCGTGGCATTTACCGGCGGTTCTCTCGTTCTCTTCTTCCCTTCCTCACCTTGAAACCTTGAAACCTTGAAACCTTGACACCTCGACACCTCTCTTCCTCATCCCGCCAGGCGCCGATCTTCCAGCATGCCCAGGGCCTTCATCTTCTTATACAGCGTCGAGCGATTGATGCCCAGCAGCTCGCTGGCCTTGGCGCGGTTGAAGTTGCTGGTCCGCAGAGCGTGCTCGATGAGCTCGCGCTCGGGTTGGCGGAGGGCGTCTTGCAGGCGCTGGGGGCTCGTGCCCGGCGCGAGGACGGGCAGAGCTGTCGCAGCGCCAACCGCAGCGGGCGCGTGCCCCAGCATGCGGGGCGATGCCGGGTGCGCCACATGCTCGGGCAAGTCGCTGAGCAAAATCGTCTGCCCCTGCGCGAGCACGCAGGCACGCTCGATGAGGTTCTGCAGCTCGCGCACGTTCCCGGGGTACGCATACGCGCAGAGCGCGTGCATCGCCGCGGGCTCGAAGCCCACGATCTGGCGGCGCAGCTCGGCGGCGAAGCGCGCAAGGAACGCATGGGCGAGCGTGGGCACGTCGCTCGCACGCTCGCGCAGCGGTGGCAGCACGATGTTGATGACGTTGATGCGGTAGTAAAGGTCCTGGCGGAAGGTGCCCGCCGCGACGAGCGCCTCCAGCGGCTGGTTGGTCGCGAGGATGATGCGAACGTCCGCCTCGATGGGCGTCGTGCTGCCAACGGGCTCAAAGACGCGCTCCTGCAGCACGCGCAGCAGCTTGAGCTGCATGCCCGGACTCGCGCTGTTGATTTCGTCAAGAAACAGCGTGCCGCCGTTGGCAGCGGCAAAGCGCCCCTGCTTGTCGGCGTGTGCGCCAGTGAACGCGCCCTTCACGTGCCCGAAGAGCTCGCTCTCGAGCAGCGTCTCGGGAATGCTGCCGCACGAGAGCTCGACGAAGGGCTTGCCCGCGCGCGGGCCCGCCGCGTGGATGGCGTGGGCGATGAGGCTCTTGCCCGTGCCGCTCTCGCCCGTCATGAGCACCGTGGTCTTGCTTGGTGCCACAGCGCGCACAAGCGTCGCGACGCTCTTCATCCGCGGGTCGTCGCCCACGACGGTGCTGGGCAGCTCGCCCGTGGCCTTCCCCTTGCCCGACGAACCGGCGCGGTGGCCCGCGATGCGCTCCTTCAGCATGCGGGTCTCGTCCAGCAGCGCCCGCTGGCGCGCAGCCCGCGCGATGGTGAGCGCGAGCTCCCCCTCGACGAAGGGCTTGCAGATGTAGTCGCACGCGCCGATGCGCAGAGCCTCGATGGCGGTCTCAACGTTGCCGTAGGTCGTGGTCGCGATGAGCGCAGTGTGCGGCAGCATGTCGCGAACGGCGCGCAGCGTGGCCTCGGCCGTGCCCGTGCTGCTCACGTCGACGAATGCAAGGTCGGTTGCTTCGCTCAGCGGAGCCTCGTGCATGCCCAGGCCCTGCAAGTGCGCAAGGCTTCGGGCGAGCACCACGCGCACGCCCAGCCCACGCAGATAGTCGCGCAGTGCGCTGCCCGCAACCGCGTCAGGATCGACCACGACCGCGGTCTGCGCATGCGTGGGGGCGTGCGTGGGCGCATTCATGGCAGCGGCAGGTCCTGGGCTTGCCGCCCGGTCTGTCGCAGCGTTGGCGTCGCTCGCCAGCTGCGGGTGGGGTTGGGTGCTGTCGTGGGGCATTTGGAGAGAGGTCGTGGAGAAAGCTCGTGGAGAAAGCTCGTGGAGATGGCTCAGGCGGATTGGCGAATGCTCTGTGAGGCAGCGGGCAAGATCGCGCGAAGGGCGGTGCCGCGTGTGCCGCTGGCGCGAGCCGCGATGGAAAGCTCGCCGCCCAGCCCCCGCACGATGCTGCGCGCAACCGCGAGGCCCACGCCCCCAGCTCCGGGCTTGGTCGAGACGCCAAGCTCGCACAGGCGTGCAACAGGGATGTGCGCGGGCAGGCCCACGCCATCGTCGGTAACGTCGAGGCTGATCCACGCTTGCCCAGGGCGATTGGCCCCAGCGAGGCTGAGCTTGTCCCTCTCGTTCGAGCTGTCTTTCGAGCCGGCTCTGGAGTTCGCCTTGGCGTTCGCTCTGGGTGGCGGCGCAGGCGCAAGCTCAACGTGCACGGTCCGCAGGCTCGAGGGGTCGTCACCCCGCGCGATGATCGCCTCGACGGCGTTGCTCATGGTGTTGAGCAGCACGGTGTAAAGCGTGCGGGCAGGCTCGTTCGCGATGCTGGGGTGGCAGCGCGCGTGCAGCGTGATGCTGTGGGCGCGGGCGACTGGCAGCAGCACGCTCTGGGCGTGGTCCAG
>JAIYDA010000032.1 GCA_027487735.1 Planctomycetaceae bacterium | reverse complement strand
GGTTGTTCGCTGTCCGATTCCGGAGTTTAGGGGTAGCATTATGAACGCAACGTCACTCGTTCTGTCTGATTCCGAAGTCCCCGGCCCCGGATACGTCAGTATGTTCAGCCAAACCACGGAATATGCGCTCCGCGCCATGTCGTGCCTTGCTCTCGCACCCGATCAACTGGTGCCCACCAACACGCTTGCCGCGATGACCAAGGTGCCCAGCAACTACCTCGCGAAGGTGTTGCAGCAGCTCGCGACCGCGAAGCTCATCACCGGTCGTCGTGGCGTGGGCGGTGGCTATCGCCTCGCACGCCCCGCAGCCCAGATCAACCTCCTCGACATCGTGAACACCGTGGGCACGCTGCAGCGCATCACCAGCTGCCCGCTGGGCCTGCCCAACCACGGCACCAACCTCTGCGCCTTGCACCGCACGATGGACAACGCCGCTGCCAGCATCATCAAGATGCTCGACGGCGTGACCCTGCAGAACCTCATCGAGGCTCCGGGCGTTGCGAACAAGCCCCTCTGCGATGCCCGCAACACGCAGGAAGTCAGCACGCACGGCGGCATCCGCGTCCGCCCCACCGTGAACGGCCTGAGCAACGGGATGCACTGAGCGGGATGCACTGAGCGGGATGCATTGAGCCGGATGCGCTGAGCGCTCGCGCACAACGGCGTCTTGCCGCGCGTGCAGAGCCCGGTGCTCGCTCTTGAGCCCTTCCTTGCAACTCTCTCGCCTGCCCCGCTCGGCGCGCGAAGAATGCCCCATGACCGTCAGCCCGACCCCCGAAGCGTCTCCACACCATCTCGAAGCCCAGCGCCGCAGCAATCGCGACGCCCTCGCAAAGCTGGGCTACCAGCCCTACGGCACGAAGACCGACGGCATCGACCCCATCTCCGGCGCTCGCGCTCGCTACGACGAAGCCGCCGACAAGGACCATCAAGAAAACGGCAAGACGCCCGGCTTTGCCGACAAGCGTCCCGTTGTCTCCATCGCTGGACGCGTGATGCTGCTGCGCGATGGTGGCAAGCTCATCTGGCTGCAACTGCGCGACAACACGGGCGATGTGCAAGTCGCCCTCAGCAAGGCCGACCTGCGCGACGAGCCAGGCACGCCCGAGGGCACCGCCTTTGCCGCCGCAAAGCTGCTGGACCTTGGCGATGTGCTCGTGGTGCGCGGGCCCCTCATGCGTACGCGCGCGGGCGAGATCACCGTGTGGGCCAGCAGCATCAAGCCCGCGAGCAAGTGCCTCGTGCCCCCGCCCGAGAAGCACGCGGGCCTGAGCGACGTTGAGCTGCGCTACCGCCAGCGCTACGTCGACCTGTGGGCCAACCCCGAGACGATGCACGTGTTCGAGCTGCGCAGCCGCATCGTCGCGACGGTGCGGAGCTTTCTCCAAAGCCGGGGCTATCTCGAAGTCGAGACGCCCATGCTGCAGAGCCTCGCGGGCGGCGCGGCTGCACGCCCGTTCGTGACGAAGATGAACGCGCTGGGCATCAACCTCTTCATGCGCATCGCTCCCGAGCTGTATCTCAAGCGGCTGATGGTGGGGGGCATGCCCAAGGTCTTCGAGGTCAATCGCAACTTCCGCAACGAGGGGCTCGACAAGCAGCACAACCCCGAGTTCACGATGCTCGAGGCCTACCACGCCCACGGCGACGTCGAGACGGTGATGGAGCTGACCGAGAGCCTCATCCGCTCGTGCGCCACCGTGGTGTCCCGCACCGACAAGCGGCCCGAAACCCCCGCCACGGGCGACGTGCTGCTGCCCTTTGGCGACCTCACGATCAACTACAGCAAGCCCTTCGCACGCCGCACGTACGGCTCGCTCTTCGAGCTCGCCTGGGGCATCAGCATGCACGACCGCGCGGGCGTGAAGGCCCTGCTCAAGAAGCACCGAGGCCCGCAGCTGCACGCCGCGATCGACGCGATGGACCACTGGCTGGCGGTGAACGAGCTGTTTGAGGACAAGCAGCGCGGGGGTGAGGCCCAGCTCGACCCCAGCGTGCCCACGTTCATCACCGACTACCCCAGCGCCATCAGCCCGCTCACGCGCCCCAAGCCCAGCGACCCGCAACTGTCGGATCGTGCGGACCTGTTCGTCGCGGGCATGGAGATCGCGCCGCACTACACCGAGCTAAACGACCCCGACGTGCAGGAGGCAAAGTTCCGCGAGCAGTTGCAAGGCCTCGACGCCGAGAAGAACGCCGAGGAGCAGACCTATCGCACGATGGACCACGACTTCCTGCGGGCCCTCAAGGTGGGCATGCCCCCCGCTGGCGGCATGGGCCTGGGCATCGATCGCCTGACGATGCTGCTGACAAACCAGCGCACCATCCGCGACGTCGTGCTCTTCCCGCTCATGAAGGACGAGGCGACGGGGAGCTAGCGGGTGGTCGTGCGGGTGCGAGATGGGAGATGCGGATTCAGCACAGAGACACAGAGTGAGTGAGCAAGATGAGGCTGAAGAGATTGTTTGAGCGTCGCTTCCCTCACGGAGACTTGGCTTTGCACCAGAAGATGAACACTGGCATGCTTTGCAGCTTCTCCTCTCCCAGTCTTCTCATCGTGCTCCTGATCTCTGCGCCTCTGTGCTGAAACCAGGTCCTCCGACTTTCCCAGCGTGTCCCCCGCGCTCGCTACCCCGCGAAGACACCATACATCGCCGCACCTGCGTGGCCAGCTCTGCCCGCCGTGCGGGCATCGAGGGCGCGAGCCCGGATGACCGCGCGCTCGTACATCCGCGGGTGGGTCCGGCGTGCGTCGGCCTTGCCGTTCTCCACGCGATTCGTGATGCACGAAACATGCACGCGCAGCGCGTGCGGGCCGCCGTAGCGGTAGATCTCGGCACGCGGCAGCATCGCATTCAGGCAGGCGGGGCTGTATTGTCTCCAGCCGTGCGGGCCATACAGCGAGAGCCCCAGCTCGCCCGGCACCGTGTGCGCCTGCACGCCCCAGGGCGCAAGCCTCGTCGCGAGCTTCGCGAGTGCGCCGGCGTCATCTTCGATGTGCTCCAGAGCGGTGCAGCTCACGATCGCATCGAGCGTGGGCAGCACGCGCGGGTCGAAGGTGCCAATGTCTGCAACCAGCAGCTCACGCCGAAGCTCGGGCGACGAGGCGACGACGCCATCGACCCACTTGGGATGGCGCTTGATGTCGAGCCCGATGTAGCGCCCGCAGAGCCCCGCCCGCGCGAGGATGGGCGCCAAGAAGCCGCTGCCACACCCAAGGTCGAGAATCGTGAGGGGCCTCGTCCCGAGGCGCGCGAGCGCATCGCCACCGATGGCAAAGCGCGTCGCGATGCGCTGAGCTGCCCACGAGAAGAAGACGCCCACATCGGTGCGCGCGGGTGAGAACTCTGGGCACACCACCACGTGCTCGGGGCTTGCGATGGGCCCGGGCAACG
>JAIYDA010000125.1 GCA_027487735.1 Planctomycetaceae bacterium | reverse complement strand
TGCGTGTGCACGATGGACTTGCGCACGTCGCCCAGCTCCGCCCCCATGTCCCCCGCGAAGCTCACGACCTCGCGCAGCTTCGCGATCAGGCGATCCAGCGACTGGCTGACGTGCGTCTCATCGCTGCCCACCATCGCCAGGCCGAGCCCAGCTGCCTTGTGCGACTCCTGCAGCGACACCTCCGCCACCGCCACCATGTGCTCACGGTGCAGGCGGTCCTTCAAGCTGAGCACCACCCGGCGCTTGTCCTTGAGAGACTCGCTGCCGCGCACGATGACCTCGAACTGGAGCGTTCCGACAATCATGGCTCAACCACCCACAGAGCACCCACCCACGCAACACGCTCGCTAGAGCGTGCGCTTGACCTCCGTCTTCTTGTAGCACTCCAGCACGTCGCCTTCCTTGATGTCGTCATACCCGTCGATCTTCATGCCGCACTCGGTGCCGCTGCGCACTTCCTTCGCGTCGTCCTTCACGCGCTTGAGCTGGCTGAGCTTGCGGTCATGCTCGATGACCACGCCGTTGCGCGTGACGCGGATGAGCGCGTCACGCTGCACCACGCCATCGGTGACGTAGCAGCCCGCGACGTTGCCCACCTTCGACACCTTGAACACCGCTCGCACGTCGGCATGCCCGAGCACTTCCTCGCGAACCTCGGGCGTCAGCATGCCCTCGGCCGCCTTCTTCAGGTCGTCGGTGATGTCGTAGATGACCTGATACGTGCGGATCTCCACGCCCTTCTGCTCCGCAAGCTGGCGTGCCTTGCCGCTGGGAATGACGTTGAACCCGATGACGATCGCCTTGCTCGCGTCCGCCAGCAGCACGTTGCTCTCGGTGATGCCGCCCACAGCAGCATCGATCACGCGAACCTTCACCTCGCCGTTCTTGATCTTCTCGCACTCGTTCTTGAGCACGTCCACCGTGCCCTGCTGGTCGGTCTTGAGGACGATCTTGATCTCCTTGACGCTGGGCTCGCCCGCTTCGCCGTTCTGCTGCTGCTGCAGCTGCCCGAACAGCGAATCGAGCGTGAGCTTCGGCGCCGCAAGGGCGTTGTGCCGCTCGCGCTGCCGGCGCTGGTCCGCCGCCTCTTCCGCCTGTTTCAGGCTGGGCGTCACATAGAACTTGTCGCCCGCGTCGCAGACGTTGTCCACGCCGCTGATCTGCACCGGCATCGGAGGCAACGCCTCCTTGATGCGCTTGCCCTTGTCGTCGGTGATGTCGCGCACGCGGCCATACGAACGCCCCATCACCACAAAGTCGCCCACCTTCAGCTTGCCGTGCTGAATCAGCACGTTCGCCACCGCGCCGCGACCTTCCTCCATCTTCGCCTCGACGACGGTGCCCTGCGCCGGACCCTCAAAGTCCGCCGTCAGCTCCAGCACGCTCGCCTGCAGGTCGAGCACTTCCAGCAGCTTGGGAATGCCCACGCCCGTCTGCGCGCTCACACGCACGCACTCTACGTCGCCGCCCCACTCCACCACGTTCACGCCCGCAGCCGCGAGCTGACCGAGCGTCTTCTGAATCTGGCTCTCGGTCGCATCCGGACGATCGATCTTGTTCAGCGCGACCACGATGGGCACCTTCGCCGCCTTCGCGTGGTTGATGCTCTCGACCGTCTGCGGCATCACGCCCTCGGGCGCGCTCACCACGAGCACGACAACGTCCGTCACCTTCGCGCCGCGGGCACGCATGCCCGTAAACGCCTCGTGACCGGGCGTGTCGAGGAACACGACCTGCTTCTTCTCACCCTCGACGTCCACCTCGCTCACGAACGCGCTGGTCTTCTGGGTGATGCCGCCCGCCTCGCCCGCCGCCACGTTCGCGTTGCGAATGCGGTCCAGCAGGCTGGTCTTGCCATGGTCGACGTGGCCCAGAATCGTGACCACAGGCCCGCGGGCCTTCACGCCCTTAGTGTCGCGCTTCACAAACTGCTCGCTCACGGTCTCTTCGGCGGTCTTTGCCTCTTCCACCACGAGCTCGATCTCAAAGTCCATCATCACTTCGATCGCCGTCTCAGGCGGCATCGGGTCGTTGATCTTCAGCATCACGCCCTGCAAGAACAGCTTCTTGCTGATGTCCGCCGCCTTCACGCCCGTTGCGGCGCTCAGGTCCTTGAGCGTGAAGGGCGCGGTGATGTGGATCCGCCCGTCAAAGATTTCTTCTTCGCCGTCGTGCTCGCCCGCCGCGCCGCTGCGAGCCAGGTCCTGCTTGCGCTTCTTGAGGAACCCGCCCGCGCGAGCAAGCCTTGCCTCGCGCTCGATCAGGTCCTGCTCGCTATAGATGCCCTGCGTCGTCTTCATCCAGTCGCCATCGCTGCGACCGCGGCGACGATCCGGCACGCCTGCGCCGCTGCTGCGCTTGTTCGCGCCAGGCAGCTCCTTGCGCCGCGCATTGCGACGATCATCATCGCTCGCGCCGCCACCCGGGCGAAGCCCGCCGCCACCAGCCATCGGCGGACGAGGACCACGCGGCCGCGGAGCCTCGACTACATCCGGCGCCTCGACGCGCACCACCTTCGGCCCACTCAGCTTCACCGGAGTCTTGATCTCCAGCCGCGGGCCCGCAGGCGCCACGTTCGTCGGCCTCGTCGGCACGTTCATCGGCGCAGGCTGCACCGACCGCAGCGGCATCCCGCGCGGCGGCTGACCACCGGATGAACCCTGTTGGCCCGGCCCGTGACCCTGTCCATGGCCCGGCCCATGCGTTGGCCCATGCGTGGGTCCATGCGTGGGTCCGTGCGAAGGACCATGTGATGGGCCATGGCTCGGCCCATGCGAAGGCCCGTGCGAAGGCCCGTGCGTCGTCGCGTGCTGGCCAGACCCGTGTGAAGGACCATGCCCGCCACCGTGACCACCGCCGTGAGCAGCTCCCGACCCATGTCCAGATCCATGTCCTGCACCATGGCCAGCACTCTGGCTTGGTGCCTTCGGCGCGTCGGGCAGTGGCGCATTGCTTTGAATAGGCGTTGCCTTGTGGTGCTCCGGCATCGGCACGCCCACAGGCTTGGGCGGAACCACCGAGGGCTTGCTGCCACCCATGAGCACCGACCCGTGCGTCTCAAACAGCTTGCTCGGCGCGCCCTTGGGCTTCGCCGCCGCGCCGCCGGCTGTCGCTGCGCCGCCCGCCGCAGCCTGAGCCGTGCCTGCGCCAGCATCCGCCGCAGCGTTCGCGCTGTTTGCGTGGGGTGCATGCCCAGCCGCACCGCCTGTGCTCGAGACCCCAGCAGTCGACGCAGCACCCGAGGGTGTGCTGCTCGCAGCAGCCGTCGCAGTGCCAGCTTGCCCTTGCTCTGCGTGCTCGCCCGCGCCACCGTTCGTCCCGCCCTGGTCCGCATCGCCCTTCTTGCGGGCCTTTGCGCCCGACTTTGCGTCCTTGCTCGCGCTCTCCTTCGCGCCCGCGTCCTTGCCGCCCTCCTCGCCCGACTCCGTGCTCTCTGCCTTCTTCGCCGGCGCCTTCTTCGTCTTCACGCGCTCGACGTCGACCTTCTCCGCCGTTTCCACGGCCGTACCACCGCCCTCGCCGCTGAACCACTCCTTGATGGTCATCTCGAGACCGACCGAGACGGGTGACATGTGGTTCTTGATGACGGACTCAGGAATCCCCTCGGCCTGGCACTTTGCCACGATGACCTTGGAGTCGATCCCGATTTCCTTCGCGAGCTGGAAGAGCTTCTTACTAGCCAATCAACACTCCTGAGTTCGAGCACACACCCGGCATCCCACATCCACCCCGTTTGCGCGGGGCCCGTGCTTTGGGCCCACGCTCTCCAAACCTTCCTCCGCATCCTGCCCCAATCCGCCAACCCCAATCCCCCAATCACCCAATCCCACTCAACCACCCAGAATGCGATCCGCAGCCGCCTCGCCCGCGGGGCCCGCACTCTCTCCACCAGCTTGGCCGCCAGCCTCGGTGCCCGCTTCGCCCTCTGGCGCGAGCGGTCCGTCCTCGCCCAGCAGCTTGTCGGCAGCATCCATCTGCTCGCGCGCCAGGCGTTCCTTCTCTTCCTTGGCCTTCTGCTGCTCCGCGGCCACTTCCTTCGCGCGCACGCTGGCAACCTCGACCATCTTCGTCGCCTGATCTTCGCTGATGCCAAGCTCGCTCATCAGCGTTTCGACGCCCACCTCTTCCACGTCAAACACGCTGACCATGCCCAGGGCCGCGAGCTTGTCCGCGTGCGTCTCCGCAACGCCCTCGATGCTCGTGACCGTCGCGTACATCGTCTCCATGCCCTTCGTGTACTCGTCGGGCGTCAGGATGTCCACGTCCCACCCCGTGAGGCGGGCCGCGAGCCGCACGTTCTGCCCGCGCTTGCCGATGGCAAGGCTCAGCTGGTCGTCGCGCACCACCACCGTCGCGCGCCCAAGCTCAAAGCACAGGCTCACCTCCTGCACCTCCGCGGGCTTGAGCGCGTTGGAGATCAGAATCTGGCTGCTCTCGTTCCAGCGCACGATGTCGATCTTCTCGCCATTGAGCTCATCGACGATGTTCTTGATGCGCGACCCGCGCACGCCCACGCACGCGCCCACCGGATCGACCTTGTTGTCCACGCTCGCCACCGCGAGCTTCGTGCGATACCCCGGCTCGCGGGCCATCGCCTTGATCTCAATCACGCGCTCCGCAACCTCGGGCACCTCCACCTCAAACAGCCTGCGGATGAACTCCGGATTGCCCCGGCTCAGCACGATCTTCACCTGGTTGCCCACGTCCTTCACATCGAGGATCATGCACCGCACGCGGTCGCCCGCGACAAACTGCTCGCCCGGAATCTGCTCGCTGCGGGGCATGAACCCCTCTGCGCGATCGATCAGCACCACCAGGCTGCCGCCCTCGTAGCGCTGCGCGGTCCCGGTCACGATCTCGCCCATCCGCTTGCTGAACTCCTCGAAGATGCTGTTGCGTTCATCATCGCGGAACTTCTGGATCATCACCTGCTTGAAGGTCTGCGCCGCGATGCGGCCAAGGCTCGCCGCGCTCATCTCCAGGGGCTCGCCATGCCGCGACAGCGTCATGTCGCCCGAGAGCGCATCGATGCTGCACGCAAACTCTTCGAGGTCCAGCGTGTTGAAGTGCTTGCGGAGGGCCGTCACCATCGCCAGCTCGAGGTCGCGCACCAGCGTTTGACGGTCGATGTTCCGCTCACGCGAGATCGCGTCCAGTAGGCGAAGCATGTCGGCGGGGTTGGAGATGCCTTTGGGGTTGCTCATGGTGTGATGCTCGTTTTCAGTTTGTCTGTCGTCAGGTTGTCGAGTTGTCCGTCCGAGTTGTCCGACCGCACAGAGCATCGCCAAAGCCCAGCCCAAGGTCACGGCCCGCCCGTTCTCCGCAGCATGCCCCAAGGCAAGCAGACGGCAAAACTGGCACAGCCACCCTCGGCGCGTTGCGCCCGGTTCTCACGCGGTTTGCCCTGCGGTGTTCGCTTGTGATGCGCCCAGCAACTCCGGTCAGCCAAAGGCTGACACAGGGCCTGAGCCCACCAACGCAACCCGCGACCGCCCAAAGGCCCCTTTGCTTCGGGCCTGGCGATCGCGCGAGCGACGTGACTTACGTCGCCCAGCGCGGCCGAAAGGCCGACGCAGCCCACACGTCCAAAGACGCGGGGCACCAAAGAGCCCGGGCAGCAACGCCGCCATCTCGCTGGGAGATGGTGCGCTTACAGGGCATACATGAAAGCCTTGCGCTGCACGATGCCTGATCTCCAAAGCCACTGCCTCGCCCAGCAACACGCCGGACGAGCAAAGGCCACTTCGACCGACGGAATGATAAGCACGCCGAACGAGGTGGGCGCGCACCTGATGTTTCCCCAGCACTCCCGCGCTACAAATCCGCGTCCATGCACTTCTCCCTCCTCGATCGCACCCTCGCCCTCTCCTCCACGCGCGTGCTCACGCTCAAGCACGTCTCCAGCGCCGAGGAATATCTGGGAGACCACTTTCCCAGCTTTCCCGTCCTGCCGGGCGTCATGACCCTGGAGTGCATGGTGCAGGCTGCTCGCCTCTGGGCCCGCACCCACGCAGGCCCCCTCAGCACCCAGCGCGTCGTGCTCGGTGAGGTCCGTGCCCTCAAGTATGGCGCACTCGTCCGCCCGGGCAGCACGCTCCGCGTCGAGGTCTCGCCCTCTCTCGCGACCGATGGCACCAGCATCGATTGCAAAGGCCGTGCCTTGCTCGTCGAGCCCGCCGACGCGGGCTGGGCCCTCAGCGAGCACGCTCCCGAAGACCAACTCGCCACGCTCCCCGTCGCCGCAAGTGGTCGGTTCACGATGCGCGCGGTGCGGGCAAACTGAGCCCGATGCCGATTGCCCCGCGCGCGATCACTTCCCCCCCTGCTCCTCCCGCAGCTTTGTATACGCGTACAGCACCATCGCCGCGGGCACAAACGTCATCTCGCCCGCTCGCCTGCTCACCGCTTCGAGCGTTTGCAGTTGCCCCGTCTCGATCTCCTTCGTCAGGTCGACAATCACGCGGTCCAGCACCGTGATGACCCCGCCAAACAGTTCCCATTGCTCCTTCGTCTTGGGCACAAACCCGCTCACGCCCGGAATGTTCAGCGGCAGCTCAAAGTACCACTTGCCATCCTCGCCCAGGCGCATCGTCATGCCCAGGGGTGCCAGCACGGGCTTGCCGTCCCACGTCAGCGCACGCTGATCCTCCGTCATATACACCGCCGCCAGCTTCCCCTCGCTCTCGCGCACAAACGCGTAAGGGTCGGCAAACAACCGCGTGATGCCATCGTCAAACCCCTTGCGTTGCTCCGCGGCGGGCGGGCCGCCCCGCCCCCTTCCTGGTCTGCCGGCCTGCCGATTGCCCTGCCGACGCGTTGCTTGCCCCACAACCTGCCCCAGCAGCCCCGTGGGCTTGCCCGCCTTCGCGGCTTCCTCCGCCCGCTGCTGCAAGCGGGCAACGTCCTCGGGCCACTTCTGCTGAATCACGTCGCTCAGCTTCTCGAGGTTGCCCAGCATCCGCCCGCTTCGCGACAGAAACTGCCGCATGTCCGGGCTCGTGGCATACACGAGTTCGTGCAGGCGCTCGCCCTCGTCCGCCGCGAGAAACGCCCGGGCGGTTGTCATCGTCTCCTCGGGCGTGCTCTGCTTGGGTGAGACCCCCTCGCCGCACCCACCAAGCGCCAGCGCGCCCACGAGACCAACCACAGGCCAACGCACCACCCCCCGCCAACGAGCGGAGCGAACCCAACCACAAAGCGCATGCAGACAGCCCATGCCATCTGGTTCGCCCAGGAGGGCAAGGTCGTTGTGTGCGCGAGCAAGAAAAGCGCGGAAGTTGTTATATGGACGCATGTTGCAAGTCGATTGTGTCGATTGCGCTTCGCAGCGGGGCGAGCGTCCTGCCGCGGGCTGTCCGCGGCGTGCGAGCGCGAGCCTCGTTCGCAGCCTCTCGCCCTCTTTCCAGCCCTCGTTCCAGCCCAAGGCCACGCCCACAGGAAGCCCACGCCATGCACGCACGCACCCTCCAGCTGTCTGTCCGTCGTTCTGCTTGCTCGTCGGTCGTTGCCCGCAAGCCCGCCTGTGCGCTGCTGCTGTGCGCTGGTGCCGCGATGGTGCTCGGCGCGTGCGCCGCACGCAAAGAGCCCCTCGTGCTGAGCTATCCGACCACCACCGAGCAGGTGCAAGCCAACGAAGCCGCGATGGCCGCCGCCGCCGCGGCAGACTCGCAGGACGCCTCGTTGCAGGCCCAGCCTGCGTCGGGCGTGAGCGCCGCCAGCGCGCTGCAGCAGCTCGCGATGGAGAGCGGCAACCCCCTGCCCCTACCCGGCTTTGCCGAGAACGACGTGCTGAGCCCCGCCTATCGCCCCGCCACCAGCGAGCAGGAAGGCCTCGACAGCGCGACCTTCAACGTCTCACAGGTCACCTTCGCCGATGAAGGCGCGATCTTCGACCCCTGCGTTGCCAAGGATGGCACCACGCTCGTGCTCAGCAGCACGCAGCACCGCGCCACGAGCGACATCTATGTGCAGCGCGCTGGCAGCCGCACGATGACCCAGCTCACGCGCGACCCCGCGCAGGACATGATGCCCAAGCTCTCGCCCGATGGCACGAAGATCGCCTTCTCGAGCGATCGCAGCGGCAACTGGGATATCTACGTCATGCCCGTGCAGGGTGGCAAAGCCGTGCAGGTGACGACCGACGCAGCCCACGAGATCGCCCCAAGCTGGAGCCCCGATGGCACGCAGCTCGTCTACTGCCGCCTCGGCGCCAACAGCGCACGCTGGGAGATGTGGACGCTTCCGCTGGGCAACCCCAACACCGCGAACTTCATCGGCTTTGGCCTGTTTCCGCAGTGGAGCCCCGTTGCCGCCAGCGGGCCCGATGGCAGCGACCTCATTCTCTATCAGCTCGGTCGCGAGCGAGGCCGCCGGGGCTTTGGCATCTGGACCATCCAGCTGCAGAATGGCGAAGCGATGAACCCCACGCAGATCGCCAGCGCCGCCGACCGCGCGCTCATCAACCCCAGTTGGAGCCCCGACGGCAAGTGGATCGTCTTTGCCGAGGTGCTGCTGAACAACCCCGACAGCATGGATGGCAATGGCGTCTTCCAGCCCCCAGCCCCCGCCGTGAACCAGAGCGCCATCCGCCTCGTGAGCGCCGAGGGCGACGGCGACATGCGCGTGACGTTCGCAAATCAGCTTGCCGTGAACCCCGTGTGGGGCAGCAACAACCGCCTCTACTTCGTGGGCAACCAGAGCGGCACCGAGAATATCTGGAGCCTGGACATGAGCCAGCCCGTGCGCAGCGCGATGATGAGCCGGGGCATGAACGAGCAGCAGGTCGCTGCTGGCATCGCGAGCATTCGCGGCGAAAGCCCCCGCGTCGCGAGCGAGCCCACCGACGCGACCGAGCAAACCGAAGACTAAAGCCCGCGCATGCCGATGCAAGCGCAGCATGCACGCCTCTCCAGCCCGCCGCTCTTTCGTTGGCACAGGCACCTCGCCTGTGCCTTTTCTCGCGCTCTGCGTGGCAGGCTTGCTGCTCACGGGCTGCCAAGGCCCACCCCGGGACGCCCTCCGCGCACCCGACACGGTGATCGCCCCTTACGACCAACTGCAGGGCGACGTGGTGTGGGCGGTTGCGCCGCTGACGAACGAATCGGGTGTGAGCATCGCCCGCCCGGACGCATTGGCCGATGCCCTCGTCGGTGCCATCACCGACGTGCAGGGCCTGAGCTGCTTGCCCTTCAATCGCACGCTCGCAGCGATGCAAGCCCTGAATCTGCGGGGCGTGCGCACCGCAGCAGAGGCCCAAATGCTGGCCACCGCGCTCGGTGCTGATGGCATCGTCGTGGGCACGATTACCAGCTACGACCCCTACACGCCCGAGGTTGGGGTCGCGCTCGCGCTCTACGCCAAGCCCGGCAGCCTGCGAACGCAAGGTAAGCCTTGGAATCCAAAGGACTTGCGTACGGCAACCACCGAAGGAAACGAGGCATTCTCCATCGCCAGCGAGCCCCTCGCGCAAGTGCACGAACGCTTTGATGCGAAGAACAACCAGGTGCTGATGGACGTGAAGTCGTACGCCGATGGGCGCGAGAAAAACCTCTCCGCGATGGGTTGGCGGCGATACATCGCGAGCATGGAGCTGTTCAGCCAGTTTGCGATGCATCGCGCTGCGGACGCGCTCGTGCAGCAGGAGTGGGTGCGGCTGGCACGGGCGAGCGTGCCGAGCGACGGCGGGCGGTAGGAGTGGGGCGGGCTGAGCGCAGATTGCCCAGTTTTACGCTTGAATAGGGCATGGCCTCAGGGAGCGACCAGAAAAACCGGGGGATTCAGCTTGCGAACGCGCATTTTCGGCGATTCTCGCCAACCATGACGCGCGATGTATCGTAAGGACCGATATATCGATGTTCGATCGTGAGTCTTTCGCGGTGCCCGCTCGATGGCACCGAAATCGAGAGTTGGCGGCTTATGTGACTTCGGCCTCAGACGCCCCCCGCAATGGCCGATAGTCCTTGTGTTCCGCGACGCATTGTTGTCGTGCGAGGTTGCTGTCGAGCTGATCGGGCTCAAGAGCATCGCACGCGAGGCGGCGTCTTGTGGAAGTTCGGAGTGTGAAGCATGGCAGAGAACGCAACCAACCAGCCCAGCCTTCCCGTGCTCGACGCGTTTACGCGCTATTTGAACGAAGAGCGCCACTTCAGCGAGTACACCGCGCGCTGCTATGGCGCGGACCTGCGGCAGTACGTCGAGTTTCTCGCGAAGCTGAACAAGCTGACGATCAATGAGGGCGCGGAGGCGAGCGCGTTTGGCGCGTATCGCTCGCGGGCGGAGGCGGGCACGTTTGCCGCTCCTGCAACGCGGACGACGGCGACGGACCACGTCTGCTGCGCGACGCCCGACGAGGTGCGCGTGTACCTCGGGCACTTGGGCGAGCAGAGCTACGCGAGCGCGACGATGGCGCGGAAGATCGCAACGCTTCGCAGCTTCTATAAGTGGGCCGAGCGTCGCAAGTTCAGCGCGACCAACCCGATGGTGAGCATCCGCACGCCCCGCCAGAGCAAGCGCCTGCCCAAGGCGATCACGATCGAGCAGGTCGAGCGTCTGCTCGCTGCGCCGGGCGATGGCGACGTGCTGAGCCGGCGCGACCGCGCGATGCTCGAGACGCTGTATAGCACTGGCATGCGCGTGAGCGAGCTCGTGGGGCTGGCCTTTGAAGACCTGGACCCGACCGAAGCCACGCTGCGCATCCGCGGCAAGGGCAAGAAGGAACGCATCGTGCCTCTGGGCAGCGCGGCGGTGCAGAGCATTCAGCGATACATCGAGATGCTCCGGGCCACGCCCAAGTTCGCGGCGGCGGGCACCAGCGGTCGCAGCATGCCCCTGTTTGTGAACAAGCACGGCGGGCGGCTGAGCAGCCGGAGCGTGCGCCGCAAGCTGGACAAGTATCTCAAGCAGGTCGGCCTTGATCCGAGCATCAGCCCGCACACACTGCGGCACAGCTTTGCGACGCACTTGCTCGACAACGGCGCGGACCTGCGGAGCGTGCAGGAGCTGCTGGGCCACCAGAGCCTGAGCACGACGCAGGTGTATACGCACCTGACGACCCAGCGCATGAAGGATGCGTACTCGAAGGCGCATCCGAGGGCGCAGGCGAGTTGAGTGGGGTAGAGCGATAGAGCGATAAAGCAGCAAAGCAGCAAAGCCATAGAGAAGAGTGGCGAAGTGGCCAAGTGGCCAAGTGGCAAAGTGGCAAAGTGGCAAAGCGGGCTATGGCGCGAGCAGGATGGGCAAGACTGTGGCGACGAGGGCGGCGGCGGACGCGGCTTTGATGGCGAGGACGGTGCGGTCGATGGGTAGGGTTTTCGATGGCAGGCCAACGAGCGCGAGAGCGCGGGTTTGGCGGTGTTCGATCGAGCCGTGGCGGAAGTCGGGGCGGGAGGTGGAGAAGCCGTTGGCTTGGGCGACGGATTGCAGCATGTCGCGCACGGTGTGTGCGGCGCGTGCGGT
>JAIYDA010000089.1 GCA_027487735.1 Planctomycetaceae bacterium | reverse complement strand
GCCTGGCTGCAAGAGGGCAACGCACGCTGGGTGAAGGGCGAGACGCAGAACCCAAGCAGCGATGCGGCGCAGCGCGAGCTTGCCGCGGGCGGGCAGCACCCGTTCGTGAGCGTGCTGAGTTGCGCCGACTCGCGCGTGCCGCTGGAGCGGCTGTTTGACCGGGGCGTGGGAGAGATCTTCGCGGTGCGTGTCGCGGGCAACGTGGCGGGCGACAGCGAGGTGGGCACGCTGGAGTATGGGACGCAGCATCTGCACACGCCCTTGCTGGTGGTGATGGGGCACACCAAGTGCGGCGCGGTGGCAGCGGCTGCGAGCGGGGCGCAGGTGCATGGCAAGGTTGCGTCGCTGCTGGCGCATGTGGCGCCAGCGGTGAACCGCGCGAAGGCCCTGAACCCGCAGGCTTCGGGCGATGAGCTTGTCACGCTGTCTGTGCAAGAAAACGTGTGGCAAACGATCAGCACCTTGCTGCGCGAGAGCAGCGGCGTGCGCGAGCTTGTGGAGTCGGGCAAGCTCACGATCGTGGGCGCGGTGTATGACATTGCCAGCGGCGAGGTGCGCTTCATTGGCTCGCACCCCTGGCAGCGCGAGCTGCTGGCGGCGAGCAAGGCGATGCACGCGCAGCAGGTTACTACCGCCGGCGAAGCCCAGGACAGCGCGACAGCAGGGAAGGCAGCCGCGCACATCGCAGCACCAGTTGCGAGCGCAGATGTCGATACTCATGCGGACGCGGATGTAGACGCAGTCGCCGATGCCCACGCATCGCAAGACGACAAGAAACAAGATCACTGATCGCTCGGCGCGAGCACGCCCGCTGAGCACTGCTCGGCCCTGCGCCTGCTACCTGCGCCTACTACCTGCGCCTGCTACTGGCTGTCGCTCGCGCGGGAGGCTTCGTCCACGACGTGGTCGGCAACGAACACCGGCACGTTCCCCGCGATGCCCAGCGCAATCGCGTCGCTCGGGCGCGCATCGATCGCGAGCATGCCGTCCTTTGTGCGGACGTCGAGCTGCGCGAAGAAGGTGCCGTCGCTGAGGTCGGTAATGGTGATGGACACGAGCTTACCGCCCAGCGTCTCGATCACGCTCGCGAGCAGGTCGTGCGTGTGCGGACGCTTGACGACAACGCCCTTCAGCCGCCGCTCGATGGCCTGGGCCTCGGGCAGCCCGATGACGATGGGGAAGCTGCGCCCGCCCCCCTCGCGCTGGGCACCTTCTTCGTCCACCTCGCGCAGCTCGATGATCTGATAGTCATTCAGCTCGCGAATCAGGATTCTCGACAGTTCCATGCGCACCGGCATACAGCCTCCGTCGAGCACTCCGCGGCGAAACCACCCACACGCGGCGCATCGTATCGCTGTTTGGCTCGCCCTGGGGGCGAGTATCGAGAGGCTCGTCGCCCGCTCGCAGCAGCCTTGCTTGCTGGCCCGGCGCTACGCTGTTTGCACTATTCTCACCATGTTGCACCCATCCCGCTTGCTTGCCCTTTGCTCGTGGCTCGCCCTGGCGTGCTTGCTTGGCATGCAGGGGGTTGCCCTTGCCCAGCCAGCACCAGCCCCTGCACCGGCACCTGCACTCTCGCCACCGCCAGCGACCGACGTCGCCCAGGCCCAGCAGCACCGCCCCGCTGGCACGGCGCTGGCAATGCCCACGATCCTGCCCGCGCACCGGCTTGCGCCCAAGGTCGCGATCATCCCCATCCGCGGTGAGATTTCGGGGGATGGCAGGTCTTCGCCTTCCATGGTTGCCCAGAGCGTCGAGCGGCGCATCGCGATCGCCGAGCGCGAGCAAGCCGACGCCCTGGTGTTTGAGCTCGACAGCGAGATCGGCAGCCACGACGCCTGCGCCCGCATCGCCGCGATGATCCGCGAGAGCACGATCAAGCGGTCGTTTGCGTGGGTGCGGACGAAAGCCGTGGGCAACAGCGCGCTCATCGCCCTCGCCTGCCAAGAGATCATCCTGGCAGACGGAGCGGAGCTGGGCGGCATCAACGCGTTTGATTACCGCCGAGGCCGCCTGCGGGGCGTGACCGACCAGCAACTTGCCGACCGCTGGCTGAAGCTCGCGCAGAGCATGGTCGACGACGCCCGCAGGACGAACGACGTGCTGGGCGACTATGTGCGCGATGAACCGCTGCACATGGCGCTCGCGTTTGGCGATCTTTCTCTCTGGTGGGTGCGCGACCTCAGCACGGGTCGCGAGTTCTCGCTCGATGAGGGGGAGATGCTGCGTTTCTTGCCCAACGCGTCAACCACCGATGCGCCGGTGGCAACCGCCGCGAGCATCGGGCTCGCGCTGCCCGCGCAAGGAGTGAGGCCGCCTGGTTGGCTGGTTGGGGCGCCGCGCGGCTCGCCCCAGCCTTTGCAAGGGGTGCTGACGCAGCCCCACGCCGATCTTCCGGCAGGCTCGCCCACGCTCGCGTTCATCGCCAATAGCTACGCGAGCGAGCCCAGCGCGCTCGCATCGATGCGCCCGCAGCTGGGCCCACAGTCGCGCGGGCAGCTCGAGGTCGTTGCTCGCATCTGGAATGGCACAGGACCATTCAAGCTCTCGGGCGAGCAGATGGCGCAGTTTGGGCTCGCGGCGAATCGCTCGCGCACGCCCGATGGGCGGGGCTGGCAGCTCGATGCGATCAACACCGACGATGAGCTGCGAGCCTTTCTTGGGGCCACCACGCTGGCGCGCCTCACGCCCAGCGTGAGCGATGGCGTGATGAGCGCGCTGACGCACCCATTCACACGAATGGTGCTCATCGTCATCTTCTTCGCGATGATGTTCGTCGAGATGCTCAAGCCCGGCACGCTCGTGGCGGGGTTCATCTCGGCGAGTGCGCTGCTGCTGTTTATTGCCCCCGCCTTTCTGCTCGGGCTCGCAAGCTGGTGGGAGGTGCTGGCGATTGGGCTGGGCATCGTGCTGCTTGCGGTCGAGGTCTTTGTGCTGCCCGGGTTTGGCGTGCCTGGCATCATGGGGCTGCTGCTCCTGCTGTGGGGGCTGGTGGGCACGTTCTCGCCCCAGGGCTCGGGCATGTTCAGCCCGGGCTTCATGCAAAGTGCCGAGCTCTCTCGCCTGTTGTGGGCCACGCTCATGGTGCTGGGCAGCTTGCTCACGGCGGGGCTGGTGGTGTGGCTTGTGGTGCGGCAGTTTGGAGAGATTCCGCTGTTTCGCAAGCTCGTGCTCACGAACGAGGGCGACGTGACGCCCGGCACGCTCACAACGAGCGACATGCAACCTGCCGATACGTTCGTGTCGCTCTATGACCAGGGCATCACCCTCACCCGCATGACGCCTGTGGGGCGCGTCGAGATTCGCGGGCGGATCGTGGACTGCGTGTCCGACGCGTCGCTACTGCCCGCGGGGCAGCAGGTGCATGTTTCGAGCGTGTCGGGTATTCGCATTGGGGTGTCGCCCGGGCCGGCACCGGTGTCGGAGGGTGGAATGCAGGCGGAGGGCGGGGCCGACGCGGGCAGCGACGGCACAGGGCAAGGGCCCAGCGAGCGCAGCTGAGCATTGGTGAAGGAAGCCGCGCGCGTGCGGTGTTTTCGCATGATCGTGCGGAGATCAGTCCGTGGGCAAGCACCCGCGCTAGAATCGCCCGCTTATGGATCCAACGCTTGCATGGGGCCTGGGGCTGCTCGTCCTGGCGGTCATCATCTTCGGGGCCGAGCTCTTTTTGCCCTCGATGGGCATTCTGTCGGTCGTTGCTGGGCTGTCGCTCATCACGGGCGTGGTGTTCCTGTTTCGCTATGACACCAACTGGGGCCTTACGGGTGCGCTCGTGTCGGTCGTGCTCGTGCCCACGTTCATCGCCTTCATGCTCAAGGTCTGGCCCCACACGCCCTTTGGGCGGCGCATCATCGGCAAACCGCTCGAAGAAGAGCTGGGCGAGCAGCAAGCCAGCGAAGATCAGCAGCGCCGGGCCCGCGAGGCCCTCATCGGCAAGGTGGGCACCAGCCTGGGCGACCTCCGCCCGGTGGGCACCGCCCTCATCGATGACCAGCGGCTGGAAGTGATGAGCGAGATCGGGTTCATCCCCGCCCACACACAGATTCGCGTCGTCTCGGCTGATTTGACGACAATCAAGGTGCGGGCCGTAGGCTAGACAAAGAAGCACTTGGCAGGAGGCATGCGGGTTGCGGTCTCCACGGTGGAAGCCCACGAATGGCGAGTGCCTAATCCCGAATGCCTCTCCTTCACTCGCGCCACCATCCTGAACACGACGACATGCCCCCCACTCTCTCCATCGTCGCACCCGCCCACAACGAAGCGGACAACATCGAGCGCCTGGCCGAAGAAGTGGGCGCGGCCCTTCGCACGTTGCAGGCCCAGGGCATCGCGGGTGAGTTTTTGGTGGTGGACGATGGCAGCACCGACGCAACGCCCGCGAAGCTGCTCGCGCTTCTGCCCACCCGCCCCTGGCTCCGAGCCATCCGCATGACAAACACGCCCCCGGGCAAGGGCAACGGGCAATCGGCCGCGTTTCACGCCGGGTTTCGGGCGTGCACAGGCGAGCTCATCGCGGTGCTCGATGCCGACCTGCAGAACGACCCGGGGGAGATTCCCGCGATGCTCGCGCTGCTGCGCGAACGCGGGGTGGACATGGTGCAGGGCGATCGCAGCCACGCCCGCAAGGACAACATCGTGCGTCGCGTGGGCAGCATCGTGGGGCGGGCGTTTCGACGCATGCTGCTGGGTGACACCATCCGCGACACGGGGTGCTCGCTGCGGCTCATGAAGCGGGAGATCGCGTTGCAACTGCCCTTGCAATACAAGGGCATGCACCGCTTCATTCCGGTGATGGCACGCCACCTGGGCTACGTCGTGATCGAGATGCCCGTGACGCACCGCCCCCGCATCGCGGGCGAGACCAAGTATGGCTTTGGCATCACGCAGCGGGCGTTGCCTGGGCTGGTGGACCTGCTGGTGGTGCGGTGGATGCGCAGTCGCAGGCGCGGTGTGATCAGCAAGGATCTGACGCCGCCAACGCCATAACCCGTGCCCGCGAAGTCGGCATCGCTCACGATCTCCAACCCGCCCGAACCTTCCGCGCCGACTTCGCGGCGAACTGCGCAGGTCAGCGCCCCGCCCGCGAAGTTGGCACGGACATCGAGTATCTGTCGGGCATCTGTCGCGCACGACTTGGGTGCCACCTTCACGTGCACAACAACACTGCCGACTGCAAAAATAAACCGAGGTGCCTTGCGGCACCTCGGCTGAAAAGTGTTCACTCAGGCAACTGGCTGCTTAGTCGAAGGCCAGGGTAATGTTCGTCGTCGTTGGGATGCCACCGGCCGAGGGCGTGCTCTGCGTGCCGCCGTTCCAGAGGCGGAGGTAGTTGTTGCTGCTGGTCGTCAGCGCACCGTTGGCCGAACCGGTGGTGACCAGGTTGCCGGTCTCGGTCTCGGGCGAACGGTCCGTGTCACGCTCGGCAACGAAGACGTTGTCGGGCTGGCTGCGCTGACCGGCGGTCGTGATGCCGCTGAAGGTGAAGGGGTTGGTCTCGGGGTCGGGGCGGGTGGCGAAGTCGACGTGGTTGTCGTTGTAGGCCAGGTTGCCTTCCCAGCTCGTGCGGCCGCCGTGGATCAGCAGGCTGGTGCTGCCAGCGCCGATGCGGGTGTTGCCCCAGGCGGTTGCGGTACCAGCGGGCACGAGCGACCAGGTGAGCGTGGCTTGCGTGCCGTTGGCGCTGTAGCAAGGACCGCGGTTACCCAGGACGGTCTCGGTGCTCTGGAAGGTGTTGCTCCACTTGGCGCGGCGGCTGCCGAACCAGGGCATGATGGCGTAGCTGTTGTTGCCGGCATCGGGGCTGCCGCTGCCGGTGCCCGTGCGGGTGCCGCCGGTGATCTCGGGTGCGCCCGGGGTGCCGCGGAAGTTGGGGTCCCACAGGGCCTGGTTCTGCGCGGCGTTGTTGCCGCCCACGGCGCCATTCGGCACCGAGAGGGCGTAGTTGTCGTCGACGCGGATCTGGCCGCTCTGCTCAGCGGGGCTCACGGTGAGCTCGGGGCTGAAGAAGCCGGAGTAGATGAGGATCGAGAACACGTCGCCCGGCAGGTTCTTGAAGCTGCCCGCAGCGAGCGTGGTGTTGCCACGGTCGTACTCGGTCGGGACGGGGTAGCTGTCCTGGTTGTTCTGGGCGAAGAGCACCATGCCCTGGTGCACGCCGCGGGTCTGCGTCTGGCACTTCAGCTGGCGGGCCGAAGCGCGAGCCTTGCCGAGGGCAGGCAGCAGGATGCCGATGAGCAGGGCGATGATCGCGATGACCACCAGGAGCTCGATGAGGGTGAATGCCTTACGGTTCGTCTTCATAACTGATTCCTTACGGGAACGGGAGGCAGCACGAATGCTTCGCAGAAAAGCGAGCGTGTGCGAGCCTCGGTCAAACTCACCCCGCATGCAACACGCGTGCGGGTCTGGGTGCTTGGGGAGCTGTGGGTTGCCGAATGGCACACACGACACCAAGCCCATGGAGAATGACGACCAACATCGCCACACGCAGCACCCACGCAGGCAGGCATTCGCTGCCGCTTGCGTGGGCAAGGGTGTGGCCCCTTGCCGTGCCGAGTGAACGTGCTGAGGGCACGCAAACCCGGCGTGAACCCCTTGGTGCGAGCCCCGGTTAGTCGTCAACGGTGCGGGAGCACGCGGGCAAGGAGCCCATCCGAAATGTCAGCAAGGTTGCGGTGTTGGCCCGTGCCGGGCATCAGGTGAGCGAGGGAAGACTCGCATCAGAGCATTGCGTTCCGGACTTTATGGTGGCACGAACGAAACCGAACTCCCTTGCCATGCTGAGTGCGGCGAGCCGGGCGGATCTGGCCTTCCGGGCGGGCACACTCAACACCCATTCTATCCGCCCGCCGCGCGGGAGGGTTGCAGGGTGCACACAAAATCTTCACGGTTCTTTTCGGGCGTTGCGTGGGACAAGTGACAAGAGAGGGATGGAGGGAAGAAGGGATGGAGGGAAGAAGGGATGGAGGGAAGAGGGGATGGAGAGAAGAGGGTGACGGCGGGGGAATCGCGTTCACTTTTTCCCTTTTCCCCTTTTCCCCTCCATCCCTCTCCTTACCCCGTCACCTCAACCAGCACCTCGACTTCGACAGTGGCGCCGAGGGGCAGGGCGATGCTGCCGACGGCGGCGCGGGCGTGGCGGCCTGCCTCGCCAAAGACTTGTTCCATGAGCTCACTCGCGCCGTTGGCGACTTGGGGTTGCTGGATGAAGCCTGCGTCGCTGCAGACAAAGACGCCCAGACGGACGACGCGGGCGACGCGGTCGAGGCCTTGCAGGCCCCCCCCACCCCCCGCACTCAGCGTGTCGGCGATGATGGCGAGGGCGTTCAGGCCGCACTGGCGGGCGGCGGCCTTCGCGGCATCGACGGTGACGGCACTGGGCACGGGTCCGGTGGCGAGCAGCTTGCCGCTGTCGAACGGCAGTTGGCCTGAGACGTAGAGCAGATTGCCCGTGCGGCAGGCGGGGATGTAGGCGGCAACGGCCTTGGGAGGGGTTGGCAGGGCGAGGCCCAGGGCGGCAAAGCGGGCGGAGGGAAGCATGGCGGAAAGTAGGGCGGGGTGGCTTTGGACTGGTTTGGGGGCGGCTTGTGAGATATGATTCTCAGAAGTGGGCGTGGAGAGCTGGGTTTGGAGAGCCGGGGTAGGTCGGGCCCGTGGTGGAAAACGGGCGATGTTCCAGGAATCAAGACAAAGCGAGGCGTGCAACATGCGGAATGCAGTGCGAATCGGTGTGGTGGCGGCGGCTTTGGCGTGCGTGAGCGGCGGGCTCGCGATGGGGCAGACGGGCCCCGCGACAGCAACACCGCCTGCGGCGACGCCCATCGCGGCCCAACCCTTGCGCGCGGTGGTGACGCTGCCTGCGCTGCGGAGCTTTGTGGAGCCCTTTTTGCCTGCGGGCAGCGAGGTGGTGGCGCTCATGAAGCCCGGGAAGAGCGAGCACAACTATGAGTTTTCGGCGGGGGATCTCGCCCAGCTGGCGCGGGCGGATGTGGTCGTGATCGTGGGCGTGGGGCTGGAGCCTCAGATCGAGGAGTTTTTGGAGAAGCACCGCAAGCCCGGGCGGCAGGAAGTGAGCTTTGGGGCGACGGTGGGCATTCGCCAGGATGAGCACGCGGAGGGCACGCCCCACGTGCACGACGATGGCTCGACGTGCACGCATGCGCACGGCGTCGACCCGCACCTGTGGCTGGACCCTGTGCTCGTGCGCGGCTTTGTGCCCGCGATCCGCAGTGCCGTGACGCAGGCGCAGAGCCTGAAGGCGAAGGCGCTGGGGGGCGTTGTGAGCAGCGAGGAACGCCGGCGGCTGGACCTGGCGCAGGCAGAGCTGCTGACGCGCGTCAACGCGCTGCACGACGAGCACGTGCAGCAGCTTTCGCCTCTGGCGGGGAAGGCGATCGTGACGCATCACGATGCGTTTGGCAGGCTGGCGCAGCGGTATGGGCTGAAGGTTGCGGCGTCGATCAAGAACACCCACGCGGCGGAGGCGACGCCCGAGCGAATCGCGGATGCGGTGCGGGCGATTCGCGAGCAGGGTGCCACGGCGGTGTTCTTTGAGCCTCAGTATGACAAAGCAGTGGCGGAACGCATCGCGAAGACCGCGGGCGTGAAGCTGGGGATGCTGGACCCGCTGGGCGATGGCGACTGGTTTGCGATGATGCGTGCGAACCTGAAAACGCTGGCACAGAGCCTGGGCAGCGACGCGGCTGCGAGTGACAAGAGCGGCACGGAAGCCGCGGGCGAAGCGAAGCAGGTGGGGAGCAGGTGAGGGGCGCTGGGGGCGCGGGCGGTTGCTGCTTTGCATTTGGGGCGGTGCGTGGGAAGGGCGTGCGCTGCGAAGTGAGCGCACGCCGCTGGCAGTGCGCGCCGACTATCATCGCGCGGCGGGGTTGCAGCGGGTGCTGCGCGTGGAGCGGGCTGGCTAGCTGGTACAGGAAGTGAACATGCTGAACTACTGGGCGAATCGCAAGCTGAATCACAAGCTGAATCACAAGCCGAATCATGGGCAGAAGTCGGGCGTCAAGGCTGCGGCCGCTGGACTTGTCTTTGGCTTGGGAGGAGCGGTCGCTCGGGGGGCGCGCGGCGGAATGCTGCCGAGCGGCGCGGCGTGCGTGATGGTTGCGGGGCTTGCTGCGGTCACGACGACGAGCACGGTGCACGCGCAGGGTGATGCGGTGCAGCGCGCGAATGACTTGTATCGCACGATCGCTCCGAACCTGCGGAGCGACACGGTGCTTCTGCCTTTGGTGGCGAAGATGCAGCCCGTGCCCGGCGCGTTTGCGAACATCGGCGAGGCGATGCTGCTGGGAGCCGAGACGCGCGGGTTTGCGGCTGCGAAGAGCTGGGCGGAGGGTGCGCCGCAGAAGGCGGTGCTCGATGCGCTGAAGCGCGTGACGAGCGAGGGGGACCATCGCAAGGCGTTTGCGTTTGGGCTTGCGTATGGCGCGGAGAATGTGCCCGCGGAGTGGGTGGCGAGCGGCACGTATGTGGAGCTTGGTGACCCTGCGACGCTCGCGGCGGCGCAGCTGCTGTACTTGCCCAAGCTGGACGCGATGGAGAGCCTGGTGCAGGTGGAGGCGACGCGTCGGGCGGCGATGGACGACCCCAACGGCGCGATCGATGTGCTGCTGGACCTTGCGTTCTTTGGGCGGCAGATGGCGGATCGGCAGATGTTTGAGGAGGCGATGTGGGGCATGCGCGTGATGCAGCGCTCGTTTGAGCGCATCCGCGATGTGGCGTACATCGACATGGTGAGCGCGGAGCGCAAGCTGAACCTGGACAAGCTGCTGACGCAGGTGGCGCGGATGGACGGCTACCTCGACCTGGACCGCATGAAGCTGCCCGAGGCGAACCGCATCTCGACCGAGCAGGTGCTGGCGCGCGTGTATGACGATCGCGGGGCGATTCGGCCCGAGGCGTTTGCGGGCACGATGGCGACGCTGGGGTTGCAAGGCAGGCCTTTGCGCATCTTCTCGGAGGCGGCGCGGTGGCAGAGCGCGGCGGCGTCGCAAGCCGATGGCGTGAACGCGCGGCGGATTCTGAGCGGGCTGTATGCGGATTGGGCGCGGCGCTGGGCGATGAACCCGTTTGACGACTCGCTGAACACGACGTCGGCATTTGCGGGGCTGGATCGCACGAAGGAGCAGGCGATTGCGATGAGCACGCCCAACCTGTGGCATCTTGCGGAGTGGCGTCGCGTGAACACGCTGGAGCGGGTGGGCACGCGTGCGACGCTGAGCCTGCTGGGCGTGCTATATACCAACAACGTGTTTGCGCCGACGATCACGAGCATTCGCCCGCGCTGGATGACGCAGCTGGACTCGGACCCGTTCAACCCGAACATTGAGTTTGGCAATCGCCCGCCGCTCGAGTACTTCGTGCCGCAGCGCAACCGTGCCGGACGCATCGACACCGAGGCGAAGCCCCACGAGATGACGGTGGTGACGAACACGAAGGATCGCCCGAGCGTGACGTTCAAGGTCGACCTCAAGAGCGATGTGTTTGTGCTCTACAGCGTGGGCACGGACCTTGCGCGCAACAACGCAGCCCGCGTGCAGAACACGGCGGAGCGCGTGCAGGGGGCGGACTATCTCATCTTCCCGTCGACGTTGTCGCTGTATCGCCAGTTTTTGATTGACGGGGGCGAGCTGCAGTAAGCGGCGCTGGGGCGAATGATTTGGCGGAGGCGGTAGAAACAACGAGAGCGAACACGTTCAGCGAGAGCGAACAAGCAAGCATGAGCAACGCACACAAACTCGTCATCATCGGAAGTGGGCCTGCGGGGTGGACGGCGGCGATCTATGCCGCGCGGGCACAGCTGGACCCGATCGTGTATTGCGGGGTGCCCAAGCAGGACCCCGGGCCCGTGCTGCCTGGCGGGCAGTTGATGCTGACGACCGAGGTGGAGAACTACCCGGGGTTTGAGCACGGCATCGAGGGCCCGGAGATGATGGAGCGGTTCCGCAAGCAGGCGGAGCGCTTTGGCACGAAGGTGCTGGAGCACGACGTCGAGCGGTGCGAGTTCAGCAGCGACCCGGCGCACAAGCCCCACGCGCTGCACATCGACGATGGCAAGGTAGTGCATGCGCACAGCGTGATCATCGCGACGGGGGCGACGGCGAACTGGCTGAACCTGCCCAACGAGATGCGGCTGGCCCGCAGCGGCGGCGGCGTGAGCGCGTGCGCGGTGTGCGATGGTGCGTTGCCCGCGTATCGCAATCAGCCTCTGGCGGTGGTGGGCGGGGGCGACACGGCGATGGAGGAGGCGAGCTACCTCACGAAGTTTGGCAGCGTGGTGTATGTGATCCACCGGCGCGATTCGCTGCGGGCGAGCAAGATCATGCAGCAGCGGTTTTTGTCACGCCCCAATGCGAAGGTGCTGTGGAACAAAGTCGTGATTGACGTGCTCGGCGATGCCAAAATCAGCGGCTTGCTGCTTGAGGACACGGTGACGGGCGAGCGCAGCACGCTGGACGTGAAAGGGCTGTTCATCGCGATTGGGCACACGCCCGCGACGAAGTTCATCAAGAACACGGGCCTGAAGTTTACGGACAAGGGCTACATCGACCTGCCCACGCGCACGAGCTACACCAACCTGCCCGGCGTGTTTGCGGCGGGGGACGTGGCAGACGCCGACTATCGGCAGGCGGTGACGGCGGCGGGGATGGGGTGCACGGCGGCGCTGGATGCGGAGCGGTGGCTCGCGGGCGCGGGGATGCACTGAGGGGAGGGGAGAAGCGAGTATAGCTCAAAGCGAGAAGCTCAAAGCAGCAAAGTGCGGCGTTGTGATCGTCTGCGCGAGGGTTAGAGGCCAGGCATGCTGCCCTTGCGGCGCTTTGCGCTGTAGGCAGTCAGCGACTCTTCGATGACGCGGAGGGCGGCGTCGACGGGTTGGATTTCGTCCACGAGCACTTCCTTGCCTTCGAGGGTTTTGTAGTCCTCGAAGAAGCGGCGGAGCATGCGGAAGATGTGCTTGGGGAAGCTGGCGGCGGTGCGGAAGTCGTTGTAGATGGGGTCGTCGCTGAGCACGCTGATGATCTTGTGGTCGGGCTTGCCCTGGTCGATCATCGTCATCATGCCGACGGCGCGGGCGTTGCAGAGGGTCATGGGCGGGATGGCCTCGGTGCAGTAGACGAGCACGTCGAGCGGGTCGTCGTCTTCGGCGTAGGTCTGGGGGATGAAGCCGTAGTTGGCGGGGTAGTAGACGGCGCTGCTGAGCACGCGGTCGAGCTTGAGGAGGCCGCTGGGCTTGTCGAGCTCATACTTGTTGCTGCTGCCCTTAGGAATCTCGATGACGGCGCGGAAATATTCGGGCAGGGCCTCGCCCTTTTCTTCGTGGCCTTCGAGGGCAGGGGTGACGTCGTGCCAGGCGTGGATCATGGGGCGTCACGGTAGGGTGTTTGCAGATGGGTTTGCAAGCTGGGAAGCATCCGCTGCTTGCATGCTTGCGACAAGGTCGATCACGGGCTGGGGGTCGAGGCGGATGAAGCCCCGGCGGGGGTAGTCGAGGTCGATGGTGGCCCAGAGGGCGAGGGCGATGAGCAGGGCAAGAGCGATGCTGAAGATGGGAAAGCGGTCGTTCGTGAGGGTGGTGCCGAAGCCGATGACAAAGAGCGTGGTGAAGGCGGAGAGAGCCAGCACCACAAGCACCTCGGTGGGGAGATGACGCTCGGACGCGGCCTTTCTCTCGGCGTGCAGGTCGAACATTTCGTTGAGGGGGTCGAGCACGGGGCGGATGGTGTCGGGGCTTGCCTGCACCGCGGGCACGGCGGCAGCCCAGATTTGCCGCTGGGTGGTTTCGAGCGTGGTATTCCAGGCTGCAACGCTGGAGGGGCTGGTGGTGGCGAGTTGCAGGCGGCTTTGGGCATAGCTGCGGAGCAGGGCTTGCAGCGGGGCACGGTTCTCGGGTTGCACCAGGTCGAGCCTGAGGAAGGCGGTGCCAATGGCGTTGGCTTCGCGAACAACGAGCTGCTGGCGCTCGGCAAAGCGGGCGGAGGCAGCGGAGAAGCTAAAGCCCAGCAGCAGGCCGAGGAGGGCCAGAAGGGCCCCTTGCAGCATCGAGATGTGCTCGCTGCCCGGGACAACTTCCTCGGCCCAGTTTCGTGCTCGCACGCGGGCCCCGATGCGGCGGCCTGCGAAGAGCGCACCAAAGCACAGGGCGAAGGTGCTGATGAAGATGAGGACCTCGAAGAAGTGCATGGGGAAGGGGCAAGAACGCAGGATTCTGCTCGCAGGGCCCACTACATTACGCTCCCATGATCGACCTGAAGGCCCTGCGTGAGAACCCCGCCCGCTTTGCTCTTGGTGCGAAGGCCAAGGGTGTCAGTGTGGATATCGAGCGACTGCTGCAACTCGACGAGCAGAAGCGGCAGATCACGATGGAGCGCGAGAAGCTGCGAAGCGAGCAGAATCGCCTGAGCAAGGATGCGGGGCCGCAGATTGGCAAGCTGCAGGGGCAGCTCAAGGGCGCGCACGGGGAGGCACGCGAGCAGATTGAGAAGCAGCTTGAGGAGCTGAAGCTTGCGCCAGCACGCATGAAGGCGGCGATTCAGGAGCTGGAAGCGAAGGAACAGCAGCTGGAGCCCGCGATTCGCGACCTGCTGTTGCAGGTGCCGCTGCCGCCCGATGGTGACGTGCCCGTGGGGCAGGGCAGCGAGGGAAACGTGGAGGTGAAGCGCTGGAACCCGCCGCCCAGCAGCGCACTGCCGCACGGCTTTGACACGGGCAAGAGCTTTGAGCAGAACAAGGGGTTTGCGGGCAAGGGGCACATCGAGTTGCTGGCGGCCCTTGGATTAGCCGACTTTGAGCGGGGCGTGAAGCTTGCGGGGTCGCGCAGCTATGTGCTGCGCGGGGCGGGCATGCGGCTGCACCAGGCGGTGCTGCAATATGCGTTCAACTACATGATCGACAAGCACGGGTTTACGCCCATGAGCGTGCCGACGATCGTGCGCGAGGAGACGATGGTGGGCACGGGGTTCTTTCCTGCGGGGCGCGAGCAGGCGTATCACGTGGAGGAGACCAAGCGCGGGGGCGGGTATGACTTGTTCCTCACGGGCACGGGCGAGGTGGGGCTGATGGGCGTGCACAGCGACGAGATTTTGGATGAGGCACAGCTGCCGCTCAAGTACGTCACGGTGAGCACGTGCTATCGGCGTGAGGCGGGGGCTGCGGGCAAGGACACGGCTGGGCTCTACCGCATCCATCAGTTTGACAAGGTGGAGCAGGTGGTGATCTGCAAGGCGAGCGAGGCGGAGAGCCGGGCGTGGCACAAGCAGATGATCGGGTATGTGGAGGAGTTGCTGCAGAGCATGGAGATTCCGTATCGCCTGCTGCAGTGCTGCACGGGCGACCTGGGCGTGAAGAACGCCGACATGATCGACATCGAGAGCTGGATGCCAGGGCGGAACGCCTATGGCGAGACGCACAGCGCGAGCCGGCTGTATGACTTTCAGTGTCGCCGCCTGAACATGCGATATCGAGCGGGTGGCGACGCGGGCAAGGGCGAGACGACCTTCTGCCACAGCCTGAACAACACGGTGCTGGCGAGCCCGCGGTTTTTGATCCCGCTGCTGGAGGTGCACCAGCAGGCGGATGGCAGCGTGCGCGTGCCCGAGGTGCTGCGGCCTTACATGGGCGGCGTGGCGCGGATTGGGTGAGCGAGGGTGCTCTTTCTCTATCACACTGCGTCGGCGTGCCAGAGGCGGTGGGGCTTCCACGCGCCCGCGACGCAGATGCTGCAGACGCTGCGAGCGTCGAGCGTGTAGCCCGCTTTGGCTGCGACTCGCTCGGAGGGCACATTGTCGGTGGTGATGGCAGCGACGACGCGCTGCAGGCCCAGGCCCAAGCTGCCCGGGCCCTGCATGGGCGCGAGGGCGAGGCGGGTGGCGAGGGTGACGGCTTGCGTGGCAAGGCCTGCACTGCGGAAGCGTGCGTCGAGCCACCAGCCGATGTCGCCTTTGCACTCCAGCGCGCGGTCGATCGCGAGGATGTGCACCATGCCGATGGGGTGATTCGCGGGCGTGGTGATGAGGCGCCGCCAGCTGCTCCCGGTTGCGTCACCCTCGCGTGCGAGCTCGATCAAGCGATCAAAGCATGCGGCGCTGGGCTCGCGGGTGCCGTCGGGCAGCGTGTGGTGCACGTGCAGCCAGCGGGAAAGGTCGTCGGCGTTGCGATCGAGGAGGTCGATGCAGGCGTCGCGATCGGACGCGAGGAGTGGGCGCAGCAGCACATCACGCCCGGCAACAACTTCACTCGGCAGCACCTCGACCGCGCGAGAAGGCGCAAGCCGAAGGGCAACGAGCCGCTCGAGCACGGTGTGGCGATCGGAATGGTCGAGCATCGGTGCCACGGCGGGAGTATCGGCCGAAGGCACGCCCGGGCTTCATAAGCTGGGTTTCATGAGCTGGGCTTGATAGGCTGGGCGGACTCGGGGCCGCAGGCTGCGGCGGGTGGTCGAGTAGCTTGGTTGGCTCCTCGATTGCCGTCCGTGTTGCCGTCGAGCTTGTCGTCCGCGAGCATCCCCTCGGTGGTGCTTGGGTGGCGGTCGTGGGCACCGCCCCACTTCTCGCGGAGAGTTGGGCCTGTGTACGCGTCGCCGCACTCGGGGCATGAGCCACTCTCAGCCAGCCCGCGCAGGTGATAGCCGCAGTTCCAGCAGACGCGGTATTGCAGGCGAGCAGCACGGAGCACCTGCTTTCGTGTTGCAAAGCCATACCACATGCCAGCGGCGCTCATCATGAGCCCGGGCACCATGCATGCGATGACATAAGCCCAAACCGGGATCGTTCTGGGGCTGACGAACACTGGCACGATGATCGAAGCGAGTGCTCCTACACCGATGATCGCAATGAACCGCCACATCGCCCGCTTCATGTACGGAGGTACGTGGTGGTTGCGGCGTTGGGGGCGTGCATCGCCGTCGCGTGTTGGCACGCGGCATGATACACAAGCCCAATCCCGCTGCTTTAAGGGAGATTTCGCGTTCCAGGAGCATCGCCCGGCGCAAGCAAGGCGAACGGTTGCCTTGTGAACAAAGGCATGTTTCATCTCTTGCGCTTGCCGGGCGGCTTTGAGGAAGCGGGCTATGCCTATGGCAAGGCCTGCGAGCACCTGCTGCACCCAGCGAGATTCGAGGCATATCTCGCGTCGCTTGCGCCGATCACGCGCACGCAGCGCGACGACATGCCCGCGTTCGCGCATCGCTGGGCGAGGACGTTGCCCGAGCATTACCAGCTTCAGATGGAGGCACTCGCGCAGGGGGCGCGCGTGAGCGCGAGCGTGGTGCAGCAGTGGCTGTATGCCGACATTGCGGCACCGAGTGCACCGCAGGGACAGGCATCGACCAGCGCTCCGGCATCGCTCATCGGCGCAAGCGGTCCGATGTGCAGCGGCGTGATCTGCACTGGCGAGCGCGGCGAAGCCTGGGTGGCAAGAAACTGCGACTGGTATGAGGCGACGCTCAGCCGAGGCACAGCAGCGGTGTTTCATAGCGTGCCCGGGCGGATTCCGAGCTTGTCTGTAGGGCTGATGGGCGACATCGATTGCGACACGGGGATGAACGCCGAGGGGCTGTGGCTGCACATGCACACGCTGCTATCGCACGATGAGCCGCGGGCTGGCGTGAGCTGCATCAGTTGGCTCATCTGGATGCGTGAGGCGCTGGAGACGTGCGCGTCGCTCACGCAGCTGGAGGCCTTTATCGCACACACAGACCGCGATCGGGGCGTGCTGCTGTTTGCGGCGGAAGGGCGAACGGGGGAGCGGGCGATCTATGAGTGCGGGCGTGCGAGTTCACGTCGCATTGATCCTTGGATGGTGGCGACGCAGCACGGGGAGCGAGAACTGCTGTTTGCGACCAACCACTGCCAGCACAAGCACCCGCGCGACATCGACGAGGCGACCGGACAGCCCTTGCCGCCTCGTGTGAGCGTGAGCAACGGCACCGTGAGCCGGTACAACAGGCTTGAGCACCTGCTGAGCACCGCCCACCCGGAGCACCTTCCAGATGATCTCACCGAGGTGCTCGGCGACGAGCGCGTGGAGATGCGCGTGGCGACACCTGGCAGCGCACTCCGCACGATCTACAGCAGTGTTGCGCACCCGGCATCGCGCACCGTGTGGTTTGCGAGCGGCGCGGTGCCGGCGGCGAGTGCGGGGACGTGGCGGCGGATTCGGTGGGACGAGTTGGCGTGAGCGAGGCAGCGACGCCGCTGGTCCTTCGGTGCCCGTGCCGCGCGGAGAACTCGTCCTACAGCTCGACGAAGCCGCCCCACTGCGGGCACTGTGTCTTCACGCCCATCGTGTCGCGCAGCTTGGTGGCAAGGGCCTCGCGCGGCTTGTCTTCGCCATGCGTCAGGACGAACAGCGGGGCCTTCGTGTTGGGTGTGGTTCCTGAGGCAGCGGGTGCGTAGGTGCGTGCCCAGGAAAGCAGCTCGGTCTGGCCCGCGTGGGCACTCAGCCCGCCCATGGTGTGAATCTTGGCTCGCACGACGACTGTCTCGCCCATGATGCGCACCTCGTCGGCACCATCCACGAGCCTTCGCCCGAGCGTGCCCTGGGCCTGATAGCCCGCGATGATGATGCGCACGTCGCGCTTGTAGAGGTTGTGCTTGAGATGGTGCATGATGCGCCCGCCGTTGCACATGCCGCTGGCGGCGATGATGACCATCGCGCCATGGCGATCGTTGAGGGCTTGGCTGTCCTTGCCTGAGGCGACGGGGGTGACTTCGTTCAGGCCCATCGGGTCGTCGCCTTGCGAGAGCAGGCGGATGGACTCTTCGTCCAGCTCCTTGCGAAAGTGCTGGAACAGTTGCGTGGCCTTCACTGCCATCGGGCTGTCGAGAAACACCGGGAAGCGCGGGCAGCGGCCGCTGTCGCTGAGCGCTCTCAGGTGATAGAGCAGCGTCTGGGTTCGCCCGACGGCGAAGGCGGGCACGAGCACCTTGCACTTGTCCCACATTGCCTCGCGCAGCAGGCCTGCAAACTCTTCGATGGTGGCTTCGGGCGCGCGGTGGTCGCGATCGCCATAGGTGCTCTCGAGCACCACGAGGTCGGGCTTGCGCCCTTCCATGACGGGGGGCACGGGATCGCGCAGCAGCGGCATGCCCTTGGGCCCGATGTCGGCACTCAGGACGATGAGCTTCTTCGTGCCGTCGGGCTCGGTGACGGAGAGCTCAACGCTCGCGCTCCCCAGGATGTGCCCCGCATCGCTGAATCGCAGCGAGATGCCCGGGGCGATCTCATATGAACGGCCATAGGGCAAGTCTCGCAGCAGGGCGAGCACCGGGGGCACGTGCTTGGGGGTGTACAGCGGCTCGATGGGTGGAAGGCCCCTGCGAGCGTTGCGCACGCTGTCGCGCATCGCATCGACCTCTTGCAGCAAGGCACTGTCCTCGAGCAGAATGCCGGCGAGCTTGCAGGTGGCTGGGGTGGCGTAGATGGGGGCCTTCAGGCCATGCTTGGCGAGCAGGGGCAGCCGCCCGCTGTGGTCGATGTGTGCGTGCGTGAGCACGACCGCGCTGAGGTCTTGCACGCTGAAGGGCAGTTCGCGGCGGTTGCGCGCGTCGGCAAGGCGATCGCCCTGGTGCATGCCGCAATCGATGAGCACCTTGCTGCGACCGACCTCCAGCAGCGAGCACGACCCAGTGACCTCACCCGCTGCGCCAAAGAACGAGAGCTTCATGTGCATTTGTAGGGTCGCTCGGACGTGGTGCGATGGTGCCAGCTGCGGAATGGCGGAATGCTCGCGAGTCCGCTTATGCTGCTGCATGCCCGTGCCCCTGATGGAAGCCGCGTTGTGGACTGCCTTGCTCGGCTGGGGCGGGACTGCGCTGGTGGTGCTCGATGTGCTGGTTCGCCTGGGGTTTGCTGGGCGCGTGATTCTGCGGCGCACGCCCGTGCCCGACACCCTGGCGTGGATCGTGGTGCTCGTTCTTGTTCCGTTTGCGTCCACGGTGCTCTATCTGCTCATTGGTGAGAATCGCTTGGGCAGCAGGCGGGCAGCGAAGTATGAGCGGCTGAACAAGGACATCGACGAGCCCGCCCTTGCACACCTGCGCGAGCAGCGTGTCACCGTCGAAGAAAGTGCCGAGCACTATCGCCATCTCACGGTGCTTGCGTCGAGCGTCACGGCCATGCCTCCGCTCAAGGGCAACGCCCTGGAGCTGATTCGCGACTCGGAGGAGTTCATCGCACGATTGTGCGAAGACATCGCACGGAGCCAACGCAGCTGCCACCTTGTGTTTTACATCTGGGAGCCTGACGAGCAGGGCACACGCGTCGGAGAAGCGCTGATCGCGGCGAGCAAACGCGGCGTGGCGTGCCGCGTGCTGGTGGATTCTGTGGGCAGCCGCGCTTTGCTCAGGAGCGACCTTGCGGAGCGGATGCGAGCTGCGGGCGTGCCTGTGGTCGAGGCGCTGCCAGCCAGCCCGCTGCGGGCCCTCTTTGCGCGGGTGGACTTGCGGAACCACCGGAAGATCGCGGTGATCGACAGCGTGATCGCGTATTGCGGCAGCCAGAACATCACGCAGGAGAACTTCGCGAAGCGCCTGGGCACGCGCGTGGGGCCTTGGATTGACGCGACGGTGCGAGTGCGGGGGCCCACGGTGCAGGCATTGCAGGCAACGTTTTTGCACGACTGGGCGATGGACAGCGAAGAGCAGGTGCTGAACGTCCGCGACTTTCTGCCGCGCCCCTCGCTGGAGGGGCCAGCGACGGTGCACCTGGTGCCCAGCGGGCCCGGCCCAAGGCCCGATGCCATTCACCACGCGCTGCTCGCGATGCTCTTTCAGGCACGCGAGGAGATTCTGCTCACCACGCCCTACTTCGTGCCCGACGAAGCGACCAAGGCGGGGCTCATCAACGCGGCGCTGCGGGGCGTGCAGGTCACGATCGTGGTGCCAGCGCGGAGCGACAGTGCGCTCGTGAGCGCAGCGGCCAAGAGCCACTTTACCGACCTGCTGGAGGCGGGCGTGACGATCTACCGCCACCAGCGAGGGCTGCTGCACGCGAAGCTGATGATCGTGGACCGCCAGTTTGGCGTCATCGGCAGCGCGAACTTCGACATGCGGAGCTTTTGGCTCAACTTCGAGGCGACGTTGTTCATCTATGAGCCCAGCTTTTCTGCGCAGCTTCGGAACCTGCAGCTGCACTACATCTCCCAGAGCAAAGCCGTAGACAAGCAGGCGTGGCTCGCCCGCAGCCTGAGCAAGCGGTTCGTCGATAACTGCGCGCAACTGCTCGGGCCCTTGCTTTAGCCGCGTTGCTCGCAGCTCCGCTGGGCTGGCAACTCGGGGCAAGCAACCCGCCCCAGCGCGTTGACTCCCCATCGCGACGGACTATGGTTGCCCAGTTTGCGCCCATCGCGCCGACGCCGGTCCGCACGCCCGCCCCGCCCCACTCTCCGCGAACCCACCATGCCCAAGCGCACCGACATCAAAACGATCCTCGTTCTCGGCTCGGGCCCCATCGTCATCGGGCAGGGGTGCGAGTTTGACTACTCGGGCACGCAGGCGTGCAAGGCGCTGAAGGCCGAGGGCTTCCGCATCGTGCTGGTGAACAGCAACCCCGCGACCATCATGACCGATCCGCAGTTCAGCGATCGGACATACATCGAGCCCATCACGCCCGAGGGCGTCCGCAAGATTATCGAGAAGGAGCTCGCCCGCGCGAAAGAAGCAAAGGCCCGGGGCGAAGCTGGCTTCGCGATCGATGCCATCCTGCCCACGCTGGGCGGGCAGACGGCCCTGAACTGCGCGTGCGCGCTGTGGGACAATGGCACGCTCCAAGAGTTCGGCATCGAGATGATCGGCGCGAATCGCGAGGTGATTCATCGTGCCGAGGATCGCCAGATTTTTAAGGACATCTGCGAGGGCATCAACCTCAAGCTGCCCAAGGCCAAGACGGTCAAGACCCTTGCAGATGCCGAAACCTTCCTGAAGGAGATCGGGCTGCCAGCGATCATTCGCCCCGCCTTTACGCTGGGCGGCACGGGCGGCGGCATCGCTTACAACCTCGAAGAGTTCCGCGACATCGTGAGCCGGGGATTGGCCGCGAGCATGATCACGCAGGTGCAGATCGACCAGAGCGTGATTGGGTGGAAAGAGTTTGAGCTCGAGGTCGTGCGCGACAAGAAGGACAACTGCATCATCGTCTGCGGCATCGAGAACATCGACCCCATGGGCGTGCACACGGGCGACAGCATCACCGTCGCGCCGATCATGACGCTGACGGACAAGGAATATCAGGCGATGCGCGACGCGGCGCTCGCCATCATGCGGGCGGTGGGCGTCGAGACGGGCGGCAGCAACGTGCAGTTTGCCGTCAACCCCAACCCCAAGCCCAACGCCGACGGCAGCAAGCCCTTCGAGATGGTCGTCGTCGAGATGAACCCGCGCGTGAGCCGCAGCAGCGCGCTCGCGAGCAAAGCCACGGGCTTCCCCATCGCCAAGATCGCGGCGAAGCTCGCGATCGGCTACACGCTCGACGAGCTGAAGAACGACATCACGGGCACCACCAGCGCATGCTTCGAGCCCGCGATCGACTACGTCGTCGTGAAGATGCCGCGCTGGACCTTCGAGAAGTTCCCCGAGGCCGATGAGACGCTGACCACACAGATGAAGAGCGTGGGCGAGGCGATGGCGATTGGTCGCACCTTCAAGGAGGCGCTGCAAAAGGTCATCCGCAGCATGGAGGTCAAGCGGTTCGGACTGGGCCTCGATCGCAACGACAAGTGGATGGCGGCGATGCGTGCGGTGGAGCACGAGCAGCTCGTGCTCGATGTGCTGGGCACGCCCGCCCTGCGCAGCGGCAGCTCGGCGGGCGATGACGAAGGCATCGAGCCCAAGGGAGCCAACAGCGACACGGGCCTGCGGACCGCGGATGGCCAGCCCATCGAGTGGCCCATTGCGCACGACAAGCTCGCCCGCAAGCTCAGCGTGCCGAGCCAGGGCAGGCTCTATTACATTCGCTACGCGATGAAGATGGGCTGGAGCATCGAACGCATCCAGAAGCTCACGAACATCGACCCGTGGTTCCTCGATCAGATCGCGCAGCTCGTGGAGTTTGAAGACGTGCTGTGCACGCACACGAAGCTGGAAGACCTCTCCGCCAGCACCATGCTGCAAGCCAAGCAGCTTGGGTACAGCGACCCGCAACTCGCGAACCTGTTCCTGGGTGAGATCAGCGAGAAGGCGATCCTGCAAGTCCGGGCCCGTCGCAAGCAACTGGGCGTGCTGCCCGTGTACAAACTCGTCGACACCTGCGCCGCAGAGTTTGCCGCCATCACGCCCTACTACTACAGCACCTACGAGCGCGGATCCCGCACGGTGGGCACCGCCTCGCAGCCCAGCGCGCCCGTCGCGCTCGCTGAAGACGAAGTCCGCCTCACGTCCACGCCCAAGGTCATCATCATCGGTGGCGGGCCCAACCGCATTGGCCAGGGCATCGAGTTTGACTATTGCTGCTGCCACGCCGCCTTCGCCGCCAAGGAGCTGGGCTTTGAGAGCGTGATGATCAACAGCAACCCCGAGACAGTGAGCACCGACTACGACACGAGCGACCTGCTGTTCTTTGAGCCGCTGACGCTCGAAGACACACTGAACGTCGTCGAGCGGCTTGACGCACCCATCGCAAACCGCGGCACGCCACTCACGCGCGGCGTCCACGGCATCATCGTCCAGTTCGGCGGCCAGACACCCCTCAACCTCGCGAAGGGGCTGGTCATGGCGGGCGCGCCGATCATCGGCACGAGTCCCGACTCCATCGACCGTGCTGAAGATCGCCGCCGCTTTGACGACGTGCTCGAGAAGCTGAATCTCCAGCGTCCGCCCGCGGGCACCGCACGCTCGCTCGATGAGGCCATCGCGGTCGCACGCAAGATCGGCTACCCCGTGCTCATCCGCCCCAGCTACGTGCTGGGCGGTCGCGGCATGGAGATCTGCAGCGACGAAACGGCCCTCCGCAGCTTCATCGGCACCGCCCTCAAGCAAGCCGGGCTCGACGATGCCCCGGTGCTCATCGACAAGTTCCTCGATGGCGCGACCGAGGTCGACGTCGATGTCGTCGCCGACTATCGCCCGGGCAACGCGAGCACCGCAACCGCCGTGGTCGCGGGCATCATGGAGCAGATCGAGCAAGCGGGCATTCACAGTGGCGACAGCGCATGCAGCCTGCCCCCCGCATCGCTGCCCGCGAGCGTCGTCGCTCGCATCGAGACGCTCGCCCTCGCGATGGCGAAGGAACTGCAAGTGTGCGGGCTGATGAACCTGCAACTTGCGGTGCGGAATGAGCAGATCTACGTCATCGAGGTGAACCCCCGCGCCTCACGCACCGTGCCCTTTGTGGGCAAAGCCACGCACACGCCCTGGCCCGCCATCGCCGCCAAGGCCATGATGGGCGCGCCGCTCGCCGCGCTGCTGCGCGAGCGCGAGGTCTTCCACCCCACGAGCCTGAAGTACTTCGCGATCAAGGAAAGCGTCTTCCCCTTCGGCAAGTTTCCTGGCGTCGACGTCGTGCTCGGGCCCGAGATGCGCAGCACGGGCGAGGTCATGGGCATCGACGCAAGCCTGCCCATCGCCTTCGCCAAGAGCCAGATGGCCGCGGGCATCAAGCTGCCCACCGACCCTGCGAAGGGCGGCGTCTTCGTCAGCGTGCGCGAGACCGACCGCCCCACCATCGTCGAGCCCGTTCGCACCCTCGCCGCGATCGGGTTTCAGGTGTGGGCCACCGATGGCACCGCGGCCTACCTCGAGAAGCACAACATCCGCGTGCAGGTGCTGCAAAAAATCGCCGCGGGCTCTCGCCCAAACGTGCTCGACCTGATGCACAACAACCAGATCAGCCTCATCATCAACACGCCCACCCGCACAGGCTGGAAGACCGACGAGGGCCGCATCCGCAGCACCGCCGTGCGCCTCAACGTGCCGATGATCACCACCGCCACCGCCGCCGTTGCCGCGGCGCGAGCGATCGAGGCGATGCGAGCGCAGTCGTGGGGCGTCGCGGCGATGCAGGACTTTCTGGCGTTGCAGCGGGGAGGCTAAGCAAGTGGTGGATTGCCTACCGCCCGCACTTTGGACGCATCGTCACCTCTGATAAACAAAGGCCCCGCAGCACCTCGCTGCGGGGCCTCATACTTCACGTTCACAACACACGGCGCAACCGGGGTGCGGATTGCGCCTCATGCGGATTAATAATCCATGTCCCCATGGTCATGCCCCGCGCCCGCCGCGGCCTTCTTCTCCTTCTTCTCCACGATCACCGCCTCGGTCGTGAGCATGAGCCCAGCGACGCTCGCGGCGTTCTGCAGCGCCACGCGCTCCACCTTCGTGGGCACGATGACGCCGAACTTGATCATGTCGCCATACTGGTGCGTCAGTGCGTTATACCCAAAGTTCGCGGCGTCGTTCTCTTCCACCTTGCCCGCGATCACGCTGCCATCCAGCCCGCAGTTCGCAGCGATCTGCTTGATCGGGGCGCTCAGGGCGCGGTGCACGATGTCCACGCCCGCCTTCTCGTCGCCCTCGAACTTCTTGCGAAGCTTGTCGAGCGCCTTGCGAGCGCGAATGACCGACACGCCGCCACCGGGCAGGATGCCCTCTTCCACCGCGGCGCGGCAGGCGTGCAGGGCGTCCTCCACGCGCATCTTCTTCTCCTTCATCTCGACCTCGGTCGCGGCGCCGACGTTGATCTGCGCCACGCCCCCCGCGAGCTTCGCGAGGCGCTCCTCGAGCTTCTCGCGGTCGTAGTCGCTGCTGCTGGCCTCGATCTGATGGCGGATCATCTCGATGCGGCCCTTGATCTCGCTGCCCTTGCCCGCGCCCTCGACGATGGTGCAGTTGTCCTTGTCGATGACCACCTTCTTCGCGCGGCCCAGGTCGGCGAGCTCGGTCTTCTCCAGCTCCATGCCCAGCTCTTCCATGATCGCCTTGCCGCCCGTGAGCGTCGCGATGTCGCCCAGCATCTCCTTGCGGCGGTCGCCAAAGCCCGGGGCCTTCACGGCGCAGATCTTCAGCACGCCGCGAATCTTGTTCACCACCAGCGTCGCGAGCGCTTCGCCATCGATGTCCTCGGCGATGAGCAGGATGCTCGCGCCTTGCTCGGCGATCTTGCCCAGCACGGGCAGCAGCTCCTTCGCGCTGCTGATCTTCTTCTCGTACACGAGCACGTAGGGGTTCTCGAGCACGCACTCCATCGTGCCCGCGTTGGTGACAAAGTGGGGCGAGAGGTAGCCCTTGTCAAACTGCATGCCCTCGACCAGCTCCACCTCGGTGTTCAGGCTCTTGCCCTCTTCCACCGTGATGACGCCGTCCTTGCCCACCTTCTCCATCGCGTCGGCGATGATCTTGCCGATCTGCTCGTCGTGGTTCGCGCTGCAGGTGCCCACCTGCGCGATCTCCTTGCTCGTCTCCACCTTCTTGCTCAGCTTCTTCAGCTCGGCAACCACTTCGCTCACGGCGGCATCGATGCCGCGCTTCACGAGGTTGGGGTTTGCGCCGCTGGTGATGACGCGCAGGCCCTCGGCGTAGATCGCCTCGGCGTAGATCGTCGCGGTCGTGGTGCCGTCGCCCGCATCCTTGCTGGCCTTGCTGGCGACTTCCTTCACCATCTGGGCGCCGAGGTTCTCATACTGATCCTCGAGCTCCACTTCCTTCGCCACGGTCACGCCGTCCTTGGTCACGGTCGGGGCGCCGAAGCTCTTCTCGAGCACCACCACGCGCCCGCTGGGGCCGAGGGTGACTTTCACCGCGTGGGCGAGCTTCTGCACGCCCCGCAGGATGCGCTCACGGGCATCGTTGTTATACGCAATCATCTTTGCTGCCATAGGTCAAACTCCTCTTGAGGGTTTTGGGTATTGGGTTGGTCGAAATCTTCAGCACAGAGACGCAGAGGACACAGAGCAAGATGAGTGGGAAAGATGTCGAAGAGAGAAGGCGATGTTGCGAGCACGGCCCGCCCGCACCATCTTTTTTGCGCTCTTGCTTCACACCACCCACCGCACTCCCTGTCCTCTCATCTTGCTCTTCATCCTCTGCGTCTCTGTGCTGTCTCTTTTCTTCACTTCAGCGAAATCTTCAGCCAAGCGACGCGCCCGGCATCGATCACATACACCGCCTTGCCGTCGGTCACCTTCACCAGGTGGTCCGCCTCATCCGGAATCAGCATCGCCTTCCGCACCTCCAGGCTCGCAAGCCCGGGCACGGGGGAAGGCACATCGGAGAACACGATGATGAGATCACGCTCACCATTCAGTTCCCGCAGGGCTTGTCGAAGCTGAGTCGAGTCCATAACGAGTGCGGCAGACTTTCTGTCAAGGCTTTGGTTCAGGTGGTCCGGACGGTCGTGGTGCGGATGCACGCTGCAGGGCACGCGCTAACGAGGCGACAAGACACTCCCGCGCCTCGCCGCGATCCACTTTTAGTCGATCACCGCGAGCACGTCGTCCTCACTCATCATGAGATACTCGGTGCCCTCGATCTTGATCTCGGTGCCCGCGTAGCTGGTGAAGATGACCTTGTCGCCCTTCTTCACGCTCAGCGGGATGCGCGCCCCGGTCTCGGTGTTCAGCGCGCCGGTGCCCACAGCCTCGATGATGCCGGTCTTGGGCTTGTCCTTGCTGCCCTCGGGCAGAAAGATGCCGCTGTCGGTCTTCGTCGCGGCCTCATCGCGCTTGATGAGAATCTTGTCACCCAGAGGACGAACACTGCTCTTGCTGCTCTTCGACATAGTTGCTCCACACGAAACTGCAAAATACTTCCGATCACAACGAACACGCCTCCTCCGCCCCCGCCCCACTTCCCGCTCTCACTCTTTCGTGCCTCTCCCAGGCCAGCGACCGCGATAGTGCCGCTCCAGGCACCGCTTGATGACGTCCAGCACCAGCTCCACATCCGCCAACCGCTGCGGACGATTGACCACCGCAAACGCCCCCCACCGCAGCGCCTCGCTCATGTCCCGCGCATCGCCTCGGCTCGTGCGATGCCGCGCCACCGCGACCATGGGCGGTGGTGCTGGCAGGCGGGCCAGCAGCTCCAGCAGCCGCGTGCCCCCCTCCGCGAGTTCGGGCGCCCTGGGCGTCTCGCTCTCGGGCTCGGCTAAGGGCAACGCAAGGTCCACGATCGCCAGATGAATCTCCAGCGACCGAATCACGCGCGATGCCTCCTCGCCACTGCCTGCCCGATGGCTGACAACGCCCATCGGCGCCAGCAACCTGGGCAAACGATCGACCCACGCCTCATCCTCCCAGCCAGCGTGCGACAGCAGCAAGTTCATTCTGCCGCCACCACGCGCAGAGCTTTCGCCCATGCCCATGGCGTCATCCGGGCCTTGCGGTCCCCAATGGAAACCAGCTTGGTCGTCTGCTGCCATCACACCGGACAGCATGCAACCAGCGTGCCAGAACAAGGCACTGGGGCAACCCTCGCCCATCTCGCCGCATTTCTCCCGCTGGGGCGTCGCCCATCGTGATCTGGCACGCAGCAACGCGCGCTGGCGTGCCCGCGTCTGCCAAGTTGGCAGCATGGCTTGCGGAGCCCAGCCGCCTGTCACCTCTGCCGACGGTCGCGATCGCACATCCTAACATGCCCCGTCCGCGAATGGGTGCCCATCGCGCCCGCGGACGACGCCACCGGAGGACACGATTGGACTTTTTGCACCTCATCTTGGTCATGCTGGTCATTGTCGCAGGTGGCGTTGCGGTGTGGTTTGCCCTCCGCCAGGCGAGGCTCTTTGCTGAGCTTGGGGCAACGCACGAGCGAGCAACCCGCAGCGAAGCGCTCGCGAGCGAAGCCTCTGCCAAGCTCGCATCGGCGGAAGCAGCGTGGCAGGGGCAGGAGGCGACGCTGCGCGGGGCGATCGATGATGCGCGGGCACAGGCCAACGAGCACGAGAACGCCCGCATCCAGCTCGCAGCGGAGCTTGAGAAGCAGCGTGCCCTCAGCCAGCAGCAGCTCGACCATGCCCGCACCTTAGCAAGCGAACAGGCCCGCGCGATGGACAAAGCTCAGGAGCTGCTGCGCGAGATGCAAAGTTCGCACACGAAGCAGACTGAGGACGCGATCAAGCGCCTCGCGTCCGAAGCCCTGCAGCAGAACAACCGAAGCCTGATCGAGACCGCCCAGCAGGTGCTCTCGCTCGACCGCGAGAAGGGCAAGGCCGAGCTCTCGCAGCGCACGAACGCTGTCGAGCAGCTTGTCGGGCCCATTCAGCAGTTGCTCGCGCGGAGCGACGCTCGCCTGGGGCAGCTTGAGCAGAGCCTGGCACAAAGCAACGCCACGCTCTCGGAGCAGGTGCGGTCGCTCGCGAGCACAGGCGAGCAGCTTCGCAGCGAGACGGGCAAGCTCGTGAAGGCACTGCGTGAGCCCCACGTGCGTGGTCGCTATGGCGAGCTGCAACTGCGGCGCGTCGCAGAGCTTGCGGGCATGACGGCCTACTGCGACTTTGACCTGCAAGTGAGCGAGCGCGACAGCGAGGGTGAGATCTCTCGCCCCGACATGGTGGTGCGCATGCCCACGGGGCGCAGCATCGTTGTGGATGCGAAGACCAACATCCAGGCCTATCTCGACGCGTTTCAGAGTGCATCGCCCGAAGAGGCGCACACGCAGTTTGAGCGATTCGCCCGGCACGTTGCCGATCAGGCCGCGAGCCTGGGCCGCAAGAGGTACTGGGCGAAGGTGGAGGGGAGCCCGGAGTTTGTGGTCATGTTCCTGCCCGCCGACACGTTCCTCGATGCGGCGTTGCAGCATCGTCCGGACCTGATCGAGCATGCCCACAGCAGCGGGGTCGTGCTCGCGACGCCCAGCTCGCTCATCGCGCTGCTGCGTGTGGTGGCGATGGGCTTCCGCGAGCATCGCCTTGCGGAGGAAGCCGCCGAGCTGCGCAGGCTTGGCGCAGAGCTGCATGACAAAGCCGCTCGCACGATGGAGCACGCGGCGCGCCTGGGCAACAGCCTGAACGACGCGATCAATCGCTACAACGAGTTTGTGGGCAGCTATCAGCATCGCCTGGAGCCGGGCTTGCGCAAGTTTGCGGAGGCAGGGCTGAAGGGCGCGAAGGAGCTGCCCACGATCAACACGGTCGATGCCGTCGGGCGCGTGTTGGCACCGGCTGCGCTGCCCGCAAGTGTCGAGGTGCGCCCGCTTCCTGAGCCCGAGCCCGGCAGTGCCACCGGTGATGTTGGTGCTGGGTTGCCGCTCATCGAGGCGACGCCCGTGGAACCCAAGCTGCTGGGCGAGAAGCCCGAGCGCAGCAGGCGAGCACCTCGCACGGGTGCACTGCCCAAGCCCGAGCTCTTTTTCGCCGACGCACCAACGCCCGACACGCAGGCAACCGCCAGTGAACCCACGATCTGATTGTGCCAAGGAATGGGCGCAGCCAACGCACGCACGCGTTCGTATCCTCGCTGCATGTCTGCCAACGCCCGCTTTGCGTCCATGCTGCACGAAATGGCCTCGATGCTCGAGCTGCTGGGCGAGCAGGGGTTCCGCGTCGCGGCATATAGCAAGGCGGCACGCGCGATCGAGGGCCTGACCAGCGACCTCAGCACGATGCAACCCGCGCAGCTGCTCGCGGTCGATGGCGTGGGCGAGAAGATGGCCCAGCGTGCCGCGGAGTATCTCGCGACGGGCACGATGAAGGACTACGCGCAGCTGAAGGCCAAGGTGCCCGAAGGGCTGCTGCAATGCCTCGGGGTGCCGGGCCTTGGCCCCAAGACGGTGCGTGCGATGTGGACGACACTGGGCGTGACCGACATCGCGGGCCTCAAGAAGGCGATGGATGATGGCTCGCTGGCGAACCTGCCCCGCATGGGCGAGAAGGCAGTGCAGAAGATTCGCGATGCGCTGGCGACGATCGAGCAAGGGCAGGGGCGCTTACCGCTTGGGCTCGCGGTTGCCATCGCTGAGCGCGTGCTCGCGGTGGTGCGTGCGCAGCCCGGAGTCATTCGCGCCGAGGCGGCGGGCAGCCTGCGCCGCGGCAAGGAGACCGTGGGCGATCTGGACATCATCGCGTGCGTGGAGAAGCTGGACGCGGGGCTCGCGCAGGCGGTGATGCGTGCAGCGACGAGCATGCCGGGCGTGCAGCGCGTGCTCGTGCAAGGCGAGTTCAAGGCCTCGATGCTGCTGAGCGTCGAGCCGCCTTCGCCAGCGGAGCAAGCGGCACCCGAAGAAGCGAAGGCAGCCGAGCCCCATCCGCATCAGCAGACGAGCACGAAGGTGCTCCAGGTGGACGTGCGTGTGGTGCCGCGTGTGAGCTTTGGTGCAACGCTGCAGTACTTCACGGGCAGCAAGGAGCACAACGTGCGGCTGCGAGCACTGGCGCAGACCAAAGGCCTCACGCTCAATGAATGGGGCTTGTTTCTCGACTCAACGTGGAAGCCCTTTCACGAAGCGGGGCCGGTCTCGGCTTCGCGACCACTGCCCGACGGAGTCGTGGATGCGAGCGAAGAGGGCGCGATCTATGCCCATCTTGGCGCGCCGTTCGTGCCGCCCGAGATGCGGGAGGACCGCGGAGAGTTTGGCTCCGCTGCCACCTCCGGCGTAGCCCTGGATGTTGCTCACACCGCGCGGGCGCTTGTGCGGGTAGAGGACATTCGCAGCGAGCTCCACAGCCACACGACCGCGAGCGATGGGGTGCTTTCCATCGAGCAGCTCGCGCGTGCTGCGCACGCCCGGGGCTTTCACACCATCGCCGTGACAGACCACAGCCAGAGCAGCACGATCGCGCGGGGCCTGAAGCCCGATCGGCTGCGGACGCACATGCAGGCAGTGCGCGAGGTGCATGCCAAGCTGCACGCGGAGCTTGGCATGACGGTGCTCGCGGGCAGCGAGGTGGACATTCTTGCCGATGGCAACCTCGATTACAGCGACGAGCTGTTGCAGCAGCTTGACGTGGTCGTCGCGAGCCCGCACGCATCCTTGAAGCAAGATGCCGCGACTGCGACGAAGCGGCTGCTGCGCGCCATCGAGCATCCGCTGGTGCACATCATCGGGCACCCAACGGGTCGCATCATCAACCAGCGTGCAGGGCTAGAGCCCGCGATGCACGAGCTGCTGGCAGCCGCGAAGCAGCACAACGTTGCCCTCGAAGTGAACAGCCACTGGAGCCGCCTGGACCTTCGCGATCTGCACGTGCGGATGGCCTGCGAGGCGGGCGTGCTCCTCGCCATTGACTGCGACGTGCACCACCCCGACGACTTTGCAAACCTGCGCTTTGGCATCGCGACCGCGCGTAGGGGCTGGGCGACCAAGGACATGGTCATCAACACCTGGGACGGGCCCACGCTGCACGCGTGGCTGCGCCGCAAGCGCTAGCTCCTAGCATTGATCCACCCATGCGTGCGCTGCTCATCGCCGATTCTCTGTTTGCGTTGCAAGAACGCGCCATGCTCAGTCGCCTCGAGCTGGGCCTTGCCGACGAGGGCGTGAGCGTGGTGCAAGCCCTGCCCGACCAGTTGCTGGCGCGCGATGGCAGCGAGGTGTATGCGCGGAGCCTTGCGTACACGCCCGTGACTGCCCCACTGCTGCGGCGCTTTGCGACGCGTGCACTGGTCGATCGTGTCCGCCGCCTCGACGAAGCCGAAGGCGAGGGACAGCGCGTGCGCGTGGTGCACGCGTTTGGCGGGTCGATCTGGCCTCTTGCGCTGCGGGCAGCGCGCGAGCTTGGGGCGGGGCTTGCGCTGGATGTGTGGCGCGCGGGGCTCGTGGGGCGCACACGGGAGCTTGGGCTCACGCCTGCAGACGATGTGATCGCGATCGCACCCGATGATGCGACGCGCAATCGGCTGAAGGAGACCGTTGGCAGCATGCCGTGCGTGGTTGCGCCGTGGGGCGTGCTTGCGGATGAGCCCCACCCTGTGCTGGACACCAAGCGCAGCGCAAGCATCATGCTCGTGGGCACTGGGCGCGATGCGGCGGCGTTTCAAGCTGTATTGACGGGGCTGGCGCCCATCCTTCGCGGGCGAGACGACGTGCTGCTGTTCTGCGATGCTCGCGCTGCGAGGCGGGCGGACGTGTGGCGCGTGGCACGCACGATCGATCCTTCGCTCGTCCTGCGATCGCGCATCTCGCTCATTGAGGACCTCGAGGCGCGCCCGGACCTGCTGCTGGCGGGCGATCTGCTGCTGCACCCGGAAGCAAGCGGCGAGCAGCGGAGCATGCTGCTGGAAGCCTTCGGGCGCGGCGTGGTGGTGGTGGCAGCGCAGGACACACGCGTGGACTATTTGCTGCAAGGCGTCACCGCGCAGCTTGTGCTCTCGCCGCGCGAGCCGGCGGCGTGGGCGAGTGCGGTTTCTTCGCTGCTGGAGAGCCCGGAGCGAGCGGCGACGTTGGCGCGAACCGCGAACACCTACGTGCGTGCCAACCGGCGTGCAAGCGAGCAGGTGCGAGGCGTGCTGGAGGCGTATGGGCAGCTTCGCAGCACGAAAGGGTAAGTGCCAAATCCAGCAAAGGCCCTCATAACCCAAGAGCGATCCGCATCGCAGACACGAGCAACGTCCGCGAACGCCCGTTGCACGCCCATTCTCCGCGACAATCCGCGCCGCGGACGCACAATCCGCTTGGAGTTTGCGAACAGATCGGAGACAATCAGCTTGCACCGCTGGGCATATGCGTTCCGGGCGTGGAACACGGCGGGCCCTGCACGAGTTGCATGCAGGCTGCAAAGAGAAGGGATGGCGTCATGGGTTTGCGTCGCGCGTCGTGGGTTGTTGCTGGGCTTTCTTCATTGCTTGCGCTGGCATGCGTCGCGGGCACCGCGCACGCGAGCCAGCCCCAAAGCGCTGACAAGGCTGTTGAGAGGGCTGCTGGCAAGCCGCGGATGGAAAGGCCTCGCATCGTCGCTCCCGGTCACTTTGTAGGCCACCACATGAACCACACTGGCACGCGCAGCCTGCATGTGCAGAGCCGCCTTCGCGACCCGGATGCTGGGATAAACGGCAGGCTGTTTGTCACGCAGCCCATCACCAGCACCGATGCGTTCGCGGGCCCGCGCCCTGAGGATCGCACGCTGGAAGAGCCCGGGGCGTGGCGCTATGGCGCACCGGGAGAGGAGCTTCGCACCGCGTATGTGCGTGTCGGCACGTTGTCGATCGGCATCTCACCCTGGCAGCGCATCGAGCCGAGGGGTCTGAAGCATCTGGAGAATGCGCGGAACAAGTGGCTCGCGGATCGTGGGTACACAGGCGGCGTGCGCACCGTCGTGAACGATGCGCTGCGTGCAGCAGAGTCGCATCAGCCGATGCACGCGGCAACGCCAGCGCCGGACGACATGCTGACCCAAGCCCCCGCTGCGGACGCGCCAGCGCAGGCACAGCCCCAGGACACGATCCAGCCCCGCGCCACGTTCCGGGTCGATCCGAACACGCCACGCTTCCGCAAGCGGATGCAGGTGCGCTCGCCCTTTGGCACGGGAAACTGGGTGCTCGCGCCGACGCAGTCCACCCAGATCCGCGCCACGGTGGGCCCCAGCGTGCTCACGGTGCGGGGCGAGCGCAACGCGGGCGTGACGCTCGTGCTGCCCGCCGGCACGAGCGCGAGCGAGGCGCTGCGCACCGCATCGAAGCCAGCGCAGCCCGCCGAGGCTCTTGAGAATGCACCGGCCGCTGCGCCGGAAGCCGCGCAAGCGACTGCGGAGGCGACCCAAGAGGTGACCGAGCCCGCCGCGAAGGCTGGCTGATCGCGGCATTCTCGCTGGCAGGCTTGGGTCACTCGCCCGCAGCGGGCTGCTGCTGGCGATAACGCTCGAGGTACTTCTTCGCGAGTTCGGTCTGCTTGCTCGTAAGGGGCACGGCTCGACCATCGATGAACGCGGTGGTCACTTCGCTCACGACCTCGAGCGGGCTGCCACCGCGCACGAGGAAGAACGTGGCGCTCTTGCCGGGCTCGAGGCTGCCGTAGCGATCGCCCACGCCCAGAATCTCGGCGGCGTCTCGCGTGAGCGCTCGCAGCGCGGCGGCCTCTGGTAGCCCATGCGCCACGGCGGTGCCGACCGCAAAGGGCAGGTTGCGCTCGTGCGCCGTGTCGTCGGCATGGCTGAATGCAAATCGCACGCCTGCCTGGTGCAGGTCTCGCGCGAGCACAAAGGGCTCGTCGAACGCGCTGTCGTCGCGTATGGGCATGTTGTGCACGCCGAGCAGAATCACGGGCACCTCATGCTGCTTCAGCAAAGGAGCCACCTGCATCGCCTCGCGTCCGCCCACGATCACGGCCTTGAGGCCTCGCTCGTTGGCAAAGTTGATCGCGGCGACAATCTGCGCCACATCGCTTGCGACGAAGAAGCAGGGCTTGTCTCCACGCGACGGTGCTGTCGCCGAGCCGTCGCTGCCTGCTGCGGGAATCGGCAGCACGCTGCGCATCGCCTCCCAACGCAGATCGGTCAGGCTCGTTTCGTCGCCCAGTTTGGCAAGCAGGTAAGCCTCTGCTGCGTCGAACGCGCCCTCGATGCGTGCGACATTCGCAGAGATGTCGACGCGTTGCTGCTCTTCGCTCCGCTCCATCCACCATGCCGTGAAGGTGCGCATGCTGGGCCAGCGCACGACCTGCCCGATGCTGCGCTCGACCGCGATCTCGTCGATCGTCCAGCCATCCATGCGGATGATGCCCGCCTGACCGCTCAGAAGGCCCCCGCTGGGCGCGACGGCCGCGAGCAAGATGCCCGTCTTGCGCGTCACGGGCAGCAGCGTGGAGTCGGGGTTGATAGCGATTGTGGCACGCACTTCGGGCGTGATGGAGCCAGTCTCGGCAAGGTCGTTGCTCGCTGCCACCGCCTGAATCTCGGTCATGCCCAACTGCGTCCACGCAGCGATCAGCCCGGGATACATCGCTGCGCCGCCAGCATCGACCACGACCGCGTTCGCAGGAAGTCCCGTCTTGTCGATCGACATCCCAACGTCGCGAGCGACAACACGCACGATCTTGCCGTTCTCAAACAGCACGTCCGCGTTCTCGATGAGGCCCGTGCCGATGTCCGCGAGCGACTCAGACGCCGCGGCGAGGCGCATCGTGTGCACCCGCGCGTTGACGACGAGCACAGGCTGCGACTGGGGCCCTGGCTTGAACGTCAGGTCCTGGGCGAGAGCGGGCGGAGTGCCCACCATCACGCTCGCCGCGACGAGCACGCCACACAGCCATGCAGCAGCTGATCGCGAGGGGCTGCGCCTCGTGGTGAGGGGCGTCATCGGCGTCGGCTTGAGTGTCGAACTTTTGGTCTTCATCGGTGCCCTCTTGTCTTCTTGCCCGGCATTTGATTTGTTGGTCTTGAGATCCGATCCCGTTCTCGATGCGACATGCTCGCTACCGCATTGTGCTCCATGCGGCGTGCGGCAGCCCGCAGCCGCAGAGGCCCGGTGCGTCGGTTGGCGGTCGGCCGCTGGTCATGGCTTCGAGATAGAGCTGGCGGAGGTGCTCAGCCTGCTCCGCTGTCAGCCCAAGCTCTTCGAGCAAGCTGGACTCCTCGGCGGGCTTGGTGCCAGCGATTGGTGCGTCCTTGAGTGCCTGCTTCTCGCGTTCCTTCTTCGCGTCCGCGTCTTCAAGAATCTTGGCAATCAGCCTTGCCCGCTCGCGGGCGTTGCTCGCCCGCAGCTTCGCGTCTTCTTCTCTGCTAAACAACCGCTTGCCATCGACGAACGTGCTGTGCACGAGAGCAAGCGTGGAAAGTGGTGAACGCGTCCACACCGCCACGTCCGCGTCCATGCCCGGGCGGAGGCGCCCGACCTTGTCGTCCACCTTCAGCTGCATCGCGGGGTGGAGCGTGACGAAGCGCAGGGCTTCAGCGTCGGTAAAGCCCCCCACCTCGCGCCCGTATCGCACGGCCTTGGCTGCTTCGACGTTCATGAAGCGTGCGAGGTTGTTGCTATCGCTGTTGAAGCTTGTGGTCGCGCCGACCTTCTGCATGAGCGGAAGGCCCGCGGGGATGGCGTCCTGCACCTCTTGCTTAAAGGCCCACCAGTCGGTAAAGCCGCTGCCGCCGCCGCTGAAGTCGCGCACATAATCAGCAACCTTGTACCCCTCGAGGATGTGCTGAAAGGTGCCGATGCGGAAGCCAAAGTCGCGAGCGACGTGCGTGAGCATCACGATCTCATCCTGGCGATAGCTGTGGCAGTGCACGAGGCGCTTGCCCTCGAGAATCTCCACGATCGCATCGAGCTCCAGGTCGCGGCGCGTGCCCTGCGGGTCGCGCTTCCGGGCGGCCGCGTACTCCTTGGCTGCCACGAAACGATCGCGAATGAGCGTCTCGACGCCCATGCGGGTCTTGGGGTAGCGATCGCTGCTTGCCTCCCAGTTCACTTGCCGCGGGTTCTCACCCAGTGCGAACTTGATGCCGGCAATCGCTTCTGCAAAGTGCATCGCGTCGGGCTCGGCGCAGCCCCAGCGCAGCTTGTTCACCTGGCTCTGCCCGCCGATGGCGTTCGCGCTGCCGTGCAAGCTGAGCACGCTCGTGATGCCCCCCGCGAGCTGGCGATACCAGTTCACATCGTCGGGGTTGGTCACGTCGGCGATCCGCACCTCTGCCGTCACGGCTTGCCCGCCCTCGTTCACGCCCTGGCTGATGCCAGTGTGGCTGTGGGCGTCGATCAGCCCGGGCGTCACGTGCATGCCCGTGCAATCGATGATCAGCGCATCCGTCCCCACCTGCCCACGCACCTGCGCTAACGCATCCTCAAACCGCAGCCCAGGCTCGTGCGGCACGAGCGCCGCGATCTTTCCACCCTTGAGCACCAGCGTGCCAGCGGGCACGACGTCGTTCTCGCTGCCCGTCGCGGTGTTGGTCCACAGGGTTGCGTTTACCAGCAGCGTGTCGCGTGCTGTCACGGGCTCGGCGATTGCGAATGGGCCAAAGGGCAGGCCCAGCTTCTCGGGAACGTCCTTCGCGGGCTGCGTGCTGGGGTCGACCTCATCGGGCACGCGGGCCAGCACGTAGACGTGCTTGCCGCTCGGGGCATCCGGCGCATCGGGGTTGGTCAGCGTTGACTCACCCTCGATGGTGTCGAGCCGCTTCGCCGCATCGAGCCGCTTGGCGTCGCTCTCGCTCAGGTCGCTGGGTGCACCCGCATCAAATCGCAGCCGCAGCGTGTCGCTGCTGCGCAGAGGCGAGTCAAAGCCGATGTCCTTGAGCGTGTGCGAGAAAGTGATGGTGTTCGCGCTGCGGGTTGCGTCGTTGGCTTTCGCGGTCTTGGTCACCTTCTTGCCGTCTTCGTTCACACTGCGCGAGACGCTCACGCCATCCTTCTTCAGCGAGCTCTCGATCTTCACGAGCACTTGCTCCGCCTCGCCCTCAGGCACGGGCTCGCCATCCATGCTTACCACGCGCCACTCGCCCGCGAACGGATTCTTGCCGCGACGAGAAACGATCGCACGGCGCACGTTGGTGCCCGCCTCGACCTCTACCTCTGCCGAGATCGCGTCGTCTTGCCATCGTGGCTGCAGCGTCAGGTTGATGCCTTGCGCTGGCAGCTGCACGACGAGTTCGCCATCTTGCCACGTCGAGACAATGGGCCCGGCGACCTCGGTCTCGAACGGTGCAAACAGCTTGACCTCGCCCATGTCGCTCACCACGAGCGTTGCTTGCTCGAGCCCCGCCATGTTGCTGGTTGCCTGCGAGAGGGGCCACACGCCCTCAAGCCCGCGCACGCTGCGTTCGCCCCGCAGCGTCCACTGCTGCGTCGGAGACTGCACCACCCCCGTCAGGCCCTGCGGCACATCGAATGCGTCGAACGTCAGGCCCACGAGGGCCACAGCAGCCGCGTCGCCCGCGCCTTGTGTTGGTTGCTCAACGCCCAAGGCACTCGCAAGCTGCTTCGCATCGATCGCGAAGGTCACGCCTCGGCCCGCTCGCTCGACCTTCTTTGCAGAGATGACGTTGGCATTGCTTGCCTTCTCTGTCTTGTCTGCTTTCTCGGTCTTTTCTGCGTTGGGCTCGCCCGCGGCTTCCGCGGCGGTCGCTTCCGGCTCATCCTTCTTCTCGGCTTGCTCGGCAGCGTCGTCTGCCTTGGCAGTCGCATCAAACTCGATGCTTGCCTTCGTGCCATCGAGCTTCAGTGTCGCGAGCACTTCCTTGCCCCCAACTGCGAAGGCAAGCTGCCATGCCCCATCCACGGGCAGCGCACGCTCGCTGATGACGTGCGCGACGCCATCGACGTACACCGTGCGCACCTTGCTCTCCTTCGCGGCAAGGTCAAACATCGGGCCGCTGCTCACGAGCAAGTTCGCACGCTTCCCCGCTTCGATCGACCCGAGTTCCTCTCCCACGCCCAGCATCTTCGCGGGCGTGGTCGTGAGAGCGGCGAAAGCCGCGTCGGGCGCAAGGCCCGCGCGTATCGCCTCGCGCAGGGCCTTCGGAAAGTCGTTCACTTCGCGCAGCTTGTTTGTCGTGAAGGCAAACTCCACGCCCGCGCCCGCAAGTCGCCTTGGGTTGGTCGGTGCTTGCTCCCACGCCATCATGGTGCGGAGCTCGACGCCCTCGGCTTTGTCCGGGCTTGCGACATCAGGCGCCTTGGGGAATACGAGCGGCAGAATGAACGACAGCCCCGTGGCTCGCACCGCATCGAGCCTGGCAAACTCCATCCCGCTGCCCACGATGATCGTCCGGCGATCAAACTCCTCTGCGATCTTTGCTGCCCTCAGCACGTTCAGCTCGTTGCTCGCGTCCATCACGAACAGGCGCGGTTGCCCCTCGTCTTGCTTCGCGAGCTCCAGCATGCCCACCTCGTTCAGCTCGCGTTGCTCGTTCATCGCGCTTGGGGGCAACTCCGCTAGCCAATCAGCGTCGCTGAAGCACTGGCGGATGAGCGAGATCGTGCCCATGAGGCTGTTGGGATAGCCGCCTCCGCGATTGGTCTCGAGCGCGATGCGCTGATACACGCCATCGGCATACACCGCAGGCTTGCTCACGCTCGCGTCTGCCGCGGGCTTCGCAAGGCTCACCACCGCGCTCTGCCCCGCCACGATGCCGCCATCGGGCGCGATCGCTGCGGCACCAAAGCCCAGTTCGCGCAGCTTTGCTGCTCGCGCCTCGGTCAAACCAGGGCCCGCGAGCGCACTTCGCGAGGGCGTCACGGCGTTGTTCCAGTGGACAAAGCTCGCAGGCAGCACGGGCGCGGGCGTCTCGACTTCGACGTAAGGGTCGATAAACGCGGGGTAGACGTGCAGCCCCTGAGCATCGATCACTGCGGGCCCGACGGGAACACGTGCCGGCACGTCATCCGCCGTGCCGAGCTTGCCATCTGCCCCCGCGCCTGCGGGCAAGACCGCCGAGATCCGCCCCTCGCGAACGACGATGGTGCCGCGCACAGGCTGCTTGCCCGGTCCTTCGTAAATCGTGCAGTCTGCGAGGGCGAACCATGTGCTGTCCGCTCGGCGCGGCCCGTTTGCTGGGGGCGTGAGAGTGGACATCGCACTCGGCTGTGCAAGCCCGGCGTTGCCCACGGCAAGCCCCGCCCACACCGCCAGAATGCCCGCACGAGGAAGTCGCATCGCCATGTCCGGAGTTTACCCAAACTGAACAATCGGCGTGCTCCGCGAATCGCAATTTCTGCTGTTTTCGCCCCTTGCACTTCGAGGCCCTTTCGGTTACCTTTTCACAACCGATTGGAGAATCCCATGCTGTGTTCTGTTCCGTTTGCGCGCTGCCTTGCCCTCGTTGCCGTGTGCCTTGCGCTCTTCGCGCTGCCCGCGTGCAAGCCCAAGCCCGAGGCGCAGGTCGTGACCCACTACGAGGCTGGTGAGGAAAACATCCGCAACAACAACGCCGGCGCATTGGTGGCGCGTCTCACCGACGAGAGCCTGGCCTTCTACAAGGAGTGCCTGTCGCTGGCGCAAAGCTGCCCGGAGAAGGAGCTGCGCAAGAAGGAGCCCTACAAGCTCGCGACGATCCTCAAAATGCGCAACCGCATCGACCCCAAGCGCCTCCGCATGATGACCGTCGACGACTACTTCGCGTGGCGCCTGGAGAACTCCGACCTCGTGGTCGACGCCGACTACGGCGTTTACCCCTTCCGCACGACCGTGAATGGCGACTCTGCGGTGATGCAGATGGGCATGGAAGTGCAGCGCTCCACCACCTTCCGCATCGGCCGTCGTGGCGGCGGACTTGTCCGCGCTGGCATCGGCAGCGCGCTCTCCACGCGCAAGAAGCTCGAGCCCATCGAGGGCTACACGCTCCACTACGTGAAGAGCGCTACCGGCTGGCGAGACGATGTCATCGCGGACGCGAAGTCCTTCGATGAGTCGGTGCGCGTCGAGGCCAACCAGTCGGGCATGTCGGTCGAGGATTACATTCTCTCGATCGAAGAGGACGAATCGGGCGGGCTCTCGGAGAAGATCTGGCAGCCACCGCTCAAGATCAAGGGATAACAAGCCCTCCTAGGCGACATAGGCCCTCCAAAGCAGTGCTTTCTGCGGGCCATTTCCCCTATTTTCACAGGCCCTCGCCTGGGGTTTGGTATCCTTATCTCCAGATGCCAAGGAAGCCCACGAATAAGGCAACGTCCCCGGAAGCCGGTTCTCTCGCCTCTGGGGAAGCTGCGGCGACACGCCAAGAGCCGCCCCTCCCGCTCGCGACCTGGGAACAGCCAGCACCCGCGCTCGACACCGCCACGCTCACGCAGCTCGCCCAGCGACTGCGCGCGGTGTTTTCGCAGCTCATCGAGCAGTTCCCCTCTCGCGCCCGCAGCATGGGCGGCATGGCAACCTGGCTGGGCGTGAGCAAGAGCACCGCCCAACGCGTGTACGAGGGCATTGACGCCAATCGCACACCCATCGATGCGCTGCGCCGGCTGCCCGGCCCGATTGCGCTGAAGGCAGTCGTCGATGCTGCGAAAGAGCGTCTCGGTGCCATCGACCCCGTGCTGCATGCCGCAGCCGCCGTCGAGCAGTTTGAGCAGACCATCGCTGCGACATCGCGCAGTCGCCAGGCGTTCGTCGATTTGCTGAGCATGGGCCTGGGTGATGCCAACGCGGCCCTGCCCACGAAGGCTGAGCGCCGCGCGCTGTATGCTGCGGCTCTCAAGGTGTGCGGCGAGTCGCTGAACGCCAAGTCCACCGTGAGCATCATCGAGCCCACGGGCAAGCCTGCGGACAAAGCCGCGTCGCTGCAAGAGTCGGTGCTCGTGACGCTTTTGGGCGCGCGCCGCCGCACCTTTGCGCGCCCGGTGATCGCGTCCATCCTTGCGGGCTGGTGGTCGCGAGAGAACCAAGCGGGCGTCTGGACGGGCGACCTTCGCCCCGCGATGCCGAGCAAGGCCGCAACCCCGTCGCTCGAGGCCCACATCGTTGATCGCTTCTGCACCGGTGCCCTGCGCCCCGTGCGCCTCGAAGGCAGAGACTCGCGCACCGCTCTGCTGATTGACTTTCCCGACACGCCCGACCGCGACAACTGGCTAGGCCCACTCGATGTGAGCGTGCGATTCATCAGCAAGGGGCTGAGCAACCCCCTCACGAACCCGAACTCGCGTATCAGCGCCGCCGTGCGCATCCACCAGCCCACGCAGTTGCTCATCCACGATATTTACATCCATCAGTCCATCGCATCTCGCGCCATGCCCACGCCCGGCCTCTTCTCGTTCGCCGCCACGCCAGGCGACGTGCCCGGTTCGGGCACGAGCAGCGACTGGTTTGAACGCCTGCCCGACGACACCCGCGTGATGGTGCTGGGCCACGGCGCAGCCCCGCAGCCCGCCGCCGAGTGCCCGCGTCACTACGACCTCGCGCGCTACGCGATCGAAGCCGCGCAGATCGACCCCACGCAGTTCATGGGCTACCGCGTGCTCGTCGAGTTTCCTGTGTGGCAGGGCGAGTACCGCATCAACTTTCCGCTGTCGGAGCGGTAGTTCCGGGTTGCAACCTCGGCTCGCGATCGAGCCACGCTGGCGCAGAGGCGACCGCGCAACTGTTCGAAACGACCGCGCCATTTGACACCCGCCCTGCGAGTTGGCAAAGCCCGACTCCCACCCTATACTCCCCACCAAGCCGGCCCCGTCGTCTAGCCTGGTCCAGGACACATCCCTTTCACGGATGTGACATGGGTTCGAATCCCATCGGGGTCATTACCCTCGCTTCGGCGGGGGTTTTTTCTTGTCCCACTGAATCACAGGCATTGCCAACCGATGCCATAAGTGACTGAGACTCATCGCTTTCCGTCTCGTCATCGTTGAACGCGTGAAAATCTTGGCATTCGTTGTTATCGCGCTGTGGGCGCGCTTGTGCTGCCGGATTTGCTGCCGCGCCTTTGGTGGGCGAGGGTGTTGCCGTTTCGGGGTGCAATCCTGCGGCAAGGTTGAAGTGTGCGTCCGTCGTGTGGAGGTAGTGCTTGGCGGCAATGAGCGGGGAGTGACCGCACCACTTCGCGACCACATGGTTCGGGAAGGTCGCTGCCCAGTCGCTTGCAGCAGCGGCCCTCAAGTTGTGGAACAGTCGGGGCCACGCTTTCTCGCCCGCTCGGGTGATGATGCGCTCAAACCCGCTCCGCAAGTTCACGCTGGGGTCGCGCAGCTTTGGAATCACGAATACCTCACCCTCGGGCGCAGCCTCGAAAAGCCGCTCCAGAATCCCTCGCAGCGTGGGCCGCGTTGGTACGAACCTCACCGCATGCCCCGCGTGCCCTGCGGTCTTGGGGCTGCGCACCGTCATGGTGCCTTTGTCCCAGTGAACATTGGCCCACCGCAAAAGCCCAACCTCGCTCGGGCACCGCAAGCCCGCGAAGCGCGAGAGATTGCCTGCGTGGGTTGGGCGCCCAGCTGGCATGCTGCACGTGCAACATCGGGGGACTGGTCCAGGCTCCACCACGACCGGGCAACCATTCACTGACAATCTGCACCGGATAGCACTCTGAGGAAAGCACTCAAGTCTGCGTCGTCAGGGAACAGGCCATCGTTGTTGAAGTCGATGTCATTGCAGGTGCCGGTGGTACAATCGACACCGGAAAGCACGCTCAGGAACTCGATGAGATCGGCGTCGTCGGGAAAGAGGCCGTCGTTGTTGAAGTCAATCGTATCGCACTGCGACGGTGTTGTGACTGGAGCGGGGCGGGTGAAGACGTTCTGCGGGGTAGTGAGGCACGTGGCGCACTCGGGTGGTACGCCTAGGTAAATCACATCGTCAATGCCGCTTGTGTCAACGTCGGCACCGACGACCAAGAGCGGATCGGCCCCGGTTGCGCTCAACGACTCGGGCTCCGCGAGCGCGATCATCGTTGATTCGTCGCTGAGGTTGCGGAGTGTCAGTACGTCGCGCGGCGAAGAAGGCGACAGCGTTTGGCTTGTCACAATCGCGACGTCGAGGTCGTTGTCACCATCGATGTCGATCGCGGCAAGGTCGATGCCGACGCCAGCGATGGGCAAGTTGACCGCAGGAGCAAGCGGCTCTGTGCCGATGGCGCCTTCGACGGGCGTGCGATTGCGAAGAACGCTGAGGGTGCCGCTTTGTGAGATGACGATCACGTCATCGGTCGGCACGCTGTTCAAGTTGTGGCTGATGAGGTCCTTCGGCGCGGAAGGCACGGGCACGCTTGGGAGACGGAGGAAGTTTGCGTTGGGGCCATCGGGCCCGCTGGGCACAAGCGGAACGACCGCGTCCTGCGAGCCCGCAGTACCGCTCGCTGCGACCAGCGCAACGGCTTCTCGCTTGCGACGCTTGTCGTTGTCGAGGTCGCTGGGGCGTGTTCGAACGGGGCGACCCGGGACGGTGACGGCCGGGCGCACGAGAAGGACAGGAGGCCCCGGCGCATCGCTGTTGCGATAGAACTGGACGGTCTCGTCGAGCTCGTTGGCGACGAGCAGATCGGGCAGCTGCGTCGCGGTGCCGCTATCGAAAAAGACCGCAGCGCTGACGCTTACCGGGGCGTTGCCCGTGGCGATGGGCGCAAGTGGCGTGAAGCCCGTGCCTGCGGTGTTTTTGTAGATCACGACGTTGTCGCTGCCCTTGTTGGCAACGATGAACTCGGGCAGCCCGTCGCCGTCCATGTCGGCGGCGTCGATGTCTTGCGGGTCGATGCCTGTGTTGAGCTGCAGAATGTCGACAGAGGGGAAGCCCTGCCAGTTGCCGGCTTGTACGCCCGCATTGCGCATGACAAACACCGCGCCAGGCTGATTAGCAACTTCGTCGGGCACGGTAACGGCAAGGTCGGGGTCGCCATCGTTATCAAAGTCGGCGGCGATGACGGCACTCGGAATGCCCGCGACGGCGGCTCCTTCGGGCTCGTCGGGGCTATACGGAGGTTGCAGTGGTTGCACGCCCAGGTTGACGGGCGAGTTGAGGCCCGAGCCGTAGATCACGCGTGCGAAGCGATTGTTGGGCAGGCTTGGGAGGAGGGCTGCGTCGAAGCGCGTGGCTCCGCGGGGGCCCGTGATAATGGGCAGCTGGGTGTTGTCGGCGATATCGATGCCTTGGCCCAGGCGGACGATGAGGCCGCCGCCAAGTTCGGCGGTGCCGCCGACGCCTGGGTTGATGATGAGGCGGTCATACTGGTTGGGCGCGAGGCCTTGCACTTCCATCTCGAGCTGGCCTGCGCGGTTGCGGCGTGCGGGGTCGGGGTCGCTCTGGCCAGCGAGCTGGCGGAAGCTGCCGTTAATGGTGAGCGTGCCGGGCGAGTTGCCCACGCGAACAGTGCCGACGTTGAAGACGCCGCCGGTGATTGTGCCGCTGCCTTGGATGGTGCCTGCGGGGTTGACGACGAGATTGCTCTGGAAGTTGAGCGACGAGCCTGGCAGCATGGTGATGGTGGCCTCACCTTCGCCTGCCAGGACGACGCTTTGCACGAGCTCCGTCCAGTTACTGCCTGGGCCGATGGTGATGTTGGCGACGCTGCCTGGCTGCTCGGCGAGAATGAGGCTGTTGGCGGTGGCAGTGGTGAGCTGGGCACCGTCGGTGATGGAGATGTTTGCAGTGCCCGCCTTGGCGAAGATGAGGTCGTTTTGGCTGGTGTCCCAAAGCGTGCCGAGGCCTGAGAGCGAAAGCGTGGCGACGCTGCCTGGGTGTTCTGCGAGCACCACGCGGTCGAGCGCATCGATGCCCGCGATGAGGGCCTGGTTGGTCGCAGTGAGCGTTGCCGTGCCGCGCGAGGCGAGGATCACTTCGTCTGCTCCTGGGCCTGCGAGCGAGAGCAGGCTGTCGCCCACGCCCGGGGTGCCGGCGACAGTGATGCCGGCGACAGAGCCTGGATTGAGGCCCGCGCGGAGGGACGTCGCACCGAGCCAACCCCGATTGACGACGCTGACTTGCGCGGAGCCTGCGAGGCCCAGATCGAGCGTGTTGGCAAACTGCAGGCTTGCGCGGCTGCCGTCGATGCGCAGGTTGGCTGCGGTGCCTGCGGCGGCAGCCACAACGCCGTTGCCTGCGAAGAGGGTGCGCGGGCTGTTGCCTGTGTTGGTGACGGCGAGCCCCGTGGGGACGCCCGCGGGTCCGGAGACGAGCAGGGTGGGTGCGTTCTGATCGGTGCCTGGGCCTGCGAGCGTAAGATTGCCTGAAGTGGTGAGGCCGCGGAGATTGATGTTCAGCTCGTTGGCGAGCACGCTGAGTGAGTAGGCACTTTGGTTGGTGGGGATGGTGACGGTGTACGCGCGATTGAGGCCGATGGAGGAGTCGAAGACCGCGCGGACGGTGGAGGTAGGAACGCCGCCTGCCCAGTTGGTTGCGTCATCGAAGCGCCCGCCGAAGGGATCGGCCCAGGTGGTGGTGGCGAGGTTGTTCTCGTAGGCGCCGCGGTCGACGGGTGGGTTGCCGTTGCCGGTGTTCGCGCGGGTCGGGTCGTCGTAGAAGCGGGGTTGGCCAGCGAGGTCGAGGGGGAGGGCCTCGGTGGTGTTGCCGTCTTGGTCGATGTCGTAGGTGTCTTGGGGAACGGCGAGGGAATCGCCGCTATCGATGGCAGGGGAGTTGGAGGAGAGGCGGAGGTCGCCGTAGTCGTCGTCGGGTGTGCCCCAGGATTGATCGGGGCCCGGGGAGGGGGCTCGGAGGAAGAGGGGGTCGAGGCCGTTGTTGGCAGTGCCACCGAGGGAGCCTGTCCAGCCTTGGACCTGGGAATACGCGACGCTCAAAGGCTCTACGCCCACCACTGCTGCGACTTGATTTTGCTGAGTAAACTCGACAGCAGTCCTCGGCCCGTTTTGCCAGACAATACTGTTGCGAATAGCAAGTGTATTGTTGCGACTAATTCCCTCGACAATAATGCCAGAAAATACCGCATTTGGTCCGACTGCGGTTGTTTGATTATATGTGACCGTGCAGTTCTCAAAGATTCCTTGCGACGGGAGCTGCCCCGGATCACTTGGTGCGATGTAGATGACGCACGATGCTGATGCAACATTGCCTGCAAGGAGCGCGTTTGCTGCTGAGATGCTGCCGCCCTGAAAAGTACCCAAGGCTGATCCGTCCGGCGCTGCATTACCGAAGAACTTACAGGCAATGAGATTGGCTGTCGCTCTTGTCGTAGCTGTCGCACCAAGGCCAGTAAACACTGCGCCACCGGCACCACCAGGGGCAGAACCTGCCCTGTTGCGGAGGAATGTTGATGCTTTTACAGTAATCGATGACCAGTTAAAGTTTGCAACCGCTCCGCCATACCAACTTGCCCTGTTGTTCATAAGCGTGCATCTATCTAGCGTCATAGAAGCACCTTCGTTAGTCACAAAGATTGCACCACCATTGCCAATGCCAGGTTCTGGCATGGTCGGCCCTGCAATGTTTGTATCGAATGTGGTACCCGTCGCACGAGCAAAGCCGCGATAGATGGCAACGGCACCGCCAGCATTGAGCGCACGATTGCCGACAAACCTGCAGTTCATGAAGTGAGCACCGCCCAGCGCATCGGTGATGAGGCAGCCGCCTCCGGACTGATCAAGCAGCGTGGAGCCATTCGCATTTCCTGCGGTGATTGTCAAACCATCGACCACGGGAAATCCAGAGGTCACGCTTCGCAGAACGTGGAAGCTGTTATCTTCTCGGTTCAGGTCACCGGTGTCATCAGCGTTGAGGTCGCCTGAAAGGATGGAGGCATTCGCTGCGGGGTTTCGCTGGCTGAGCAGTGTCTCGTTGCCTTGGAAGCCGCCGTAGAGGGCGAGGTTGTTTCGGAGGTTGAAGCTTTGCGAACGCGAGCCACCTTGGGAGAGGGGTGGGCTTGGGGTGTAGGTACCAGCGGCTATCCAGATTTCTTCTACGCCGTTGGTTGGTATGGCTGCATACGCGAGTGCATCACGGAGGCTCGTGGTATCTCGAAAAGCATTCGACCAGGAGCTACCATCATTCCCGCCGGTTGTCAGACGTTCATTTACATAGATTCTGGGAGTGAACGCCAAAGAATCGACTTCGGTGGCCCCAATGTCAGGTACGTTTCGCACTCTCCGATTGTAAAGGAAATCTCGTGCATGTTGCACGAATGCAACTGATCCCGCATCGATACCCGGTGAAGATGGGGCGAGTGCGTAAGGTGTCACCCCCGACGTTGCGAAGACCGGAACGTCATATACGGGATTCACATTCTCGGGGATCAAAGGGCTGACCGGTACATTCATCTGCAGCATACAGTGCGATAATCGAAATGTACAGGAGTGGAATGTCCCAGAGAAAAATTGCTCGCGAGTGATGTTTTGATTATTGTTGTGATGATTTCGAGCGAAGATCGTATTGCGAATCTGCATGGAGCTTTCTTGGGCGTAGATGATCGAGCCCCCATGGGTGATCGGACTGTTGCCAAAGTTATCGACAATCGTGCAGTTAGTGATATTTGTTATAACATTGCCTTCTCCGCCAAAGACGGCCGCGGCATATACTGATGTATTATTTGAAATAACTGAACTGTGAATATTCACAATCACATTGAAACTGAGACTAAAAGCGTTAATTCCTCCGCCATTCAACCTCGCAAAATTATCCACTATCTCGCAGTTTACGATCGTAACATTTCCGGCCCGAATTGCAATTCCTGCCCCATCGGCACGATTAAGGTACCAGAAGTTGGTATCAGCTGTCGCTTGTGGTCCATCGGCGTGCCCACCTCGAACAGTCACACCGTCGAGGGTTGCAGTACCTTGATCAGCATCGACGAGGACGACACTAAACGCGTTATCGTTGCGATTGACGATGTTTGGGGAGTCGTCGGAGGCGATGTCGCCTGACAGGATTGTCTGATTGACTCGCGGCTGTCGAGGAAAGCGTGAGGTTTCGTTACCAACGAAGCCGCCCAACAACGCGACGCCGCGCGGAATGATAAATGAAACTGACCTGCCGACGCCGAGCTCCCGTTGCCGTGTTGGAACGTAGGTGCCAGCACCAATCCAAATTTCCACGTTCCGCTGTGCGCCTGGAAGGGCCTCCGCCACTTCGAGCGCCGATTGCAGATCCCTGAACGCCGTTGCCCAACTTACGCCATTACCGCCTGGTGGCGCGTCGTCGTTGACGTAGATGATGGTTTGGGCGCTTGCTGCGGGCGCGACGAGCGCGGCCAACAGCATGGCGAGGGCTGCGAGCCATGAGACAATGGTCACACGCTGTGGTCCTGGTAAAGCCGGTGCGGGAATAGCTGCGAACTGCGAGTTGGCTTTGCCCATGGTGATCTCCAAGAACGAGATGGTACCAGAATGCGGGACAATCGCAAGGGGCCTCGGACAGTTTCACACGCTGCAAACGTCCGACAATCAGCATTCCGGAGCCTTTGAGCGATTGATCAAGTCGAGTCGCACCAGGTGCCGCCACGGCTATCGGTTTCGCGAAGCAAAGGCACGGGCGTGGTCGAGAACAGCGTGCGCTCCAGTGCCTGTGCTCTTCTCCCAATGTACTCCGCAGGTGGGCATATCGTCTCAGGCTGCGGTGACGCATCTCGTTGTGACGGCCTTGACTCACGCGTCCCATGGCGTTACTGGTCGCGTGGCTCGAAGGAAGAGATGTCTCGTCCGAGACGCATGTGAGGGGAGAACTCGGCATCTCGTCGCCCATCGCGGCTGATCACAGCTCTTTCCGGCTCGTCGTAAGCTCACTGTGCGTGCCATGGCAACAACGACTCACATCTTTATCGCACACGCGGGAAACGAGAAGACCGTGGCCTTGCGCCTCGTCGACGACCTCGAAGCCCGCGGGCTCACCTGCTGGATTGCGCCGCGCGATGTGCCAGCAGGCCGGGCCTACGCCGACGGCATCATGCAGGCGATCACCGAAGCCGCGTGCATGCTGGTCGTGTTTACGCCCTCGGTGAACACAAGCCCGCACCTTGAAAGCGAGATCGAGCGAGCGTTCTCTCTGCGCGTGCCAATCGTGGTCGTGCGGTTTTGCGAGGAAGCATTTAGTCCTGCACTGTCGTACTTTTTGGACAAGACGCAGTGGATCACAGCGATGGGACCGCAGCGATCAGCCGCGCTCGCGAAGATCGTGCAGGTGGTCGAAGGCTTGCCAAGTCGTTTCGCTTCCACCAATCGTGAGTTGCCAGAACCGGACGCCGAGGATACCGCGGGCGGAGGTGTTTCGCGAGCCGCAACGTCCCGCAGCAAACCGCAACGCGACATGCTCGCGTCGGGCATGTATGTCGGTCCATATCGCATCGAACGCATGATCGCGTCTGGCGGCATGGGTGACGTGCTGCTCGCTACGCGCGACGACGGGCACGTGAAAATGCAAGTCGCGATCAAGGTCATCAAACGCGGCATGGATACGGCGGAGGTGCTGCGGCGGTTCTCGACAGAGAAGCAGGTCCTCGCGTCGCTCACTCACCCAAACATCGCCAAGCTGCTCGATGCCGGAGAAACGGATGACGCACGCCCATACTTTGTCATGGAGTATGTCGAGGGCATGCCCATCGACGCATACTGCGACGTGAATCAGCTCGATACGCAGCGGCGTCTGGAGTTGTTTGTCAAGGTGTGCAGTGCGGTGCAAACTGCGCATGCCAACGGCATCATCCATCGCGACATCAAGCCAGCCAACATCCTTGTTGATCGCTTGGGCCAGCCCAAGCTCCTGGACTTTGGCATCGCCAAGGCACTCAACCCGCAGATTGCCTCCGTGACCGTGGTCACAGGACCTGAGCTGAGGGTCATGACGCCCGAGTATGCAAGCCCCGAGCAAGCGCGAGGCGAACCCGCCACAACCGCGAGCGATGTCTATTCGTTGGGCATATTGCTCTATGAACTGCTCACGGGCAAGCGGCCCTACACCTTCAGCACTCGCCTTCGCGAAGAGATGTTGCGGATTGTCGGCGACACGCAGGCTGTGCCCGCGCCGAGTACCGTGGTTGTCCAAACGCAGACCATCGCGAGCGACGATGGCACAGCGACAACACTCACGGCGGAGCAACTCGCGACGCCGCGCGAGGGCAACGTCGAGAAGCTCCGGCGGCGGTTGCAAGGCGACCTGGACAACATCGTGCTCAAGGCATTGCAAAAGCCGGCACCAAGACGCTACCAGAGCAGCAATGAGCTTGCTGACGACATTCTGCGACATCTCGCGGGCAGGCCGGTCGCAGCTCGTGCAGACTCGACGGTGTATGTGCTCGCGCGATTCGTGGCTCGCAACAGGACTGCCGTTGTTAGTGCGAGCGCTGCCGCGGTCCTGGTGCTGTGTGCGATGGGCTTTGGATTGTGGAAGCAAGGCGTTGCATCGCAGCGCATGGTGCAGCTTGCCGCGATGCGTTCGTACGCACGAATGACCGTGGACAACCTCGCAGAGGAGATGCGTCGCACCGAGGGAAGTCTGGCGACGCGGCGCGTGCTGATGGACTCGACGACCAAGGTGCTCGCGTCGCTCAAGCAGGTGTTTCCCGAGGATGGGGCGTTTGATTGGGAGCAAGCGCGGGCGCTGCGAGCGATGGGCGACGCGCTGGGCGGGCGCGGGCAGAACCTGGGGCAGCCCACCGAGGCCCTTGAGCACTACACGAAAGCGCTCACGCTCGTGACCCCCACGCTGCCTGGCGTGGAAGAAACGGCGCAGCTGCAAATGCGTGCGGGGCTGCGCATCGACATGGCGAGCGTGTGGCACAGCGAGGGGGATGGCGTGCAAGCGAAGGCGCTGGCCGACGAAGCAATCACGATACTGCGAGCGGCGGGCAATGACAAGGGCGTGCGGAGTTTGCTGGGGCAGGCGCTGCTGCTGCGGGCAAGTGTGGCGAATGATGAGGGCGATGCAGCGGGAGCGGAAAAGCTCCTGCGCGAGAGCGTCTCGCTGCGGCGTGAGGTGCTCGCGAGTGATCGCAGCGACGCGGACAGCGTGCGCGAGCTCACCGTCGCACTGAATCGGCTGGGCGAGCAGGCGGAGTTTGCCGAGCCCGCGAGGCTGCAAGAGGCAGCCCAGTTGTATGAAGAAGCACTCGGGCTGCGCAAGGCGATCGCGGCATTCGGGGCTGACGCGACGGCGACGCGGGATGTTGTGACTTCGCAGAAGTTCTTGGCGGATGTTCGCGTGCGACTCGGGGAGGCGAAGCAGGCTCGTGCTTTGCTCGAAGAGGGGAAGGCCACAATCGCGGGTTTGCTCGCAGCAACACCCGACGACGCACGCAGCGAGCGCGATCTGGCGGAGCTTGATTGGTCGCTGGCGTACGCGATCGGTGCCGAAGGGGACACGGGCGGCCAGCGTGAAGCGATGCAACGCGCGGCGCAGCGGCTCGTGCGGCTTGCCCAGCGTGAAGGTGCGGGGGTGAGTGCCCGCAGACGCGCGATCGACGCGCTCGTCGAGCTTGCAGGCATGCATGCATCGGTTCCCGACGCGCAAAGCGCACGCGCAACGCTGCGCGACGCAACAGCGCTGATTCCAACCGGCGATGCCGACGCGTTTGCGGCTCAGACTGCGCGGATTGACGAAGCGAAACGAGCACTTGGGGATTGATGGACCAAGCTCGCGTGATGCACTGCGGACCATCAACAACCTGCGCGCATGGCAAGCCGCCACGCATCCTTCGTATGCGTCCCAGCGCTGTTCCGTTCAACACCAACTGTGCCCCACCCGGATAACGCGTAGGGCGTTGTTCAGCACCGTCATTCCGGCATCGTGACGCATGGTGATCTGGATACCAACGGCGAGGGTGAAGCCGACGGTGCGCTGGAGACCGCTGTGGATTGCCTCGCATGATCAGCGGTTGCGGTAGCCGTGTGGAAAGCACCTGTTATGTCGAGCGGAACATGGCACATCAAACCAATGAAGCCCGATCACGTAGTGTCTATTCACTGGGCCTGTTCCGAGCTAGCTCGGTCAGCCTCAACGGTGGAGATCATCGCGAGTAGGCCCATGCGTGTTGACGATGAGAGGTTCGGCCAGGCGGCTATCACAAGAGATACCTGGATCGATGACGGGCTTGTCGAGCACTTCGCAAGAACGAAGAGGTGGTGCGAGGAGTGCGTGCGTTGCAGCATGCTCCAAAGCTCTTGGGAACATGGTTGCTGGAGCTAGCAGATACTCCGGAACTGCGCCGCATTCTGCATCACTCTCCGACGCCTCTGCGGTTTCTCGGCCATTCTCCACTTTCTCTCGAATCCCATGGGGTTCATCACGCTCGCTTCGGCGAGCGTTCCTCATGCTCGGTCCACGTGTTGCCCGGCACGATCGCACCTCACGTCCGCGACTGCGCTTTCAAGCGGAGTCGCGACGCGTGTCAATCACCCACGCACCTTGCGGCCTCGTGCCAACCGCAGCCAGCGATCTCCACAACCTCACTGCACGCGATGACCACAACCGCTGAGCGCACACCGTTGCCGCACCGCTTCACAGAGTCCATCGCAATCACACAACGCAAGAACGCCCGCCCAGTTTCCTGGGCGGACATTCGGGAAGGGGAGTCGAGTGCTGCTCGCGATTAGCAAGGTCCGCCCGCGAGGACGCGGAGGAAGCTGACAAGGTCGCTGTCATCGGGGAAGAGGCCGTCGTTGTTGAAGTCGATGTCGCTGCACGCGGCGCCGGTGCTGCAAGGCCCACCTGCGAGCACGCTGAGGAAGTCCGCGAGGTCGGCATCATCGGGGAAGAGGCCATCGTTGTTGAAGTCGATGCTGTCGCACACCACGCCGCTCAGCGTGCCGCGCACGTTGTCCGCGAGGTAGATCGCGCCCAGGCCCTGCGTGCCGAACTCGCTGTCGGTGCCGATGCCGCGGTTGGGGCTGCCCGCTTCCTCCGCGGTGTACTTGTCGTTCCACAGGCCATTCTCAGGGCCCGCGGGCGCACCTGCCACAGCGGCAAAGTCGAGATACTGCGTCGCCTCGATCGTGGCACGCGTGAGGCCCAGGGCGACGTAGTCGAGCGCAAGCTCAACAACCGTCGGGTCCGTTGGGCTCACGCGCTGCCAGAGCACCGTCGGGCCAGCACCAGCGTTCAGGATGCCATCGCTAAGGATGATCGCCTGCTCGAAGCCATTCATGCCGAACTCTTCACGCACATTCTGCGTGCGCGTCACGCTCAGGCCCGAGGGGCCAGGCTGACCGTGAATCGGGCCGCCGCGACCGCCGACATCGAGGTCGGCGTCGCGCCACCCCTCGGTCTTGGCACCAGCAAACACCGTGTTCGGGAAGCTCGCGAAGCCAGGCTCGTCGCCCATGATGTAGTAGCTGTTGCGGCCGTCCGGGTTGGTGCCGAAGCGCACCATGTACTTCGCCTTCAGTCCCTCGATCGCACGAGCGCCGTCCTTGGTCAGCTTCTCGAGGCCCACCATGTCGAGCGCGAAGTAGACGAACTGGTTGTCCCAGCCGATGCGAGCCCGCTCAATGTCCACATACGAGTGATACTCCTCGACGGCATACGCCGTGCCGATGACATTGAAGGCCTGCACGAAGGGGCGCTCGTAGATGTCGTTCTGATAGCTATCCGCGCCGGCGTCGACGGTGTAGAACCGGAAGCCGCCCGAGATGAAGCTGTTGTCGCCGGTCACGGCGTCGGCAAAGGTCTGCGTGTACACGGGGGTCGTGGGCATCGCACAAGCTGCACCAGCAGCAACGGTGAGGGAAAGCAGAGCAAGGGTGGTTCGCATGACAGGGTCTCCAAAGTGAGGGAAGGACGAGAGAGGCAGAGCCAGGGACGCACAAGCGTCACTTCATGCTCATGCAGAGACCACGCGGCAACGTCTGATACACACGTGCTTGCAGAATCGCAGAACCACGTCGTGCACACTCTCGAATACAATGGCTGCTGGCGGGAAGCATCACCACACGCGCGTTGTTCATCCCTCCCGCACGAAGCGACGAACCCACAGACTCAACATGCCTCAACGCGATGCCACACCAGCCGAGCCCTCCCGCAGCGATCGCGAGGATTCTGAGAGCACGGTCGCCGAGGGCACCGTCGCCGCGCTGCTCCTCGCCTGCCAACAAGGCGACCAGCGCGCCTGGTCGCGCCTCGTCGGCCTCTACGGCGGCTTGGTCTACGCAATCGCTCGTCGACATGGCCTTGCCGAGCATGCCTGCGACGATGTCGCGCAGCTCGTCTTTGCCTCGCTCCTTCGCAGCCTGAGCAGCATCCGCGAGCCCGCCGCGCTGCCAGGATGGCTGACGATGACGACAAGGCGAGCGTGCTGGCGCCTGGTGCAGCGACAGCGAAAGGAGCAATCGCGTGTAGCCGCTGCGGGTGGGCACGACTACCTTGCAGACGCGCTGGTCCAAGCACCATCCAGTACGCCCGAAGCCAGCGATGCACTCGCCGCGATGGAACGCGCCCACGCCGTTCGCCTCGCCCTCGATGAGTTGGGCGGGCGGTGCCGAGAACTCCTCCGTGCGCTCTTCCTCGATACCGCAAAGCCCGACTACACCGCGATCAGCCATCGCCTCGACATGCCTTTGGGTAGCATCGGCCCCACCAGGAACCGATGCTTGTCCAAGCTCGCCGAGCTGTTGCCCGGGGCCGATAAGCCCGAATGATTTTCTTGTTCCTCATGTCCGGATTGCTCGCCCGGTGTCTCTTCTCTTCTTGAACCCAGCATCCGCTTTTCCCCAGCCTCAGCTTCGGAGCCATCCCGCATGAGCACCCAACCCCCCAGCGAGCCGCATCACGACGAACCACACGGGGCGATCGACCTCGCCGCGCTCTATGTGATGAACGAGCTCGACGCGCCCACGCGTGAAGCCGTAGAGCGCATGGCCCGCGAGGACAGCACGCTCCGCACACGCATCGCCACGCTGCGATCAGCGTGCGACTCGCTTCGACTGCTCGCGACCCACGACGCCGCCTTGACGCTCGCTCCCGCAGCCCGCGCCCGCCTTGCATCGCTAATGCCCGACACGCGCACCGCAGCGCCCAACGCCCTCTCCCGCGCCATCGCCGGCGCGAAGGACGTGCTCGCCCTGCTACTCGCCGATAGCTCACGCGGCGAAGTGCCAGCTGGTTTCCGCTCTGGCATGCAGGCCGCCATTCGCACGCTGCGATACGACTGCGAGCAGGGCGAGCTGCTGCTTCGCATCGAGCCCCAGCCAGACGGCGTGACGGTGCTCATCCTCGGGCAGGCCGATGCCCAGCTGAAGGCAGAAACCGCGCAGCTTTTCGACGCAGACCTGGGCGATGAACTTGCCTCCTGCCCCGTCGCGGAAGACGGCTATTTCGAGTGCGTCGTGCCCATGCGGCACTGCACGCTGCAACTCACCACGAGCAGCGACCTCACCATCACCATTCCCCAGCTCCCGCTGGACCAGGCCGGGGGGGCCCCGGGCACTTCCACATGAGCGCGACCACGCACGCAGCCACGCAGGACGGTTCACTCCGCGATCAGCTCGTCGCCTCCGTCGAGGCCGACGCCGCACGTGCGGCTGCGCTGTTCTCGCTCATCGAAGATGCCTCACTCCGCAACCTTCCCTCGTGCATCAGCGACTGCGAGCATGCCCTCGCCACCCTGCCCGCCCGCGCAAGCGCCCGCGTGCCCATCCTCAAGGGCCTCGCGCACGTTCTCTGCTTCGAGAATCAGTTCGCGCAGGCCGCATCGCACCTGCACGAGGCGATCGCCCTCGCCACCTCGCTGGGCAGGGCTCAGGACGCCGCGGCCCTTCGCCTCACGCTCGTGCAGCCGCTCGAGCGCCTGGGCAAGGTACGCGAAGCCGAGCAATCAGCCCGCGATGCGCTCGCAGCCTTTGAGCAGTGCTCGGACAGCGCGGGCATGGGCAGAGCACTCGTGAACCTGGGGGTCGTGCGCCGTGTGCAAGGAGACGCGACAGACGCACTTACCTGCTTCGAGCGTGCCAAGCCGCTTCTGGCGGGCAACTCCCTCGCGCTGGGCACGCTCTCCACCAACCGCGCCGAAGCACTGCTCGACCTCGACCGCTTCGACGATGCGCAGCACGCCTTTGAGCACGCGTGCGAGTGCTTTGCGAGCAAGGGCCACACCCTGGGCCTCGCGATTGCAACCGCCAACCTCGCCGACGTGCACGCCCGCGCAGGCAAGGTGGACGAAGCCGTGCTCGCCTTCGAACGCGCACGCCTCGCCTTCGCCGCGTGTGAGTCCGCATCCGATGCTGCACGGCTGCTCGCCGAAGAGGCAGATGCCTACGCCTCGGTCGGTGCCTTCCACCGCGCCGCTCGGCTCTATCGCCAAGCCCTGCCAGACCTTGAGAAGGAAGGCCTCTCGCTCGAACGCCGCCGCGCCTCGCTCGGGCTCGCCCGCGCCATGCAGCGCACAGGCCTGCACGACGCCGCCCTGCGCATGATCCGCCACGAGCAGTCACTCCTGCAAGAGGACGCCGGCAGCGTGCAAGCGGGCGATGTGGCCCTCGCCCTGCTCGAAGCAACCGTCGACGCGGGCGATCACGCAGCCGCTCAAGAGCTCGCCCCCCACGTTATCCATCAGCTCGCCGCTCGCCCCGTGCAGCAAGCCCGGGCCCTGCTCTGCTCGCTCCTCAGCGCCGCTCGCGCGGGCGACAGCGCACGCGCCGCCGCATTGCTCGATGCCGCAGCCCGCCTGCCTGAAGTGCTCGCCCTACCCGCCCTCCGCATGCGTCTCGCGCACGGTCGCGCCCTCGTCGCCGCGTCGCAAGGCCATGCCCAGCACGCGTGGAGCGAGCTCACGGTCGCGATGCGCGAGATCGAGCGGATGCGCCGCGGCGTGCGCGCCGAGCAGCTCAAGTCCGCCGTCGTTGCGCAGTCGCACCAGCTCGCCGCGGACGCAGTTGCCATCGCGCTCGCAGGCGATCCAGCCCGTCTTGCCTCGCGCATCTTCTTCACGCTCGAAAGCGCCCGCGCCAACACGCTTCTCGAAGCCTGCGCCGGTCGGGCATCCCAGCCGCAGCAAGAAGCCAGCACCGCACCCGCCGAAAGCACCACCAGTTCGCTCAGCCTGCTGCAAAGCCGCCTCGCGGGGCTCTACCGCCGCGCAGAGGATGGCAGCGCAAAGCTCTCCGAGGTGCACGAAGCCGAGCTCGCCCTCGAGCTCGCCCTCCAGCGGCAAGCCTCATCAACCAATCGCGACGAGAGCGGCACCATCGACGCGCAGCAGCCCGACACCAGTGCCGACACCACCACAGACGCCGACATCGCCCTCCTCCGCGCCACCCAGCGCGAAACACCCGCCGACTGCGCACTCCTGCTCTTCTTCCGCGAGGCGCAATCCATCAGCCTGCTTGTCATCACCAAGCAGCACGCCACCGTCGTGCGACACATTTGGCCCATCATCCTCGTCGCGGCTGCCGCGCGTCGCCTTCTCCTCGCGACCGATGCGCTCAATGCCAGCACACCCCAGTTGCCCCCGCAGCTTCGCGAGCTTGCCGACCGCCTTGCAGCTGCTCTCGCGGGCCTTGCGCTCCCCACGCTCCGATCCGTTGCTCTCACAAGCTGTCAAGACGTCCACGCTCTTCCCCTCGCCCACATCGTGAGCACCGCCGCCCAGTGTGCCGCGGTGCAGGTGCCCAGCGTCCGCGTCGCTGCCGCCCTCTCGCAGCGCACTGCACGCGTGCACGCACCCAGCCCGCCCCGCGTCCTGTGTGTGGGCGTGTCCGACCGTCAAGCCCCTTGCATGCACGACGAAGCAAAGCTCGTCGCCCAGCAATGGCCCCAAGCGAAGCTGCTCCTCGCCGAGCACGCCACCGCCGACAGCTTCCTCCACCAGCTTCCGCATCACGACCTCGTGCACCTCAGCACGCACTGCGTCTTCGACAACGAGTTTCCGATGTCCTCGCGCCTGCGCCTCGCCGACCGCTGGGTCGCTGCCCGCGAGCTTTTGACCTCGCTCCGTGACGGCTGCGTCGTCGTGCTCGCTGGGTGCGAGTCGGGGCAGTCCTCCGCCATGATGGGCGAGGATCGCTACGGCCTCATCCGCGCATTGCTCGCGGGCGGCGCATCGCTCGTCGTCGCAAGCTCCTGGATGCTGCACGACGCCTCCGCCGCCTGGTTCTTCCCTCGCTTCCACGCCGCCCTCGCAAGCCGCGTCGCGGCATCGCCACAGTCTCAGACCATCGCCCCTCCCTCACTTGCCTCCTGCGCAGTGCACGCGCTGCAAGACGCACGCAACCAAGCGAGCGACGCAGGCCTCGCCTGGCACCGATGGCAAGGTGTGTTCGCGAAAGGACAGTTCCCATGATTCCACCACGCACCTTCAAGCTCACGCTCGCAGCCGTCCTGCTTGCCGCCTCCACGCAAGCACGCGCCGACGAGCCCTTGTTCGAGCCCGACCGCGTCTTCGTGCGCCTCGCGCCGGGCATCTCCATCGCCGCAATCCATGCTACATACGGCACGACCGTGCAGCCGGGCCAGGAGATCCCATCCCGCCGCATGTTCCTGCTCGATGTCCCATCGGGCGTGAGCGAGAGCAGCCTGATCGACCAGCTCGCCTTCGATGCCCGCGTCGAGCGCGTCGACTTCAACTTCTATCTCGAAGATGCCAACCCCGAGGGCAGCACACGCCGCATGTACTTGGGCTCAACCTTCACCGAGTTCCAGAACGACGCAGCGCCCGGCATCATCGGCGTGCCCACCAGCTTCTCGCAAAGCCGCGGCGCGGGCACGCTCATCGCGATTCTCGACACGGGCGTCGACAGCACCCACCCACTGCTCGCGTCCAGCATCGCGCCGGGCGGTTTCAACTTCATCACGCAGTCGACGCTCACGCTCGACGTCGCCCAAGGCGTTGATACCAACCAGAACGGTGAGATCGACCAGATGTTCGGGCACGGCACGATGATCGCGGGCCTCGCCCTCCGCGTCGCACCGGATGCTCGCATCCTCCCCATCGTCGTGCTCGATAGTGACGGCTACTCCACCATCTTCCGCGTCGCCCAGGGCCTCTACCACGCCCTCGACAATGGCGCGACCGTCGCGAACCTGAGCATGGGCATGGAAGCAAACCCGCAGCTGCTCCGCGAAGTGATCGCCGACGTCGAGAACCAGGGCCTCGCGGTCGTCGCCTCTGCGGGCAATCGCTCCACCGCAACCCCCGACTTCCCCGCAGGCACATCTCCCCTTGGCACGCTCGCCGTCGCCAGCCTCGACGACGCGGGCGTTCGCGCCGACTTCAGCAACTATGGCTCGTGGGTTTCGCTCAGCGCGCCGGGCGTGGGCATCGTGAGCACGGTTCCCGGTGGCGGTTACGGCATCGCCAGCGGCACGAGCCTTTCCGCTCCGCTCGTCAGCGGCGCACTCGCCGCAGTCGCCTCGATCTGCCCGCTTATTTCGCCCCAAGAGCTCGACCAGATCGTGCGCTCGCGCACCGTGCCCGTGAACGCGCAGAACCCAAGCTACATCGGTCAGCTTGGGTCCGGGCAGTTGCACGTGGCGCGTGCCGTCGGAGCGCAGGCTGGCGAGCTCGCCTGCGACTGCGACACCAACAACGACCTCCGCATCACCCTCGCCGACTTGCACCAGCAAGTCGCACAGCCCAAAGACCTCGACGCTTCCGGTGCCGCCAGCAACACCGACACCCGCGCCCTCGCCGCGTGGATCCGCCGCACGGAACGCTCCGCACTGCTTCGCTGATTCCCCCGTACGTCGCCGACAGACGTGGGCCACGGACCGCAGCGATGCGCGTGCTGCAGGCGCTTCAAAACGCCCGCATCAACACGGCACCCGCCCACCCCAAGTCAAACACGCCTCGTCCCGCATGTGCAACGCGTGACCGCCCCGCGCACACGTCCGCTCTTCTCCCCCGAATGCCGAATCCCGAATCCCGAATGCCTCCTCCCCGCACCAGCACCTAAACAATCACCCCGCAACACTGTCGTGCTGCGGGGCGAAGGAAAAAAGACAATGCGATTGTGTGTGGTCGCTTGTGCTTTCGCTCGCACGCGAGGGAGTCCGCGTGCGAGTTCAGTCGTGCGTCATCGTTGTCACGCTTACGCGCGACGACGACGAGCGGCGAGCAGGCCGCCGATGCCAGCGAGGGCGATGGCGCCGGGGCCGGGGATGACGTTGCCGTTCACGGTCACGAGGTCGAAGCGCCACGTGCCGGTGCCGGCGTGCGTGCTGCCGGAGTTCGCGGCGCGGTAACGGCCCGTCGCCGAGTCAACAACGGCAACGAAGCGCACGCCGAACTGGGCATTGTTGTTGACCGCCGCGACGCCCGTGAGGTCAACGGTGAGGTTGTTGTTCCAGGTGTCACCACCCGCGCTGTCGAACAGCGTGGTGCCGAGCACCCAGCTCGTGCCGCCGTTGGTGGTGTAGTCCACGCGCAGCAGGTCGCTGCCGGTGTTGCTCGTGCGCCAATCGAAGTTGAGCACGATGTCCTGGAAGGTGAGCGTGCTGACGTCAACGCGGACGCCACGAGTCTCGACCGCAAGCACGGGCCCAGCGTTGGGGTTTGCCTGGTAGGTCGTCGTGTTGAAGCCGCTGTCGTCGGTGGTGACGGGATCGCTGCTGCCTGCGCCGCTCGCGAAGTTCTGCGTCACGCCGCCGAACACCGAGATCGCACCCGCACCCACGCTGGGCGAGGCAAGGCCGGTTGCGGTGCTGGCGTCAGCGGGATTGCTGTTGAAGTTCCACTGGGTAATGACGGCGGCCTGGGCCGCACCAGCGCACACGATGAGCGCGGCGATACCAAAAATCTTGTTCATCTTCTCTCTCCAAACGAAAACAAAAGGGACCGCATCTCTCTGATTGCGGGAGGACAAGTGTCGCACGCCCAGCACCAATATCAATCCCGGGGCGGGTGAGATATACAACAAGTTTATGTTCAGATTGCATGAAGATGCTTCGGCGACCTGCCCGGAAGCCAGTGCCAATGCCTGCCAAGAATCAGCTCGATGCTCTTTCCCCGGCCCAGTCGCACGAGCTACGTGATCGCATCTGCCATCGCACTCGCTTGGGCTGGGTTCGCGATTGTCTCCGGGCGGATGTGGCCTCACGAAACGACCGCACCGCCCGACAACTTCGTCCGCTCGCTGTTCTTGGGGCTTGTGCTCGCGCTTGCGGCGAGCTGGTGGTTTGCACTACGCACGAAGCTGGGCGTCGCAATCTCTCGGGGTGAGTTGACACGCATCGTGGCGCTTGGGTGCGTTGGGCTGGTCTTCGCGGGGGTTGGGCTGGTGGGGATGCGTCTGTAGCGCGGGCAGCGCGAAGGGCACGATACCTACTCCGACATGGCACGCACGCACGCCGTCAGCGGGCACTGATCGTGAGCGTTGCCGCCGTGCTCGGACCCATCGTGTTCGCGAGCGCGGCTGCCGCACCGCTCCGGCCTGCCTGCTTGCCCTTCGTGCTCACCTGCTGGTGGGTCTTGCGGGCGCGGTGCTCGCTCCAATCGGTCACGAGCAGGTCGGGGCTGGTGGGCCCGTCCTTCACGCTGAGAATGTCATAGGTGTTGTCGCGCTGCGCGGGCACAAAGCCCGCGTCGCGAATCAAGCGGCAGAGCACCGCCTC
>JAIYDA010000004.1 GCA_027487735.1 Planctomycetaceae bacterium | reverse complement strand
GCGCTGGTGGTGACGTCGTCGCCCTTCACGCCGTCGCCACGGGTGAGGGCGCGGACGAGCTTGCCTTGCTCGTAGCGCAGGCTGAGGGCGAGGCCGTCGATCTTGGGGTCGGCGTAGAGGGTGAGGGAGGGTGCTGGGGCGCTGGGCGAAGCGAAGAGAGACGCGGGCTGGGTTGATTGGGCGGGGTCGGGCGAGAGGGCCTTGAGGCATCGGTCGTACCAGGCGCGCACGTCGGCGTCGCTGTAGGTGTTGTCGATGCTGAGCATGGGGAGGGCGTGGGGGAGGGTGGTGAAGCCCTGGAGGAGGGAGGAGCCGACGCGCTGGGTGGGGCTGTTGGGGTCGGCGAGTTCGGGGTGTTGCGCTTCGAGGGCTTGAAGCTCGCGCAGGAGGGCGTCGTAAGCCTGGTCGGACATGACCGGGTGCGCGAGGGCGTAATAGGCGCGGTTGGCGTCGTGGAGCTGGGTGCGGAGGGAGAGGAGGCGAGCGGACATGGGGTGAAGATACGGCGGGTGGAGGGATTCAGTGGTTCAGGGCAAGAGGTGTCAAGGTGTCGAGGGGGGAAAGGAAAACGCTCGCTAGAGGCGAGCGTTTGGGGTGAAAAGCAATGGATGGACGTGGGGCGCGGGTTGTTCCTCGCCACACGGAGCGTGGCCGTACTCGTGGCACTCAGCAGTTGCCGCCGGCCAAGACGCGGAGGAAGGCGATGAGGTCATTATCGTCCGGGAAGAGGCCGTCGTTGTTGAAGTCAATGTCGTTGCATGTGTTGTTGGGGGAGCAGGGACCGCCAGCGAGGACGGAGAGGAGGTCGACGAGGTCTTCGTCGGCGGGGAAGAGGGAGTCGTTGTTGAAGTCGATGGAGTCGCAGGTTGGGCTCGTTGAAGGAACGACGCGGGTTCGGAAAACCCCTCCTTGCTGAGACGCAAAGCCAGCTCGAAAAGAAATCCATCCTCCGTCAGCAAGGCTTCTGCTTCCACCCCCAATATCAAGGCCGTCGCCTCCGATTCCGCTCACCACTCCGACGCTCGTGGCCAAGCGCGTGATCCCGTCACCGCAGGCAATCGAGTCTCCCGCTTTCACAATCGGAAGCAGACCTTGGGTTCGATCCCAAAGCCAGATTGATGAAACGAGGGAAGAACCTGTGCGCAAGTTCGCGGCGAACAGCACCTGATCTTGGTCGTTCACCACAAGGTTGAGGAAGCCTGGGAAGGAGGTAACGCTATCAAAGATTGAGCCAGCGGGCAGTTCTGGCAGAACGACGCCGGAACGGGCAATCAGGGTGATTTCGCCGGAAGCGTTTTGTATCCAAAGGCCAGAGTTGTTCGAGATGGACAGCCCGGGGCCATTGACTCTGTTCGTAAACACCATGCTCCCAATGTTGTTCGCGACTCCGATAGGAGCAAGTGCCTCAGAAAGGTCTCCGAGCGTGCTGCCCTGAGGAAATCCGGTTGCGGTGTCACCTTCTCTTGTGAGAATGGTGGGACCTGTGGAATCAACTCTAATGAGCGCTGTGTTATTCGATGTCTGCACCGAGCCACCTGTGTAATCCACTTGCGAGTAAAGCCCGACTGGCGTGACAGCGAAGGGCCGTCCCAGGCCGGAGTACCTTGCGCCGCCTGGGCCACTTGTCGCTTGCGACAGAAGTACAACTGAAGGTACTCCGCTCCGGGGGATATAGACCAGGCCTGACCCTTGGTTGTTCTCAGCAAAGCTGACTCGCAGTCCTATGTCACCCGTATCGCTTATCGACAACGCCTCGGTTTCGAGCGTGCCGAGTGGTCTGGTGCCTGCACCGGGGAGAATCGCACCCTCCCGGACAAGCTGCGTGGGCTGCGAAGGAAACATCGTCCACAACCCCGAGTTCGACGTAGTCGGGACGCCTCCGCCGGAGGTGCTTGCAATGAGCGAGACCGTCCCGGCGGATGCGGAAAATCCAAAGCGTCGCTGGGCGGCGACATTGAAGTTGGCACCCAGCGGCATGTTGGGTGCTTGATCAGCCGTGCGGAAAACAATGCTCAGCAACCCGTTTGAGTCGACACACAAAACGTCACGGTTCGATGCGTCTATGGCGATGCCGGCAAGTTGAGACTGAAACGCGACTTGTCCCGCGTCATTGATTGATGGTCGGTTGAAGGCGATCCCGAAGCCAGCCAAGGTCGCGGCTGGACTGATTCCCGGTGCTGGGGCTCCATCACGCGCGATGAGCCGCAGGCCCGAAGCCCCATAGTGCCAAACACCGCTCCCGTTTGACGGTCCGCCAGCAGCTGGTCCAAGGCCGGCTGCTACAGCAAGCGCTCCGTTGCTATTGATCGATCCAATGAGAAATCGTCCTTCGAAGACGATGGAAGGACCAAGTTGCGGACCGAACGCGCCCGTGTTCCCAGACAGCGCCACTGTTTCGATGACTGGCTGAGCGACGCAGGCACTAGCGGTTGCAACGGCAAACATTACAAGCGAAGATCGCAGCATGAGCGAAAGATAGCGATAGTCAGTACCACCGTCGTCTACTTTTACGTTAAGTGTTAGTAAACACAGACCCTTGGATTTCAAAGGTTCGCGAAACAAAAACATTCGCCTCGCGGGACGCGCCGCGGCGGGCTTGCTCGCAGGGCAAGGCTTCTGTCGTCGCGCGATGACGGGTGAGAAGGCAAGTCACGGTCTGCTGGGCGGGTGCGCAGGGCGAGATTAAGTGCAGAAGGCACGCGAGCAGAATGCCGACGCGAGGAACGCTGGCTAGCGGGTGCGTGAGAGCAAGAGACGACATAGCGAGCTGCTCCGGAGGGAGTGACGAGTGCGGAATCCTTGGGCGCGAGCGCTGTGGTATCGTCGGCTCGTGGCGAGCTTCTGCTACACCGTGCAGCATTGCGGTTGCTGTCTGTTTCTATCGCGAGGGCGTTCCTTCGCCCCGCCGGGGCTCTGGGCCTGTTCGTGTGCATTCCACGGGCGAGCCGGGCTCGCCCGTGGCGACAGCCCTTCGACCCTTTGGGTCGATCGGCGGCGACCATGTTGAACGTTGTACGCCTCGACCCCTCGACCCCTCGACCCCTCGACACCTCGACACCTCGACACCTTGACACCTTGACACCTTGACACCTCGACACCTCTTCCCTCGCCACCTCTCCTCTTCCCTCCATCCCTCCATCCCTCCTTCCCTCCATCCCTCCTTCCCTCTACCCTTCCCCATGCCCAGCTTCGACATTGTGAGTCGCATGAACTACGCCGAGCTTGACAACGCGCTGAACAACACGCAGAAGGCGATTGCGCAGCGGTTTGATTTTCGTGGGATGACCGCGGAGATCACGATCGACAAGAAGGAAAAGAAGATGAAGGTGCTGACCGAGGACGGCACCAAGCTCAGCGGCATTCGCGAGATGTTCATGCAGGCGGCGAACCGGCGGGGGATTGACCTCAAGAGCTTTGAGTGGGGCGAGCCCGAGGCGGGGCTGGCGGGCAAGACCAAGTGCGAGGTGAAGATCAAGGATGGGCTGGAGCAGGAGAAGGCGAAGCAGATCAGCAAGCTCATCAAGGAGAGCGGGCTGAAGGTGCAGGCGAGCATCCAGGGGGAAGAGCTGCGGGTGACGGGGAAGAAGATTGACGACCTGCAGGAGGTGATCGCGCTGCTGAAGGCGAGCGATGTGGGGGTGCCATTGCAGTTTGTGAATATGAAGAGTTAGGGCCGGGGGGGAGCGGCGAACGGGGAGCGGGGAACGGATGAGAGCGTGCGGGGTGACTGCAACGCAGCGGCCCAACGGGATGGCTGGTGGCACGAGCATTTTCTTGCAACCGAAAAGGCGTTCGTTTGGTATGCAACCACAGGCAAACGCCCTGGGGCGTGCCTACCTTGCGGACCTTCATGCCTTTCTGGGTCCTTCCGGGGCTTTGGCAGGCTTTGACTGGCTTTGCGGGGCGGATCGGATGGTGGGCGGGTTTTTTCCGAATCAGGATTTTCTGGTCGAAGAGGCTTGCAGAAACCGGCGGGGTGTGGCATAGTTCAAGGGTGGGGTTCGGGGGTGAGCGGGTGCGGGTAGGGAGATGGTTGGTGTGGTGGTGATTCGCTGTGTGAGTGGCTGTGGTGTTGGCACGCGGGCGAGCCCGAGGAACGTTTGGACGCACGGATGAGCGAAGTCGCGATCCATTACAAAGCCAACGACGTCATCGCGGGCCTGCGGGTCTTGTCGGTGCTCGGGCAGGGTGCGGCCTCGACGATCTATCTCGCGCAGGACCAGAAGACCAAGCAGATCTGGGCCGTGAAGCACGTGCACCGCACGAACGAGAAGGACGAGCGGTTCCTCGAGCAGGCGGTGAGCGAGTATGAGATCGCGCGGAACTTTGACCACCCCAACATCCGGCGGTTTGAGCGGCTGGAGCGCACGCGGGCGAAGCTGTTTACGGTGCTGACGGACGTGCTGCTGGTGATGGAGTTTGTCGACGGCGTGAGCCTGGAGAAGTATCGCCCCAAGACGTATGTCGAGGCTCTGGAGATCTTTGAGCAGGTGGCCCTTGCGATGGCGCACATGCACGAGAAGGGCTACATCCACGCGGACATGAAGCCCAACAACATCATGGTCTGCCCGGGCAGCGTGGCGAAGGTGATCGACCTGGGCCAGAGCTGCAAGAACGGGACGATCAAGCCTCGTATTCAGGGCACGCCCGACTACATCGCGCCCGAGCAGGTGTTCCGCAAGCCCATCACGCCTCCCACCGACGTGTACAACCTCGGCGCGACGATGTACTGGGTGTTTACGAAGACGAACATCCCGACGGCGATGAACCAGGGCGAGAACAGCCTGGTGGACCGGATTGATCCGAGCCTGATGCCCAGGCCCACCCCCGCGATCTCGCTGGACCCCAAGCTGCATCCCAAGCTCAACGAGCTGATCATGCACTGCGTCGAGGTCGATCCGAATGATCGCCCCGATGGCATGCGATACATCGTCGACCGTCTGAATCTCATCCGCGGCATGCTCAAGGCTCAGGCGATGCAGAAGCAGGCCTCGCCCAAGGGCCCGCAGGACACACGCCTGGGCAACGACCCCGGCGCCAGCAGCGGCGGCAGCAAAGGCGGGAGCGCGATCACAAAGCTGGACGCGCGGAGCAGCGGGAGCACGGCGGTGGGGGTGCGGGTGGATCCGGGGTGAGCGAGGCCTGAGGGCGGGATGCGGGTGGGTGTGCTGCTTGATTCCAGCGTGAACCTCGCGCGAAGGGTGCGTGAATCCTTGTGGGCCGGGTCGTTGTGGTGACACGTGGGGCGCGGGGGGTGCTTACACTTTTCGTGCCTGCCCAGCCCTGGGCCTGCGGTCCTGGGGTGATTTCCAAGGCGAAACTGAAGACGCAAGGACGAGGCGCGAGCGGAGTGTGCTCCGGCGCGGGTCGCATGCATCGCGACGCACACAACTTTCTGGTTGCTGCCCGGGCGTTGCTGCGCTCGGGCAGCGAGGAGGCTTTGGGCCATGGTTTTCTCTTCTCACGCGCGCGTGGTTTCTCTGGTTGCGTTGGTGGCTTGCTGCGGGCAGGCGTTTGGGCAGGTCGTGCAGCCTCGCACGCAGCTGCTGGCGATCTCGGGGCAAGAGGTGCCCGGGCAGGGTGGGGCGCAGCTCGGGCCGTTCATTCGCGCCGCGAGCGACGGCACCGATGCCATCACGATCAGCGCCGGGCTCGCGAACACTTCGACCTTGACCAACAACGCCGTGCTGCGGTGGGATGAGGCGACCGGCACGTGGCAGACGGTGGTGCGGAAGGGGAGCGTGTCGGGCGGCTCGCAGGCGTGGCAGCCCATCACGAGCATGATTCGCAGCGATGGCACAGCGGGGCCTGGCGCTGCGGGGCAGGTGCTCGTGAACAGCATCGTGCAGCCGTTTCCGGTGCCCGATCTGATCCCGGCGTTGCTGCGCGGCCCCACGACGAACCCGGAGGGATGGGTGACGGTGGTGCGGGCGCGGACGCCCTCGGGCCTTGGGAGCTTCACGTTCAACAACATCGACACGGGGCAGATCAACGCGCAGGCGGAGGTGCTGTTTCGCGGCGTGGTGACCGACGGCACGCCCAACAGCTTCACGCAGAGCTATTGGTTGCAGCGGGGCTCATCGCGGCAACTGCTGCTGCGCAACACGACGAACCTGCCCGGCAGCTTGATTGAGACGATTGCCAACATGCAGTCGGCAGCGATTGGCGATGCGACGCAGGGCGTGACGCCCGTGGTCGTGGGGCTGAGCACGCTGCTGACGGAGGGGCTGCTGCTGCGGGGCGATGTCGATGCAAACGGCAGCGTGACGTGGACGACGCCCTATCGCGCCACGCAGTCGAGCTTTGGCGATGGCTTCCGGGGCGGGGCGCTGCTGTCGGGCATCTCGATGGGGTATGCGGGGTGGCCTGTGGCGCTCGTGGTGGAGCAGAAGACCAATGCGGGGGCGCAGAGTGGCGAGGCACTGCTGCGGGCGGATGCGGCGGGCGTGTATGCACCCATCGCGCGGAGCGGGCAGCCTGCGGGGGGCGGGCGCACGTTTACGACGCTCGAAGCTGAGGCACCGGCGGTGTTTGGGCGGGCGGTGGCGTTCCGGGCGAGCGCGCGGGTGGGGAATGGGCCTGCGCAGAGCGGCATCTGGTGGCAGAATGTGAGCAACGCGGTGCCTTTGCAGCCCGTGGCGATCGTGGGCGAGCCCGTGGAGGTGGAGGGGCTGCCTGCGGGGCTGACGTGGAGCAGCTTGCAGCCGCCGCGGCTGGGGCCCGTCTCGCGCTCTGGCTTCCCGCTCGCGAGCGGGCTGGCGTTTAGCGCGACGATTGCGGGCCCGGGCGTGACGAGCGCGAACAACACGGTGGCGTGCATCGTCGAGCCTGCGGACCCGAACAACCCGGCGGGCGGGACGCTCGCGCGGCTGGTGGCGCGCGAGGGGCAAAGCGTGAGCCTGCCCGGGGGCGGAGCAGCGGCCCTGGGCGAGTTTGGCGTGGCTGGGCGCGGCGTGACGGAGTCGCTGAATCAGACGGGGGTCACGGGCAAGGGCGTGCTGCTGGTGGGCAGCTTGGGCGATGGGCGGACGGTGCTGCTGCGCGTGTCGCTGGCGCGGGAGTGCGCGAGCATTGACTTCAATGAAGACGGGCTGTTTCCTGACGACAGCGATCTGATCGACTTCTTGGCGGTGCTTGCGGGCGGAGCGTGCAGCAATGTCGATGGATGCCGGAGCATTGACTTCAATGGGGATGGCTTGTTCCCGGATGACAACGACCTGCTCGCGTTCTTGTGTGCGCTGGCGGGCGGGGCGACGTGTTGTGAGTGATGGGGCGGGGCTGCGTCAGGCCTGCACCCGGAACCGATAACGCTCGCTTCGCCACGCCGATCGCCTCGCGGGGGCGACTCTGCGGGGGGATTTTGTTGGGTTGCTGGCACATCGGGTGCAACAAAGGCTTTGCGCCACGCGAACCGGACGATAACGTATTCGTGTCGTTGGGCAAGGCGGGCGGTGCGGGCATTCGTCCGGCTGCTTGCGATGCCGTCTGCGTGGTGTGTTCGCCTGTGGCGTCTTCCGTTGTTTGCGTCGACGAGTCTGTGTCGACTGAGGAGTCTGCATGTCCAGCCCCCGAAACGTGAATGTTGCTTTGTCCGCGGCGATGCTGATGAGCTGCGCGGGGTGGAGTGCGTCGACTGCGCACGCGGCGGAGGCGTGGATGCCGTTAGGCGTGCCGATGGTGCTGAGCGAGCGCTTTGACGAGAGCTTTGAAGACCTGCGGACGCACCGGGTGATTCAGCAGGACGTCGCGATGGCGATGGACAACCCGCACTGGTATGGCAGCAGCGGCGACCCGCGCGACCTGGGGCCGCGGGCCCTGTGCTTTGCGCCAGGCAGCAGCCCAACGCCCGAGCAGCTGGAAGAAGTGAACGCGATGATTGCGCAGAGCTTTGACTCGCGCTATCAGCTTGGGCCCGAGTGGCCCAACGGGCCTGAGATCACGCTGCGGTGGAGCTTCGTGCCCGATGGCACGCTCGCGCCGAACCTGAACAACGTGAACGGCGCGAGCGCGCTGTTTGCGACGCTGGATGCGCAGTTTGGGAATCGCAACTGGATCAATCTGTTTGAGCAGAGCTTTGCACGCTGGGGTGCGCTCACGGGCATTCGCTATGAGCGGGTGCAGGTGGGCGGCAACCCGTGGGACGATGGCTCGGGGTGGGGCGCCGTGGGGCAGGCAGGCTTTCGGGGCGACGTGCGCATCGCGATGCGGCCCTTCTCGAACAACGACGTGCTCGCGTTCAACGCCTTCCCCACCAACGGCGACATGGTGATCAACCAGAACATCAACTGGGCGGGGAACAGCGGGAACAACTTCCGCTTTGCCCGCAACGTCATCATGCACGAGCACGGGCACGGGCTGGGCCTGGCGCACACCTGCCCGCAGAACAACAGCAAGCTCATGGAGCCCTTCCTCGCGGTCGCGTTTGATGGCCCGCAGCAGGACGACCTGCGCGGCGCGCACGCGCTGTACGGCGACAACCGCGAGGACAACCAGACGAGCGCGACGGCCGACAACCTGGGCACGCTGAACCCGGGCACGACGCTGACGCTGGGCACGCCCAGCGTGCCAGCGCCCGTGCCGCCCAGCACGAGCATTCTCAGCATCGACAATGGGGACCAGGACTGGTTCGAGTTCGCGCTCGCGGAGGCGCGGCTCGTGACCTTCCGGGCGTCGCCCATCGGCACGACGTATAGCGAGGGGCCGCAGACGCAGTTCTGCGATACCGGGACGAATGTCGATGCGCTGCGCCAGGCAGACATCAGCATGACGGTGCTGGGCAGCACGGGGGCGACGATCTATCGCACGGCAAACGACGTGGGGCTTGGGGCGCAGGAGGTCATCAGCAGCCTGCTCATCCCGTCGGGTCGCAGCTATGTGCGCATCACCGAGGTGGGCACGCCCACGCAGGTGCAGATGTACACGCTGCAGCTGCAGGTGGCCAGCACGAGCATGCGCCCCACCGCGAGCGACGCGGCGTTTGCCGATCGCGTGGCGATCTCTTGGCCCAGCGTGCCCGGAGCAACGGGGTATCGCGTGCTGCGGAACACGACGGACGCGACGCTGGGAGCAACGACCATCGCCGATGCGCTGACGACCACGAGCTTTAGCGACACGACGGCCGAGCCGGGCACGCCGTACTTCTACTTCACGCTGGTGACGCAGCCTGGGTCTGGGTCGTATCGCGCGATGAACAGCACGGGCGAGCCGGGCTCGCGCATCGGGCCTTCGTGCGGCAGCATCGACTTCAATGGCGACGGGCTGTTCCCCGATGACAGCGACCTCGTGGAGTTCCTCACGGTGCTGGCTGGCGGAACGTGCAGCACGGGCACGTGCGGCAGCATCGACTTCAATGGCGATGGGCTCTTCCCGGATGATGAGGACCTGGTGACGTTCTTGCGCGTGCTGGCGGGTGGGGATTGCTAACTGGTTGGTCGTGAAGCGCGCGTTGCGGGCGGCTCTGCTGCATCTACTATTGCGGCATGCCCGACACGCAAGCAACGCGCGACCATGGCCTCATCTACGACATCGGCCTGCACCGGGGCGACGACACCGAGTTTTACCTCAAGAAGGGCTTTCGGGTCATCGCCATCGAGGCGAACCCAAAGCTGATCGAGCACGCGCGGACGCGGTTTGCGACGCAGCTCGCGAGCGGGCAGCTCACGCTTGTGCACGCCGCGATGGCGAGCTTTAAGGGCGAGGTGGAGTTTTACGTCAACCTCGATAAGGACGACTGGAGCAGCATGGACCCTGCGTATGGGGCCCGCATGGGCACGCGCTGGGAGAAGATTCGCGTCCCCGCGATGCTCTTCGCCGAGCTGCTGGATCGTCACAGCGTGCCGCACTACATCAAGTGCGACATCGAGGGGGGCGACATCGACGTCCTGAAGAGCATGCTGCGCAGCGGCGTGCGTCCCAGGTACTTCAGCGTCGAGGCGCACGACCTGTCGTACTACGCGTTTTTGTGTGCGCTGGGGTACACGCGCTTCAAGCTGATTAACCAGAACCTCAACTGGGCGACAAAGCTCCCCAGCCCGGCGCTCGAGGGCGAGGGTGTGGAGCACGTCTTCTCGGGGGATTGCAGCGGGCCCTTTGGCAAGGAGGCTCTCGGCGAGTGGCAACCCTTGGACGAGGTGTTGCAGGCCCAGCTCGCGATCGGCACGCTCGGCAAGTTTCCATGGATGAGCAACGCGTGGTATGACATCCACGCCCGCCTGCCCGAGCCGGGCGACGACGCGAAGGCTGCTGCGGGCGAGAAGAGCGACGGGCAGTTTGCCCACGCCGACCCGTGGGCGCTGATGAAGACGTGAGGGGGTGGGGTGAGGGGAGCGTCGTTTTCAGCACAGAGGCGCAGAGAAGAGGAGCAAGATGAGGAGAGAGGGATGGAGGGATGGGAGGGATGAAGGGATGGAGTGTGAACACGGAGCGCGACGGGCGCGTTGATTGCTGCGCGTCAGAATCCATGAGTCGAGAGAGTGCATACGTCGAGAGAGCTTCATTCACTCCCCCTCTCTTCTCATCTTGCTCTTCGTCTCTGTGTCTCTGTGCTGAATCGAAACCGTCCGACCTTCCTGGTCTTTTCCGCTCACGCACTTGGGCCCGCCGCTGCACCCGCGCATGCCTCGGTGATTGCTTGCCGCATCTGGATCGTCGCCTCGCGCAGGCCTGTGAAGACGCTGCGGCTGACGATGGCGTGACCGATGTGCAGCACGCCCTCGGGGGCGAGCAGCGGGGCGATGAGCCGCACGTTGAAGTAGTTCAGCGCGTGCCCCGCATTGCAGGCCATGCCGCGATCGTGCACGTGGTCGATGGCGCTGCGCACGCGATCGAGCTCCTTCGCGAGCAAATCGCTCTGCGCGCTGCCCCCCGCCCGGGCGAAGGCGCTGGCATAGGGCCCGGTGTGAATCTCGCAGACGTCAAAGCCCAGGTCCGCCGCCGCGTCGATCTGCGGGCCCTGCGCGTCGATGAACGCGCTGACGCGGCACCCAGCGGCCTTGAGCGCCTGCACCACGGGCGAGAGCTCGCGCCGCTTGCCCACCACGTCGAGCCCGCCCTCGGTCGTCACCTCGTTGCGACCCTCGGGCACGAGCATCGCGCTGTGGGGCCTGGTCGCTTGCGCGATCTGCACCATCGCGTCGGTCGCGGCCATCTCGAGGTTGAACTCCGCCCGCACCAGCTCGCGCAGCAGGCGCACGTCGCGGTCGGTCACGTGGCGGCGGTCCTCGCGCAGGTGCACGGTGATGCCGTGGGCACCGCCCAGCTCGGCTTCGTGGCAGGCCCGCACGATGTCGGGCTCGCCCCACTCGTGGCGGTCGGTTCGCTCGGTCGCGGCGCGATAGCGAGCCTGACGCAAGGTCGCGACATGGTCGATGTTGACCGAGAGCAGTGGCATAGGCGGGGATGGGCGAGGGACGCCCGAGAGTGACGCTCGCATCGCGTGGGTTGACGGGCAGGACACCAACGGACCGGGCCGCCAACGCTTATGGCTGCTGCGGTCAAGCCCTGACCAGGTTCACGGAGCAGCCCGAACATCGGGCCCGCCCGCCAACCCGCGCGATGCGAGGGGAGGGATGATAGTCGGTCTGTCCGGGGCATGCCAACTCGGGCGTTTGGGAGGGTGCGGGCCCGGCATGTCTCGCGCAAAGCGAGGCATAGACGCGTGAACGTGGGGGCGTTCGCCGAAGCTCAACCTGCGCGTGGGGCGTCGATGTGCTCCCACAAGCCAAAGGAGCGAGCGATGGAACAGGGCGATCAGCATCTGGAGCGCACGAGCGAGGGTGGGCAAGCGTCGGGTCGCGGCGCGGGCGAGGGGACCCAGTTCACGACGGACGGTGTGCATCCGCCCGAGGGCTTCAAACTGGCTTGGTGGGCGGGGCTGCCGCTGGTCGGCTTCGTGGGGCTGCTCGCCGCCTCGGTTGTGTCGATTCCCAACAGTCCGTACGTCGCGGTCGACCTCATCGCGCGGTTCCTGACGGTGCTCATCGTCGCGTCGGGGTTCGCGGCGATCGGTTACTTCGCCTCGCGGCGGTCGAATCGTGTAGGGAATGTCATGTTCTGTGCTGGTGTGCTGCTCGCAAGCTTCGGGCAGATGCACCTGATGTCGAAGCGCACCGAGAAGCGAGAGCAGGCGATCGCGACGATGCGAGCCTTCGACGAACAGCTCAAGGGTCGCCAGCTCGAGCAGGTGAAGCGTGGAGAGCAGATTGATGCGGGTGCGGGGTTTCGCGAGCGGACCGAGCAGCTCGAGAAGGCGGCCGCGAATCTCGACGCTCGAACCCAGGCAGTGACGAAAGAGATGATCGCGATTCTGAGCGAGGCACGCGAGGCAAATGTCGCCACCGAGCAAGCCGCCGAGAAGCTCGTCCAGCTCGGTGGGTGCGATCCGAACACCTTCGCAACCAAGCAGGATGTGGCCGACCGCATCGCGCTCGTCGATCGCCTCCTCGAGGCAGACCAGACGCGAAAGGCGACGGTGCAGCACACGTTCCTCCTCGGTCGGAGGCGCCTGGTTGCGGCTGGCGCGTCGCAGGAAGAGGCGATCGCCATCGTCGCGCGCTGGGATCGCGACATGAAGTCGATCGCTGCGGTGCAGCAGAAACAGCGCGAGTTCACGAACGTGATGCGGACGGTGCTCGTGCTGCTGCACGATCGCTGGGGCGACTGGGCGTGGCAGGAGCAGAAGCAGATCGTGGAGTTTGGCGACGTGAAGCTGCTCAGCGAGTGGGAGGGGCTGATGAAGAAGCTCCAGACGCTCGGTGTCGAGCAGGCCCGGCTGAAAGAGGCAAGCATTAAAGCGTTGGACGCCGCGTCGTAACCGACGAATGAAACGGCGGCACGAGCGAGGCAAGTCCACAAATGGGCGCACTCCCGATAGACCGCTGCAACGCGAGACGTCGCTGCGCAAGTATGGCCGCAGGCTAGTATTCCAGAGCAATGCTCTGCATGCCGTGCGTGCATGCAGGCTCTGGAGGTGCGAAGTGAGCCAGCAACCCAAAGAGATTCAGGCGTTTGGTGCGGCGGCAACGCGTGGGCCTGCTGCAAAGCCCGCGCGTCATCGACCCGAGCTTCGTTGGTGGGGTGCGCTGCCCGTGCTTGCGCTTGTGGTGGTGGTTGCCATCAGTGTGACGAGGGGGCTGGGCGGCCCGTATGCGATCAGCGCGAAGATGGGGCAGTTTGTGGGCGTGCTGCTGGTTGCGGCGCTGCTCGCCATGGTCGGGTTTTGGATCGCAAGGCGTTCCTCGCTCATCTTCAACATTGTGTTCGCGGTGGTGGTGGGTCTGCAGGTGGTGCGGATGGGTGTCGGGCTCGCGACGCAACCGACGCGCCAGGAGATAGCTGCCCGCGAGCAGGCGCTCACAAGCCTGCGCTCCTCGAATGAGGAGCTATCGGCGAAGATCATGGAGTCGTACAAGCAAGGCAGGGTGCCCGACGCGAAGACGGACACGGAGCAGCGCGTGGAGCTGTTGCGAAAGACCAGCGAGAGCTTGAAGGACGACGACAAGCGCGCGGTGGAGGCGATGGCGGACTTTGCGCGGGACATCGGTGGAACGACGGCGGTATTCAACGATGCGTTGCAGGCGGTCGTGAGCGCGGGTGGCACGGATCCGTCGACGCTGAAGACTCGCGCGATGATCGATGAACGGATCGGGCTTGTCGAGACGCTGGCAGCCGCAAACGACACGCTGGCGCAGAAGACCCGCGAGCTGAGCGACGGGCTTGAACAGCGCTTCGAGACCGCGGGAGTGTCTGAGGAGGTGCGCAAGCGCTACCTCGCCGGAATGACCACCCGCATGGCAACGCTGTTTCGGCTTCGCGATGTGCAGCGTGAGCTGTTTCGGGCGATGCTGAGTCAGCTGCGGCTTTTGCGAGACAGCTGGGGCAAGTGGGAGTTTGACGCTGCGTCGCAGCTCGTCATGTTTGAGGAGGACGAGCCGCTCGAGCGATTCGGCTCGTCCGCAGCGAGAATCCAAGAGCTTGCGACCGAGGAAAACGTGCTGATGCAGCGGCTGCATGAGTGAGGCGTCGGAAGCTCCGAGGACCCGAGGGGCGCGTCGGGGTCACGAATGAGGCAAGGCCACAACCGAGCGCACGCCCGATAGACCGCTGCAACGCGGTCGTTGGCCTGGCGTTGCCCTCCTCCGGTCGCACCCGGTCGCACTTTGTGGGCACAAACCCGCCCCCTCCGCCGTAAAGTCTCCTGATGCAACGCCCCGACCAAGCCGCCGGCATCCCCGCGTCCGCAAGGGCAACCCCATCGGAGCTCGCTCCGACCCTGCCCATTGCCCCGCCCGCGCCGCCCCATCCGGCCGAGGTCGCCGCTCGCCAGCGCGCGAACCTTCTGCGCTTCGTGCGCATCATCTTCGCGGTGCTGGTCGTCACGTTCACCATGCTCGCCATCCTGCGGGCTGCGGGCGAGAGCAAGCTGACGGCGACCACGAGCCTGTGGTGGATTCCTGCCCTCGCGGCGGTGGTGATGGTGGCGGTCGTCAGCTTTGTCGAGCGTCTCGCGGCCTTCAAGCGCATCGCGACGCTCAGCGCGGTGCTGTTTGGTGTGCTCGCGGGGCTGCTGGTCACGATCGCGGCGGGCGGGCTGATCGACCTGCTGATGCAGAGCTGGGTGCCGCAGAGCGAGGCGTATGAGTGGGTGAGGCCCATCGTGGATAGCACGAAGATCGTCATGGGCGTGTGCCTGAGCTACCTGGGCGTGGTCACCGTGCTGCAAACGCAGGACGACTTTCGCCTGGTGATTCCCTACGTCGAGTTCAGCAAGCAGCTCCGCGGCGTGCGGCCCGTGCTCGTGGATAGCAGCGCGCTCATCGATGGTCGCGTGGTCGACGTCGCGGCGACAAACTTCATCCAGTTTCCGCTCGTGGTGCCGCGCAGCGTCATTCAGGAGCTGCAACTGCTCGCAGATCAGACCGACGCTGCAAAGCGCGGCAAAGGGCGACGCGGGCTGGATTGCATTGGCAAGCTGCAGCGCCTGGGCACGGTGGACGTGAGCATCGACGAGACCAACGTGCCGGGCAAGGGCGTGGACAGCGCACTGGTGGAGCTTGCCAAGCAGTTGCAAGCCGCGATCATGACGACCGACAGCGGGCTGCAACGCATCGCGAGCATCAATGGCGTGCCCGTGCTGAATGTGCACGAGCTGGCCCAGAGCACCAAGCAGGCGCTGAGCCCAGGTGAAGAGACCACGCTGCGTATCACCCGCGCGGGCGAGCAGGCGGGCCAGGGCGTGGGCTACCTCGCGGATGGCACGATGGTCGTGGTCGACGACGCCGAGGCGTGCATGGGCACGCTGCAGCAGGTCGTCATCTCGGGCAGCTTGCAGACGAGCGCGGGGCGGCTGCTGTTTGCGAAGCTGGTGCAGCCCCTCATGCGTGATGTGTCAGGCCGCGATGGACCAGGCCGCGATGGACCAGTGCGAGATGGAGCGACGCGCGAGCAGCAGCCGGGCCAGCAAGCGCAGCAAGGCCACCGACCCCAGCAAAGCCAGCTGCCGCAGTTGCCGGGGGAATCGTCTACGAGCAATCCTTCGGGCGAAGCCGGGCAAGCAGGTTCGCAGGTGGGTGCCCCCCAGAGCACAGCTGGGAACCCAGCTGGCAATCCAGCGCTCGATTCAGACGATGAGCCCCGCGACCCACAAAGCGAAGGCAGCGCAGGCCCCGATGCCCGCGACCCCCGCGGCCCCTTCCCACCCCGCCCTCCGCGGAGCTTTCGCGCCGCATCGCCTCGCAATCCGAGGCGATAAAGAGCGTGAGGCATTAGGCACTAGGCATTAGGCATTCGCCATTCGGCATTCGTGATGGAGCGTTCGGTTCGCGCGATGAATGTCGCCGCTCCGTGCTCTCCACGGTGCGTGCCGCGCTCTTCGGAGCCACGCGACGCATGTCGCGAGTTTGCGAATGCCGAATGCCTCTCTTACCCCTTACCCCACCACATCAATCACACGCCCAGCCTGCACGCCCGTCGCGGCGGTGTTCTTGTCCGCCGGGTGGCGATAGAGGGGCAGCGTGGGTTGCGGCGTGCTTGGCAGTGCTGATGCCGTTGTCGCGCCGGTCGGCCCGATGGCACCCCCGATGGGACCGAAGCTCACGCCCCCGGGCACCACGCCCGCGACGAGGCGCGAGGCGATCTTCGTTCGGTTCGCAGCAGCTTGGCTCGCGCCCGCACCGTTCATGCCCGCAGCGCCTGCCCCCGTCTGCCCCACGATGGTCTGGTTCGCTGCCGCTTGACGCAGGGCCTGCTCAATCGTGAGCGGCGCAGTCTGCTGGGCTTGCCCCTGGATGGGACGCACGGGCGTCACCGGCACAAAGGTCTTTGGACTTTCCGGCACGCGATCGACGGGGCGGATGCCGCCCAACTGCGCACGCGCGGTTTGAAAGTTGATTGCATCCATGCGGCTACAGCATGAGCCAGCGTGCCCGGTTTGTCAAGCGATTTCGCGCTTCGCGTGCGCCGCATGCGCGATTTTGTCCGCAACAACCGCGCCACGCGTTCGGACCGCGCAAGCTCTGCCAGCGCGAGCCCGAGCTTTGCCCAAGTATCGCCCAAACTCTGTTCGATGCTTGCTCGGGTGCGGTCTCGCGCGAGTTCATCCGCACGAGCCACCCGCAACGACGCGCAGGAACGTCACGAGGTCGCCATCCTCCGGAAACAGCCCGTCGTTGTTGAAGTCGATGTCGTTGCACGTGTCGCACGTGTCGCCCGCGAGCACGCGCAGCAGGTCGATCAGGTCCTCATCCGCAGGAAAGAGCTGGTCGTTGTTGAAGTCGATGCTGTCGCAGCACGCGCTGCGCAGCACGACGTCCGCCCGCGCGCTGAGCACAAAGCCGCAGTCGTTGAACACGTAGCACTTGAACTCACCCGTCTCGCTTGCTTGCAGGCTCTCGATGCGCAGCGCGGGCGTGTCGGCTCCGCTCACCACCGCGCCGCCCTCGCGCGGGCCATTGCCCAGTGCCTGCCCGTTCAGCCGCCATTCATACTGCGCCGCAGCCGCAGATGCCTGCACCGACAGCTCCAGCGTCTCGAGCGGGCACACCATCGCCCCAGCAGGCTGGCGCAGCAGCGTCGGCGCGGGCGGGCGGAGCGTGAGCGTCGCGGCCTCGCTCAGCGTGGTGCCACAGGGCGACGTCACGATGCACGTGTAGCTCCCCGGCGCACCCGCAAGCAGCCCAGTGATGCGCAGCGTGGTTGTCGTCGCGCCCGCGATCGTGCCGACGTTCGCGAGCGCACCGTCGCTCAGCAGCACGCCGTCGCGCCGCCAGCGAAAAGTCACCCCCTCACTCACGTTCGCGAGCGTCTGGAAGCTTACTTCCGCGCCGGGGCACCCGAGCGTGCCGACGGGCTGCTGCACGATC
>JAIYDA010000113.1 GCA_027487735.1 Planctomycetaceae bacterium | reverse complement strand
GCTGCACTCTTCAATATCGCTGCCCGCCTCAACATGGCCGCGCTGGGCAACTCGCGCGTGCTCTCTGCCTCGCCCCTCGCCCACCTTGCCATGCTGCCCCGCGCGATGCGCGCAACCCTCGCCGTGCTTGCCTGGACGCTCATCACCGCCCTCGCCTCGCAGGCGGCGTTTTACTTGCCTGGCAACCCCGTGCCCCTCACGCTGCAGACGGCTTCTGTGCTGGCGTGCGGGCTGCTGTGCTCGCCTCGCGTTGCGCTCGCGAGCATGCTGAGCTATGTGGGCGTGGGGCTTGCTGGGGCCCCGGTGTTTGCGGGCTTTGCGGGCGGGCCTGCAGTTGCGGTCTCTGCCAGCGCGGGCTATCTCGCGGCGTTTGTGATCGCCGCTCCGCTCATGAGCCTGCTCGCACGCAAGAGCGATGGTCGCGTGCGTGGTGCGCTGCCGGTCTTCTTCGCAGGAGTGGTGTGCCACGCGCTCATTCTCGCGATTGGCACTGCGGGCGTGAAGGGGCGGCTCGCGCTGCCTTGGGAAGCGGCCTTCGCCATCGGCGCGGTGCCATTCGTGCTGGGCAGCGTGATCAAGAGCGCGATGGTGGCGGCTGTGCCCGCACGCTAAGAGAGCCCACCGCGACAAGCCTCGCGCGAGCCCACGGCGCTCGACTCTCGCTTCGTACTTCTCAAGGCACGTCCCGCATCGCCTGGGTTCCTTTGCTCGCCTCGCGCATCGCATCGAGGCTGCGGAGCGGGCCATACGCCTGTCCATCGCCACCCAGCTTGGCAAGCTGTTCGAGCGCCCAGATGCGATGCTTCAGCGCGTGCGTGCCGCTGCTTGGCATGGTGCCTTGGTTCGACGTGAACGCCCAGTGGTTCGCGCTCTCGTGCACGCCCGCGAGCAACTGGTCGAGCGTTTGCCACGCCTGGGCCTGTTCGTCGGTGCCCAGCTTTCCGATCTGCTCGCCCGTGCGTTGCAGCGAGCTCCGCAGCGCGGGCGAGGCAAGGTCGATGGCTTGCCCCCCCACCTGCACGCTCGAGCTCGCCTGCCCCTCGATGCGATAGCTCGCGCCGCGCACCAAGCCGCGGTCGCCCTGCTGCAGCGCGAGCACCGCGCCCTCCGCATCGCTGCTTGCGCCCAGCACGCTGCGCCAGAGCGTTTGGGCCGCGCTGGTCGCGATGGGCCCGCCCCCCTTGCGCCCCGCCGCGGCCTTTGCGCCGCCCATGCCCGGGCTGGTCACGTTCATCGCCTCTTGCACGGCTTGCGTGGCTTGGGCAGCGGGGCCTGGGCCAACCGGAGCGGGGGCGGGGGCATTATGCTCGCAGCCGGGCGGTGACGCCGCACAAAGGCCAGCGACAACGAGGGCCATCACAGGGCGGCGAGCACCCAACGACGCGGCGCGAAACGACACGGGCTTTGCGGCTTGTGGCATACGCAACCAGCGTAGTGCGGAGTTCGCCGCGACGACCGCTGAGGTGCGGCATCCAACCTGACGTCGAAACCGTCACACAAGCTGGCACTCGCAGCACGCGCCCCGCAGAACGGCGCGAAGGAGCACCACACCATGCCCACGCCCGAAGAGAACACAAGCCGAGATGAAAGCCGCGAGGAAGATCGTGAGAAGGATCGCGGTCAGCCACGCCCTGGTGGCAATCGCGCGCAGCCCACGGGCCAGCGCCCGCCCGTGCTGCCCAACGCCGTCGACACACAGATCGTCGATGCCTACTCGCAGGCGATGAGCAACATCGCGCATGCAACCCTGCCTGCGGTGCTCGCGGTGGGGCCCGCGCAAGCGAGCGCTGGGCACGAGGGGGAGTGGTTTGCGCATGCTTCGGGCGGGCAGCGCGAGCGCACGCCGCAGGGCATGGGCAGCGGCGTGCTCATCAGCAGCGATGGGCTCGCGCTCACGAACAGCCACGTGGTGATGGGGCAGAAGCGCCTGAGCGTGCTGACGCACGAGGGCGACCGCATCGAGGCGGTGGTGCTGGGAGACGACCCAGGCACCGACCTCGCGCTGCTGCGCGTGCGTGCAACCTCACTGCCCTTTGCCCGCGTGCTCGCGGAGGGGGGCGTGCGCGTGGGGCAGAGCGTGCTCGCGATCGGCAGTCCGTTTGGGCTCGCGAGCACCGTGAGCGCGGGGATGGTGAGCGCACTCGGGCGCACGCTGCGCGGGCAGGATGGCAGGCTGATCGACGGCGTGATTCAGCACACCGCGCCCATCAACCCGGGCAACAGCGGCGGGCCCTTGCTCGATGCGCGGGGGAGCATCGTGGGCATCAACACCGCGATCATCGCGATGAGCCAGAACGTGGGCTTTGCGGTGTCGCACGAGGCGATTCGCCTCGTGGTGCCGCAGCTTTTGGCGCATGGCAGCGTGCAGCGCGTGCGCCTGGGCGTCAGCATCGCGGGCGTGCGCTTGCCTCGCGATGTCGTGCGGGCCCTCGACCTGCTGAATGAGAGCGGCGTGGGCATTGTGGACCTGGAGGCTGGCGGCGCGGCGCAGCGGGCGGGGGTACGCGTGGGCGATGTCATCGTGGGCGTGGGCGGAGCAATCGTGCAGACGCCCGACGAGCTTGCGCGGGCGGTCGCGCGGTTTGCGGTGCGCGGAGCAGGCGGCAACGCGCGGCGCGAGCTCACGCTGGTGCTCATTCGCGACCGGCGCGCGCTGCATGAAGTGGTGGTGACGCTGGACGCACCTGCGAAGGCGGCGTGAAAGTTGACGCAAGCCTGATCGCAGGCAAAGCTGGGGGTTGTCTTGGTCGTGCTGCGCTTGCGAGCACCTGGGAGTAAATTTCCTCGCGCTTGCGACCGATATCTCTGCGTATGGACGCGAGATTGCGCGCGCCGTGGTGCGTCACTGCGGGGCGTGCTTTCGTATCGTTGCTGGTCTGTGGTGCGGATGGCCCTTTGGGTGCCCGCAGCGCGGGGGCAGCGAGCATCGCGGAGGAACGCGGCATGGCATGGTCGATTGCGCAGCAACGTGGGGTGGGGTTGGGCCTGGGCTTGAGCTCGGCGTCGCGCGTGAGCGCTATCGCGATGCTTGTGCTGTGCGGTGCTGCGCACGCGCAGAACCAGCCGCCGAATGCGCCGGTCATTCGCGAGCCGATTTTGAACGTGCTGATTGATCCGGCGGATGTGCACATGGAGACGGCGCCCTTCAGCGACCCGAACCCGGGCGATGGGCACCAGTGCACCGATTGGCAGCTTGTCGACGTGGAGACGGGGACGATCGTGTGGCGGGCGGATTGCATCGTGGGCCCCGGGCGCGTGCACGTGCACTTTGGCGATGGCAGGTTTGTGGGGCAGTGGGAGGACGATCGCACGCTGCAGCCCAACCGCAACTACCTGTTTCGCGTGCGCCACAGCGACACGAGCGACAGCCCCACGCAGTGGAGCGTGTGGAGCGAGCGGGCCTTCACCACGGGCTCGGTGAACACGATCTTTCCGCTGGACTTAGACGACATCGCCATCACGCCCGCGCCGAGGCTCTCTGCGGGCAGCAGCACGTATGACATCCCCAGCACCGCAGCCCCCCACGAGCTGCGCTTGCAGAGCGCGATGGGCGAGACGCTGCTGCGCATCGCGCCCGGCGCGACGGGCAACAACGTCGCGGACTTTGAGCCCCTCTCGCAGCACGTGGTGGTGCAGGCAAGGCTCACGGCGGGCAGCAGCGCGTGGACGATGCCCGAGCTCGACCTCGAAGTGAGCGGGGGAGACAACGTCCGCCGGACGGTGCTGCTGCCTGCGGCGACGATTCCTGCGGGGCAGACGCGGGTGTACTGGATCTCGACCAACGGCAGCACCTTTGCGGGCACGACGAGCCAGATGACGCCCGATCTGTCGACACCGGTGCGCGTGAACCAGAGCCCGTGGTCGCTCGCGCCGGGGTTCAAGATCAGCAGCTTCGCGAGCGGGTTCAGCCTGCCTGTGCAGATCGCGCTCGTGCCCGATCCGGGGAACGACCCGCTGGACCCGTTCTTCTATGTGACGGAGCTGTACGGCGACATCAAGGTGGTGCTGCGCAACGGCACCGTGCAGACGTTTGCGACGAACCTGCTGAACTACAACCCGTTTGGCACGTTTCCTGGCGCGGGAGAGCTTGGGCTGGCGGGCGTCTGCGTCGATCCGGCGACGGGCGACTTGTATGTCACGACCGTGAACGCGCTGGTGTCGGGCGACCCCGACAGCGGGATGTTTCCGCGCGTGTTCCGCCTCACGAGCAACGACGGCGGACGAACGGAGGCGACGCGCACATCGATCTTCTTCCCTGTCGGCGGCAACAGCGGGATGAGCGCGAGCCACCAGATCAGCACCATCACCATCGGGCCCGATGGGCAACTCTACGTACACGTGGGCGACGCCTTTGACACCGAGGCGGGGCTCAACCTGAACGACTATCGCGGCAAGATTCTGCGGATGACGAAGACGGGGCAGGCGGTGTCGAGCAACCCCTTCTACAACGCGGGGGATGGCATCGGGGCCCGCGACTTTGTGTACGCGTACGGCTTCCGCAACCCGTTCGGTGGGGCGTGGCGGCGGGGCGAGGGCGCGCTCTACTTTGTGGAGAACGGGCCCGGGACCGATCGCATCGGACGGATCGCAGCCCCTGGGCTGAGCTTTGGCTTTGATGGCAGCGATGAGAGCATGCTGATCAACGCGCTGTACGCGTGGCAGCCTGCGGTCGCGCCGGTGAACATCGCCCTCATCGAGACGGCAACCTTCAATGGCAGCGGCTTTCCGGAGGTGCTGCGCAATCGCGCGTTCATCTCGCAGAGCGGCAGCACGTGGGCGAGCGGGCCCGGCACCACGCGCGAGAAGGTCATCAGCGAGATCATCCTCTCGCCCACGGGGCAACTGCTGCGCGGGCCCATTCCGGTTGCGGCATATAACGGCTTTGGCAAGAGCAGCGCGAGCGCGCTGACTGCGGGCCCGGATGGGCTGTACTTCTCTGAGCTGTATAAGGAAGACGACTTCGCGAACCCTGCGGCGCGCGGCTCGCGGATCTTCCGCCTGAGCTACTCGCCCGTGTCGGACTGCAACGCGAATGGCATCGACGATGGGCTGGACATCGCGCAGGGCGTGAGCGCCGACTGCAACAGCAACCTCGTGCCCGATGAGTGCGACGTGCTGCTGGGCTACAGCACCGACTGCAACGCGAACAACCTGCCCGACGACTGCGATGCTCTGACGCCCGTGGACTTTGCGTTCAGCACGGCGGATGTTGGGCCCTGGAACCTGCGCGGGCTTGCATCGCTGCAGGGCGGCGCGGTGCGCCTCACGCGCGCGACCGACCCGGCGGGCACGGGCGCGGCGTGGATCTATCCGCTGGGCACCGCACCGACAGCGCGGTTCCGCATCGAGTTTGATTTCCGCATGAGCGGGGGCGCGAACGCGGGGCGCGATCTGGGCGTGGGCATCTTCCCGGATAGCGGGTTTGACGAGTTCATTACGTTTGGTGGCAACGGGCCCGGCACGCAGCTCTGGATGCGGTTTGCCACGGCCGACGACAACGACAGCAGCGTGAACCGCGTGCAGCTGCTCAACCAGGACCAGGTCGTGGCGACCTATGAGCCCAGCTTCGTGCTGAGCGACAACCAGTGGCGGCGCGTGACGGTGAGCTATGGGCCTGCGGGCTTCTCGTCGCGCGTGCAGACGGCGCCGGGCGTGTGGGAGGAGCTGTTCCGCAACGTGCCGGTTCGCGGGCTGGAGGCGGGCGTGCGCCGCATCGGGTTTGGCAGCCGAGTGACGGACGCGCGGAAGGGCACGCACGAGGTGGACAACGTGCGGATCTTTGCGTTCAACCTCGACGCGGACGAGGATCGCGACTATGTGCTGAACAGTTGCGAGTGCGGAACGATTGACTTCAACAACGACGGGCTATTCCCCGACGACAGCGACCTCGTGGAGTTTCTGCGGGTGCTGGCGGGGGGCGATTGCAGCACGGGCAACTGCGGCAGCATCGACTTTAACGGCGACGGGCTGTTTCCGGATGACAGCGATCTGATGGCGTTCCTGAATGTGCTCGCGGGGGGGACGTGTCCGTGAGGAGGGGAACGGGGAACGGGGAGCGGGGAACGGGGAACGGGAAGAGGGGACAAGAGACAAGGAACAAGCAACAAGCGGCGAGCGAGGGAAGCGCGTCACTCGTGTCTCCTGTTTCTTGTTTCCTGTTTCTTGTCACCCGCTCGCCGTTCCCCGCTCCCCGCTCCCTCCTATCTCGGCGCGGCGCGAAGAACCGTCACGGCTTCGCTGGCTTCGATCGCGCAGGTGTGGGCGAGGGACGCGGGGACGAGGGCGGTGATGCCGGCTCTTAGGGGCACGGCGTCGCAGCCTTTGGCGCGGAGGACGCCTGCGCCGGCGAGGATCATGAGCACGAGGGGCGCGCTGCGCGAGAAGGCCTCGTCGCACGCCCAATGTTCGTGCATCGCGATGCGTGCCTCATCGACTTCGAAGTAGCCCGTGGTGACGAGGCGCGACACGCGCTGCCCGGCGACGAGGCGCGTCGCATCGCGGGCACGCTCCCACATGATGCAGGCAAGGGCTTGCTCGACGTGCAGCTCGCGCCCGGCGCGGCCCCAGTCGTCGACGCGGAAGGTCGTGTCGCTGGGGGTTTGCACCTCGGCTGCCAGCACCCCCGCGCCGAGGGCGTGCACCGTGCCGCTGGGCAGCAGGTGGCAATCGCCCTGCATCGCGGGCACAGCTTCGAGCATGGGCACGACGCTCTGGCGGTTGTGCAGGGCGTGGGCAAACATCTCGCGCGTGACGCCCGGCTTGACGCCCTTGTAGATGACTGCGCCGGGCTGGGCGTGCAGGATGTACCAGCACTCGGTCTTGATGTGTGCGCCGCTGTGCTGCTTGGCGTACGCGATGCTGGGGTGCACCTGCACGCTGAGGTTCTCGCGCGCGTCGAGATATTTAATGAGCAGCGGGAAGTGAGCGTTCGCTTCGCCCGCGCCGGAGGCATCGCCCAGCATGGCATTGCCCCAGGTGCGCATCGCGTCGTGCAATGTGCGCCCGGCGAGAGCACCGTGCAGAATCTTCGATTGTGCGCTGCCGCCCCCCGCGCCGCTCGCGCTGGTGGAGGCGAGGTCGGCAACTTCCCAGCTCTCGCCAATGGTGCTGCCCGGGGGCACGGGCTTGCCGACGCGCGACAGGCTGTCGCCCCCCCACACTTTGTTCAGGAGCATGGGCTCGAAGACGATGGGGTAGGGGGCGGTCATGCAGGCAGACGATATCGGCCTGGCGGGGAGGCGAGTTCGGGGGAAGCGTGGATGGGCGTGAGTTCGCGATCTGTTTGGAAAGCAGCAACGCGCGGGGCTCGCGAGCCGACAATCATCCTTCCATGCACGCTTCTTCGACACTGCCTTTGCCCGAAGCACCCGAGCCCATGACCGAAGCACGCGGCAGCGGGGGCAGGCCGCCCGGGGGCGGGCAGATGATGGCAGGGCCCGACCCGGGGTCGCCCAAGTATCGCTCGTGGGCGGCGGTGTGCGTCGTGCTTTGTGGGTTGCTTGTGGTCGTGATGCAGCAGATGGGGGCGTTGCAGAAGCCAGCGCAGGCACCGCCCGCGACGACGACAATCGCGCCACCCTCGGGAGACCAGGCAGAACTCGCGACGAAGATGACGGTGCGCCTTGCGGAGGTGCTGGGCACCGACGCGAGCAGCCGGGCGATGCTCGGGGCGAGCGCGGTGCACCCGGAAGCAAAGCCGGGCAACGTGCACGCGTTTCGCGACACGATCACGCGGGCGATGCTTGCGGGCCCTGCCAACTGGCAGCCTGAGCTGACGGCGTTTGAGCAGCCCTTGGTAGCGTGGGACTTTCCGGGTGCATCGGAGGATGCGAGCACGCTGAGCAGCATCATGCGCGGGCAGCCCGTGAGCGATGAGGCGCGAGCGAAGCTCGCAGAGCGGCATGGGTTCTATGGGCAGCTTGGCAGCGTGCTGGACAAGCCCGCGACGGACCCGACGCGGGCGAAGCTGCTGGAGGGCGGCAGGCGCCTGATCGTGGTGCTTGGCGGGCTGGGTGCGCTGCTGCTTGGAGTGTTTTTGGCGGCGCTGGCGTGCAGCATCATCGCGGCGACGAAGTTGCTGTCGCGGCGGGTGCGGTGGCGGATGGACGTGCCCACGCCCGGGGGGAGCGTGCTGCTCGAGACTGCTGCGATCTTCATCGCGGGGTTTGCGACGCTGAAGGTGGTGCTGCTGGTGCTGGAGAACGTGCTGCCTGTGGAGCAGCACGGCGTGCTGGGGCCAGCGGGCATGACGATGCAGTGGCTGCTGCTCGCAACGCCCTTGTGGGGGCTGGTGCGCGGGGTGCGGTGGGCGGAGCTGCGCCGGCTGCTGGGGCTGCACAGCGGCGAGGGCGTGCTGAAGGAGATTGGGTGCGGGCTGTTTGCGTACTTCGCGGGGCTGCCGCTCGTGTTTGTGGCGATTGTGATCAGCCTTGTGGCGGTGCTGGTGCAGGGGGCGTTGCAGGGGCCCGGGGGCGGGAGTGCGAGCAACCCTATTGCGGAAATGGTGACGAGCGCAGGGGTTGTCGAGTTGGTGCTGCTGTTTGCGCTCGCGAGCATCTGGGCTCCGCTGGTGGAGGAGCTGGTGTTTCGCGGGGCGTTCTATCGACACTTGCGGGGCAAGCGGGGCGTGCTGCTAAGCGGCGCGGTGTCAGCGGCGGTGTTTGCTGTCATGCACGGGTACCCGTTCTTTTTGCTTGCGCCCGTGACGGTGCTGGGGTTTAACTTCGCGATGATGCGCGAGTGGCGCGGGAGCCTGGTTGGCCCCATCGTGATGCACAGCTTGCACAATGCGACGACGTTGGTGGTGGTGTTGGCGCTCTTGAGGGGGATGATGTAAGACAAAGCAGCAAAGCGATAAAGCGGGAAAGCGATAAATGGGGCTTTGGGTGAAGGGGCTTAGAGCATGCCCGCGGTGCGCGTGTCTTCGAGCACAACGCCATCGCTCAGGCGGACGATGCGTTCGCAGCGGGTGGCGACCTTGGGGTCGTGCGTCACCATGATGACGGTCATGCCGGCGCGGTGGAGCTCGTCGAAGAGGTCGAGGATGGCTTCGCCCGTGGCGGTGTCGAGGTTGCCTGTGGGTTCGTCGGCCATGAGCAGCACGGGGTTGGTGACGAGCGCGCGGGCGATGGCGACGCGCTGCATCTGGCCGCCGCTGAGTTCTTTGGGGCGGTGGCCCATGCGGTGGTCGAGCTGCACCTTGGCGAGGCAGGCCTTGGCACGCTGGGCGCGGTCCTTGGGCGGCACACCTTGATAGAACAGCGGCACTTCGACATTGCCCTCGATCGTGAGCTCGGGGATGAGGTTGAAGCTCTGGAAGACAAAGCCGATGCTGCGACCGCGGTATTGGCTCAGCTCCGCGTCGCCCATCTTCGCGACGTTTTTGCCGTCGAGGAAGTAGTCGCCCTCGGTGGGGCGATCGAGGCAGCCCAGGATGTTCATGAGCGTGCTCTTGCCGCTGCCGCTGGCGCCCATGATCGCGACGTACTCGCCCCTGCGGACGGTAACGTTGATGCCGCGGAGGGCCTCGGCCATGATGGAGCCGTCGGGCTTGTAGTAGATTTTTCGGACGTTGGCGATGCGGATGACGTCGCTGCCAGCGGGCAGCGTGTCGGGGGGTGATGGCAAAGGATGCGGGGCGGCGATGGACATAATAAAGGATGCGTGTGCGGGGCGAGTGTTGTACCCGCGTGGGGCGAAAGCGTTCTGCGGGCTGGGTTTGTGGGGGCGCTGGGCTGGCAGGAAGCTTCGACCCCGATCACGAGCCGGACGCAGGGGCGAGCCCCAACCCCATGCGCGGCAACGAACTACGAAAGCGGACGTTCAAAGCGACGCATGAGTCCGGAGACTTTTCACATTTTTTTTCGATTTCGCTTCCCCGGTGGGCGTGTTTTCCGCTATAAGTAATGTGGGAAGGCCTCGCGGACGTCGCGTGATGGGTGCTACGTACGATGAGGGGCCAGTTGGTTGGGGGGCGGGTGATGGGTTGGTCGTGCCGTGGTATACAGGCGTTTTGGGGATCGTTTCCAGGAGTTTTCTTCCATGCGGATTCAAGCACTTGCTCGCGTCACCTTCCTCGCCACGCTTGCCCTCGCCGGTGCGGCGGCTGTTGCACAACCCACGATCCCGTGGTACACGATCGATGGCGGCGGCGGCACCAGCTCGGGCGGCACGTTTGTGCTGTCGGGCACGATCGGTCAGCCCGATGCGGGCACGCTCACGGGCGGTGCCTTCACGCTTCGCGGCGGCTTCTGGAATGGCGTGAACGCCCCGGGCGTGCCCACGTGCGGCGACATCGATTTCAACAACGATGGGCTGTTTCCTGATGACTCGGACCTCGTCGACCTGCTGACGGTGCTCGCGGGTGGCACGTGCAGCACCGACCCTGCGCCTGGCTGCGACACGATCGACTTCAACGGCGACAGCCTCTTCCCCGATGACAACGACCTGATCGACTTC
>JAIYDA010000138.1 GCA_027487735.1 Planctomycetaceae bacterium | reverse complement strand
TGCGCACAAGAGGCGACTGCGTCATGTACGCAAGCTCGTCGTGCATCCCCTGCTGCAACCAGCGTTCCACATGCTCATGCTGTGCAGAGTCCAGGGCGGGCGCCACGCCAAAGGCATCAAACCCCAAGCGCTGGCAGCGATCGAGCACGTCCCGCGAAATCATGTCGCTGGTGGTGCCCAGGGGGATGGCAGGACTGCGCTGGGCGAGGAGTGTCTCTTCGCGCGGGCGACCGGCGGAGCCCCAGGGACGGCGAGTGTACATAGTTCGTTTCAACCCTGTTTCTGTTCGAGGGGTGACGGTACGCAGTTTGTTCCACCGTCACGCGACATAGTCGCCGTCGCGGATGCTCTGCGCGTACGTTCGTAGCCAACTTGGGATTGCGTCCCGCCTCAGGTACTCGTCAAGCAGTTGATTGAGCTGCACCGCTTCTCGGGTGTTCGATATCTGCGGCAGTCGCTCACCGATCGCGTGCAGGGCGCTGATCTGACACGAACTCGTTCGGCATCGTTGGAGCACAACTTCGAAGGCGTCCCACATCGCTTGACGTAGCGGCTGCGCCACCGAATCTGAGATCAGAGAGTCCACGCCGCCTGATGAGTCTGGAATCATGTACACGTCCTGATCGACTCCACCAAGGTGAGTAAGGTCATCGTCTGGCCTTCGTCCGCAGTCGTTACAAATGCCATCGAGATACTCGACGTAGAACCTCGCGATCCCCTTCACGCATGCAACCTGGACTGGCATTGGGGCGTTCGTGCGGAGCATTCCGTAGAGCGACCAGCGGTTCATTCCCCACAATACGTTTCGTACCACACAGCTAGCCTCTGCCGAGTCAGCGGATGCCAGAAACGAAGTTGGGCTCGCAAAGAGGCGAGTCAGATATGAGCAGAGGAGCTCAGCACCCGCGCCATTCGGATCGATATCGTCCTCGTCGCCCTGCGAGGTGCGATCACGCCTGCACCATTCGATCCACTCCTCAAAGCTCGGTGGCTTGCTGGTCTGCATGGGGTGAATCTTTGAACTTCGGGAGTGGGAAGGAAGAGCGATGGTGGCCCGCCCTCTTCCAATGATATTGGTCATGGTGCACACCGCTGGACTCCGCGATTCCTGCCCCTACCCTCTCTCATGCCCCCCGCGCCCACCCAGTCGCACAACCCCGCTGCTCCCGGGGTCGCGTCGCCTCTGTGGCTTGCCCAGCCAGCAGATTATCAGCACCCCCAGCAACGCCCCCAGCCATCCGCTGGAGCGATGCCCCCCCACCCTGCAGGCCAGCGGCAGCGCGCGCCCTTCGCCGGCGCCCCCACTGGCCCCTTGCCCAAGAGCGAGGTGCCCGCGGAGTTCTCGCGCGGCAGCCGCCCGCAAGACCTGACCGAGATGGGCAGCGGCTCGACCGACACCGAGTTCTACGCCCCGATGCCCGATGGCTACGTGAAGGGCAGGCACAAGTATGTGGTCATCCTGGGCACCGTCATGAGCGGGCTGGGCAAGGGCATCTTCAGCAGCAGCCTCGCGAAGATGCTCAAGGACAAGGGCTTGGTCGTTGCGCCCATCAAGCTCGAGGGCTACCTGAACATGGACGCGGGCACGCTGAACCCCTACCGCCATGGTGAGGTCTTCGTGCTCGACGATGGCACCGAGTGCGACATGGACCTGGGCACCTACGAGCGCCTGCTCGATCAGGACCTCAGCAAGCTGAACTTCACCACCAGCGGGCGCATCTTCAGCGAGATCATCACACGCGAACGCCAGGGGGGCTACCTCGGGCGGGACGTGCAGATGATTCCGCACGTGACGGGCGAGGTGAAGCGCAAGCTGCGCGAGCTCGCAGCACGGGGTGATGGGCAGCGCCCGGCGGACGTCGTCTTCGTCGAGGTGGGCGGCACCGTGGGCGACTACGAGAACGGCTACTACATCGAGGCCCTGCGCGAGCTCGCGTTCGAAGAGGGTGAGGGCAACGTCTGCTTCGTCGCGCTGACGTATGTCATCGAGCCCCCGGCGCTGGGTGAGCAGAAGAGCAAGGCCGCCCAGCTCGGCATCAAGGCAGTGATGGAAGCGGGCATCCAGCCCGACATCATCGCCTGCCGCGCCAGCAACCAGGTGGGCGAGAAGATACGCGAGAAGATCGCGATGTTCAGCAACGTGCCGCTCAAGCGAGTCTTCAGCATGCACGACCGCGACTCGATCTACACGATTCCTGAAGAGATGCGTGCGGCACGCCTCGATCGCGAGATCATGAGCCTGCTGCACCTGCACGACCGCGTGGACGTGACGCACGAGGACCGCCACCGCGAACGCTGGACGGCCTTTGTCCGCAACCTCACGAGCCGCAAGCCGCGCGAGGTCGCCATCGGCATCGCGGGCAAATACGCCAACCTGCGCGATGCCTACGCGAGCATCGACAAAGCGCTCGAGCACTGCTCGGCCCACCTTGGCGCAAACATCGATCTGCACTGGATCGACACCACCGAGATCTCCCCCACCAACGCCCACCAGGCGCTCGATGGCCTCGATGGCGTGATCGTGCCCGGCGGCTTTGGCAGCCGGGGCGTAGAGGGCAAGATCGCCGCGGTGCGATACTGCCGCGAGAAGCAGGTGCCCTACCTCGGCATCTGCCTGGGCTTCCAGGTCGCGGTGATTGAGTTTGCTCGCAACGTGCTGGGGCTGCAAGGCGCAAACAGCGCGGAGTTTGACGCAAACGCGCCGCACATTCTCATCTCCGAGTTGCCCGAGCAAAAGCGCATCGAGGGCCTGGGCGGCACGATGCGCCTCGGCGCGCAGGACATCCAGCTGCTGCCCGGCTCGCTCGCGAGCATGCTCTACGGGGGCGCAACGAGCGCACGCGAGCGCTTCCGCCATCGCTACGAGGTCGAGCCCGCATTTGTCGAGAAGCTGCGCGCCGCGGGCCTCATCTTCTCTGGGCAGCACCCCACGCGCCCCATCATGCAAGTGCTCGAGCTGCCCCGCCCGCGCGCAGGCGAGGGGCTGCACACCATCAACCCCGCCACCACGCAGCCCCATCGCGCGGGCGCTGCGGTGCAAGCCGCCGGCGCGGGCTCGCCCCCCACTGCTTCGCCCATCACGCACCCATACTTCATTGGCGGGCAGTTCCACCCAGAGCTCACGAGCAGGCCCTTGCGTCCGCAGCCCATGTTCATGGGCCTCATCGCGGCGGCTGTGGTGCGGCGCTATGGCACCGTGCCCACGACCGAGGCCTTTGGCGAGCAGATCGCTCGCTGGACGGGCCCGGCCCGCGCCGAGCGCGCCGTGCACGCGGGTTGATCCGTCGCCACACGCCCGAAGTGGCAGGCCCACAGGGCCCGCGCAGCACTCTTGCTACGCTGCCCTTGCATGCCCCACGCACCGGTCTATCGCGACCTTATCGATTCACTCGCCTGGCCTCAACTGCTGAAGGCCTGGCGCTTTGCCCTCAGGCCCGCAAATCTCATCCTCAGTGCTGCCCTGCTGTTTGGCAGCCTGCTCGTGCTCAAGGGCGTCGATGCCCTGTTTGCGGCGCGATATCCCGCAGACTCCCTCACGCGTGCCCTGCGCAACGCATTTTCCTTCCCGCCTCCGCGCAGCGGCTTTGCCAACCTGCTCGAGTTTCGCGCGGGCCAGCTGCTGCAACTGCTCGCCGAGCGCCCGTGGCAACTGCTGGTCCTTGCCGTGCCCTTGTCGGTGCTGCTCGCGCTCTTCGGTGGTGCAATCGCGCGCACGACGGCTGAGCTTTGGGCCCAGCCCGCCGCAAGGCCCTGGCCCCAGACGCTCGCGCTGAGCATTCGCAAGCTCGCCCCGAGCATCGCGGCGCTGCTCGTGCCGCTGGTGGCGCTGCTGCTCATGCTCGGGCTGGTGAGCGTCATCGGCGCGGGTGTGGGCGTGCCAGTCGCGGGCGCGGTGGCGGGCGGGCTGTTTGTGGTGCCCATCGTGCTCGCCCTGCTGTGCGCGCTGCTGCTGCTGGCGTTTGTGCTCGCGCTGCCCATGCTCGTGGCAAGCGTGATGTTTGAAGGCACCGACTCCATCGACGCGGTGCAGCGCAGCCTGGCGTATGTGTTTGCCAAGCCCGTGCGGCTTGTGCTCTACTGGCTGTTGCTCGCGGCCCAAGGCGCGCTGCTGGTCACGGTGCTTGGCATGCTGGTCCGCGGCACGCTCGCACTCTGCCACTGGGCGATGACGGGGCTTGTCAATGCAGACGTTGCCTCCGCTCTCGAGCACGCCCTCGTCCGCGGGCAGGTGCTGCCGACAGCCGCGAAGGACCTGGGCTTTGGCGGGCACGCGATTGCCTGGTGGAGCAAGCTGGCGCAGTCGCTGCCTGCCGTGGCGGGCCTGAGCTTTGCCTGCTGCGCCGGCGCGATGCTCTATGGCACGATGCGCCGCGTCTGCGATGGGCAGGATGCGAGCGAGCTGTTTGACCCCGTGCTTGCCGACCAGGCAGCGGCCCGCGCCGCCGCAAGCCACGCCCGCGACGACGCAGCGCAGAAGGCCCAAGGAGACGACGCATGAGCGAGCACATGGGCAAAGTGCCAGGCGAGACCCCCCACGACTGCGCGGTCGCGATCGCGGGCGCACTCGCAGAGCTTGGCGTGCAGCAACTCACGATCGCCGCGGGCAGCCTACACGTGGACGTGCGGGCCCGCGTGACGAACCTGCCGCAACTCGTGACGCACACGCTGGCGACCGCGCCGGGCGAGTGCGTACGCATCGAAGCCGCGGCCCTCGGTGCAGTGTTCGAGCTGCGAGGAAGTTCGCCATGCTCTGCCACGTGGCGCTGCGCCGACCCGCACGCAACGCAGCGCCTGATGCACGCGTTCCGGGGTTGAGCGAGCGGCCGTGAGGGAGAGCTCGTTTTCAGCACAGAGGCTCAGAGAACATGAGCAAGATGAGAGAAGCTCAAGGCATGAAGGCAATCCGGGAAAAAGGGAACGAGTGAGAAGGCGCATCGCACGCGCCAAGCTCACCGCTCGAAAACACCGCTGCCTGCAACTCACACTCCACCCCTTTCTTCCTCCATCCCTTCATCCCTTTCTCTCCTCTCATCTTGCTCATTTTCTCTGAGCCTCTGTGCTGAAACCCGAACCTCCCGCCCTCCCGCGCGCCCCGCACGCGCACTCCCCCCGAATGCCGAATCCCTAATCCCGAATCCCTTCCCCAACTCACCTCGCCGGCCCCATCAGCTGCTCCGGCTCCTGGATCAGCTTCACCACCTCCGCCAGCGCCATCGCCGCCGTCGCGCCATCCACCACGCGATGGTCGCACGCCAGGCTCAGCGGCATGAGCAGCCCCACCCGCATCGCACCCTTGCTCACCACCACGCCCTCGCGGGCCCGCCCCACCGCAAGAATCCCAACCTCCGGATAGTTGATGATGGGCGTCGCAAACCGCCCCGCATAGCTCCCCACGTTGCTCACCGTAAACGTGCTCCCCATCAGCTGCTCGCGGCTTGCCGTGCGATTCCGCGCCGCGTTCGCCACGCCCTCGATGTGCCGCCCAATCTCCAGCACCCCAAGCCGGTCGCAATCGCGAATCACGGGCACCATCAGCCCGTTGTCCGTGTCCGTCGCGATGCCCAGATGAATCGCCCTGTGCTGCACAATGCTCGCGTCATAGCTCGCATCGCCAGGCTTCTCATCCACCGTCGCGTTCAGCGAGCGATACTGGCTCTGCCCCAGCACGCGACACAACGCCGCGCACACAAACGGCAAGAAGCTCACCTTCTCCCCGCTCGCCGCACCAAGCTTGCGACGCAGCGCATCGCACGCGCTCGCGTCCGCCTCGTCCATGACGGTAAAGTGCACCGCCTGATTCACGCTCTCGCGCAGCCGATTCGCAATCGTCCGCCGCACCCCGCGGAAGGGCACCCGCAGCGTCTCATCGCTGCCACCAAAGCTCGCCGCCCGCGCGGGCGCAGCAGCCGGTGCCGCGACTGGCGCAGCAGCCGCCACGACCGGCACCCGCTCCTTCGCAGGCACGCTCACCGGCGCACTCACCGGCGCGCTCGCCGATGCGCTCACAGCCGCCCTGGACGGAGCAGGCTTCCCACCACCCACCGCCGCCCGCACGTCCTTCTCCAGCACGCGCCCACCAATGCCGCTGCCCGCAATCGCATCGATGTCAACGCCCAGATCGCGCGCCAACCGCCGCACCACAGGCGTCGCGAGCGCCTTGCCCGCCTCGCGGTCCATCCCAGCGAGGCCCCCACCCACGCTCCCCACCACCGTCCCCGCGTCCTCGCGCTCCGCCTTCGGAGCGTCAACCTTCGCCTCGGCCTTCGCCTCAACCTTCGACTCAACTTTCACGGGCTCGCTCTTCGCCCCCTTCGCCGCACCACCACTCGCGACATACGTCACGAGCGCATTGCCCACCTTGAGAATCTCACCCTCGCTCCCATGCAACGTGGCGATCGTTCCCGCGCGCGGGCTGGGCACCTCCACCACCGCCTTGTCCGTCTCCATGTCCGCGAGCACCTCGTGCTCCGCCACGGTCTGCCCTTCCTTCACGCGCCACTTCAGCAGCTCCGCCTCGTGCACGCCCTCGCCAAGGTCGGGCAGAATGAAAACGTTCGGATCGCTCGACTTGGCATGGCCCATGATGCTGTCCTTGTGACGTCTTGGTCTTGGTTCGCGTTGTGCTCAAAACACCCAACATCCCACGCGCTCGCCCCACGTGCTCGCCACACAGACCAGCGGCTCACGCACGGGCCCCAACAATACGAGCCAAGCCCACCCAAGGGAAGCACACCAATCCCTGACAACTCCCCATTGCCTTCCTGTGCCTCGCTCCCCGTTCCCCGCTCCCCGCTCCCCTCTTCAGTACATCGTCATCCCGCCATCCACCGCAATCACCTGCCCCGTCAAAAACCCCGCCTCATCGCTCGACACATACGCAACCGCCGCCGCGATGTCGTCCGCACTCCCCAGCCGCTTCACAGCGATCATCCCCATGATGCTCTGCTTCACTTCCGCGGGCAGGTTCGCCGTCATGTCCGTCTCGATGTATCCCGGCGCAATCACGTTGCATGTCACGCCCTTGCTCCCCAGCTCGCGCGCAATCGTCTTGCTCAGCCCCACCAGCCCCGCCTTCGCCGCCGCATAGTTCGCCTGCCCCGCGTTGCCCATCAGCCCGCTCGTGCTCCCGATGTTCACGATCCGCCCGAAGCGGTTCTTCATCATGGGCCGCATCGCCGCCTTGCTCGCCACAAAAGCGCTCGTCAGGTTCGTGCTGATGACGCTCCCCCACTCCTCATCGCTCATCCGCAGCATGAGGTTGTCCTTCGTGATGCCCGCGTTGTTCACGAGAATGTCCAGCCGCCCATGCTGCTCCGCCGCGCCCTCCACCGCCTTCGCGAGCTGCGCACCATCCCCCACGTCGCACGTCATCACGCTCGCCTTGCCACCGCTCGCCGCGATCTCCGCAGCCACTTCCTCCAGCGGCCCCTGGCTCCGGCTCATGAGCACCACGTGCCGCCCATCCTTTGCCAGCCGCAGCGCAATCGCCTTGCCAATGCCGCGAGATGCACCCGTCACGATTGCCACGCGAGTCGTCATAGCTCAAAGCCCTTGCGCGCACGTCCGTGCCGCGCGTGTCCAACGCTGCCAAAGACAAACCACACCCAAAGCACGACACAACCGTGCCGCCCCATCACGCGAACGAGCCGAGCCTCAGCCCCCGCCCGCCGGTGCCCCAGGCGCAGCCGCCGCACCCTGGTCATACAGCTCCTTCGCCTTGTCCGGGCTGATCTTGAGAATCGATGCCGCAGCCGCAAACAGCGTGGTCGCCTCTTTGCCCGCGCGCTTCGCCACCGCATCCAGCGTCTGCCGGAAGATCGCCGCGCTCGGAATCGTCCCCTCTTCAATCTTCTGCTTCGCTCGGTCGCCCACGCGCCGCAACGCCGCCGTGATCTCAGGCGTCATCCCGTTGGGCGGCGGCAAGCTCAGTTGCCGCCCAAGCTCATCACCCAGATAGATCGCCACCACCAGGTCCGCCGGCATGCGATCCGGGTCCATCGCCTGCGACATCGCCCCCGCCAACCCCTGCGCCATCTGCGCCGCCATCGACGTCAGCATCTGCTCCATCTCTTCTTCGGTGCCAGCCGCGCCGCCAGCCGCCAGCGCCGCCGCCGCACTGCCAGGCCGCGTGCCGTCCCACGCGCTCGCCCGGGGCCTGCTGCCGCTATCCACGCTCGCGCCCGTCCACGTCCACCCCCCGCCCGTCTTCACGCCGCGGAACGCAATCGCATACGAGCTCCCCTGCTCCTGCACCGCAAGCACGAGCGATCCGCTCGTCGCGTTCGGGTCTGCCGCAGGCTCCACATCCGCGATCGTCGCGATCCGCACCGCCTCGATCTTCTTCGTCGACTCTTCCCACTCCCCGCTCCCCACCAGCCCATCCAGCAGCACCTTCGCCCCGGCATCAAGCTGCTTCCCAAAGGCCGAGCTATCACCCTTCGCCAGCGCGCTCGCAAGCTGCGCCGCCGCCGTGATGATCGTGCCGTCAAATACGTCCTCAATCTCTCCAAGCTGCACCCGCGCATCCGCAGATGCCCCACCAAACACCTGCTTCGCATCCACGGGCGAAGGCCGGGGTGGCGGCGGCGGCGGGGGCGGCGGCGGAGGTGGCGGCGGGGGCGGAGGCTGCTCACACCCGCTCATCACAAGCCCCGCAGCACCCATCGTCATGAGCGCCGCCGGCGCGAGCACACTGCTGCCCAGCAGCAGCCCTGCCATCGCGCCCACACGCTGCGCATGCCCCAGCTGCCAAAGCCCGCGGCTCGTCTGCCCCGGTTGCTCGCCCGCTGGTGCCTTCTCGTCGCCGCCCTGCTGTGTGTTCTGCTTCAAAAAGCTCATGCGCATTGGTCCTCAAAGAAAACAAACCTTCAATCCCCGCGCTTCGTCAGCCCGCGCGACAGTAGCACCGTTCCGCGCAGTCGCCCTTGAGCAAACCGCACCTGGAACGACTCACTCCCCACCCGCCTCCACCTCAATGCCAACCTGCCCCAAAAACCCCGCCACCGCAACCAGCGTCCGCATGCTGTCCGCGTCCGCAAGGTCCGTCACGCCCAGCGCGATGTGCGTCGCATCAAACCCGCCCCCAGGCAGCGCAGCATCCAGGTCCACCCAGCGCAGCTTCCCCTCCGCATCGGGCAGCAGCGCCTGCGCCCACATGTGATACCCAAAGATGTGCTCCTGCCCCGCAAACTGATCCGCATACACCAGCCCCGTCACCGCCCGCGACGGAATGCCGCTCGCCCGCAGCACCGCAGCGAGCAGCACCGCATGCTCCGTGCAGTCCCCCTCCTTCGTCCGCGCCACCTCGCTCGCCGTCGCAAACCCCACACCAAGGCTCTTCTCAGCAATCGCCTCGCGCACCCCCAGCCGCAGAGCCTCCGCGATCGCCGCTGGGTCCGTCAGCCCCTTCCCCGCAAGCGCCCGCTCGCCAATCTCGCGCACCGCCTTGTCGCTCGCATCCGCCAGCGTCGTGCTCGCCAAAAACTTCGCGCGATCCTTCTCCGCCGGCACATCCCCCTCGCACAGCGCCCGCGTCGCCACCCGCACCCGCACCGTCCGCGCATCCACGCGCTCTGCGCACTGTTGCCCAGTGCTCGGAATGTCCCCCAGCTTCGCGAGCGCATCCTCACTCGTCGATCGCAGCAGATAGGTCGCCTCAGCAAGCTCACGCGGGTTCGCAATCCGCCGGTCGGGCTTCACGAACGTGCTCAGCATGATCTCCGGAATCTGCGCCACCTCGCGCGATGCCTTCGCACCCTTGCGCCCCAAAACCGTCTCTCTGTCGCTCCGCACCAGCGTCACCTGCATCCCGCCCACATTCGTTTGGCTCCGCAGCATCTCCCCCTCGCTGTCCACCCACTCGATGCTCTGCACCCCGGGCATGTTGCTGATGCTCGAAAGCACCTTATACGCCTGCACCTTTTCCTTGCCGTCCTTCCCCAGCACCTCAATCTCCTCACGCGTAAACCCCGTCCGCACGCTCTCCATCACGCTTGCTCCACCCAGTGGGTCCATCGTCCGCACCACAATCTTGCGCTCCAGCGTCTCATCCGCCAGCAACGCAAGAAACTGACGCTTCACCTCCCGCTCCATCGCCGCGGGCGGCAGCCAATCCGCCGGAATCTCCACCTCCGCCTCGCGTTCCACCTCGCCCTGCGTCGTAATCGTCGTGATCTTCCCATCCGCAAACGTGCTCGCGGTCGTCACCATCATCTGCCCCAGCTTCTGCTCGCTGCGCATCGCGAGCGGCTTGCCATCGGGCGTCTCCTCAAACCCTCCCGCCATCGCAATCTCCACCCGCACCTCCCCACGCGCCAGCTTCATCGCCATCGCCGTCTCGGTCACGATGCGCCCATCTGCCGTCCGCTGCACGCTCCGCATCTGCCCCGCCCGCTGCCCCGACAGCTCCACCACGTAATACCGCTCCACCACCTTCGCCTCCACCTGAGACGAAACCTCCGTTGCCACAGCCTGCGCTGCCACCCCCGGCGCCGCATCATCCGCGCGCACGCTCCCCCCCGCCACCATCAGCCCCGCCACGCAAATCACCGCTCGCATCGCTTGTCGCATGCGCAAGCGTACGAACGCACCAGCCCTCGCGTGCACCGCGACGCCCGCACCCTTCACGAATGCCCAATGCCGAATCCCGAATCCCTCTTCGCGCTCACTCCTTGAACCTCACCACCCCCGTCCCCTTCACCACCTCCCCAATCACATACACACTCTCCCCATAGCTCCGCAGCTTCTCCGCAACCGCCTCCGCAAACGCTGGCTTCACGATCACGCAGTACCCAATCCCCATGTTGAACACGCGCCACATCTCCGCCTCCGGCACCTTGCCCTGAGCCTGCAAAAACTTAAACACAGGCAGCACAGGCCAGCTCTTGCGATCCACCCGCGCATCAAGCGTGGGTGGCAGCGCACGGCACAAGTTCCCCTCCATCCCGCTCCCCGTGATGTGCGCCATCCCCGTCACCACCGTCTTCACGCTATAGCTCCGCAGCAGACGCACGATCGGGTCGGCATACAGCCGCGTCGGCGTCAGCAACACCTGCCCCAGCGTCGCCTGCGGGCCCTCGGGCTCGCTCGCCTTCGCCTTGCCCCGTTTGCCCTTCTTCACCGCCGCCGTGGGCAGTGCATCCTCATACACCTTTCCCAGGTCCAGCTTGCACTCGCTCACGATCTTCCGCACCAGCGTGTAGCCGTTGCTATGAATGCCATCGCTCGCAAGCCCCAGAATCACATCGCCCGCCTGCACCCGCGCCGGCTTCTGCACGCGCTTGAGTTCCACCACGCCCACGCAAAAACCCGCCAGATCAAAGTCACCCTTCTTATACAAGTCCGGCATGTGCGCCGTCTCGCCGCCAATCAGCGCGCACCCGCTCTTCTTGCACGCCTCCGCAATCCCCCGCACCAGCGCATGCAAAAACCGATCCTCCAGCGTGGGCGTCGCGATGTAATCCAGAAACAGCAAGGGCTCCGCCCCCTGCACCACCAGGTCGTTCACGTTCATCCCCACAAGATCAAACCCCACCGTGTCAAACACCCCAAGCTCCGCCGCCAGCTTCACCTTCGTCCCCACGCCATCGCAGCACGCCACCAGCACGGGCTCCTTGTAGTTCCGCGCAAACAGCTTGTGATTGAAGTCCAGCCGCACCAGCCCCGCAAACCCGCCCGGGTTCGGAATCACCCTGGGCGTAAACGTCCGCCGCAGCACCGTGTCCAGCCCCTCCGTGAACGCATCCTTGCGATCGATGTCCACGCCCGCACTCGCATAGGTCAGCCCCTTGCCGCCCCCAGCGTTCTGTGCAGCCGCCCCGCGAGATTCCGATCGTGTTTCAGTAGGCATTCGCCCACTATACGAACAGCCCTCGCACTTCTCGCCCACCCCCGCGCAAAGATGCTTCCCCCACTCCTGTCACTTCTCCCGTTCACTTCTTCCCTCCATCCCTCCATCCCTCTCTCACTTCCCCTCCGCCCCGGCACGCACTACACTCGCCACTTGCCCGCGCTGGGCCCTCCCGCCCGCGCGTGGCCTCCGAAAGGCTTGTCAGAGGATCGCACCGCATGAACGCCCGCTCTCTCGCCACCTTTTCTGCCGCTGTCGCGCTCGCCCTTGCTTCGCTCCACGCGGGCACCGCCCTCGCCCAGGGCACGCAGCCGACGCTCGCCACCACCGTGGTGCAAGCCGCAACCATCAGCGACACGGACGAAAAAGCCATCCGCGACTTCCTCTCCCCGCTCGTCGCCAGCCTGAAGCAAACCCCCGACCAGACGATGAAGGCCCGCGACGCCCTGCTCGCCCCACTCGCCCGCACGGCTTCGCCCTCAAACGCCTTCCGCCTTCGCTTCGCCAGCCTGCTCGCTCCCAGCCTCAGCGACATCCTCCGCACAGGGACTGAGATGCAGCAGGTCAACGCCATCGTCCTCGCGGGCGAGCTCGCCACGAGCGATGGTGTCCGCGTCCTCACCGCCGCTGGCACCAGCACCACCGCCAGCGTGCGCTACCAAGCCGCCGCTGGCGCAAAGCGCACCCTCGCCATCCTCAGCACGCTCACCAGCCCCACGCTCGATCGCACCGCCGCGAGCGCCATGCTGAAAGACCTGAGCACGCAGATCACCAAAGAGACCGACGCCGTCGTGATCGACGAACTGCTCGCCGCCATCACCCAAGGCCTCGAGCTCGAGTCGGCGCGCGAGGATGCCACCCGCGAGCTTGCATCCGCCGTCGCCCACCTCACCACCGCCGCCGGCAACAAGCCCGCCGACCCCGCCGTTGCCCAGGGCCTGCTCCGCGCTGCCGACAAGCTCCGCGATGTCGTCACCCGCAGCCGCAACCTCGGCGCCGAGTTCCACAAGGCCAGCGCACAAACCGGCGCGTGCCTCATCGCGCACGCCGCCCGCCTCGCCAAGGCCAAGGCCCTGCCCCAAGGTGCCGAGGACGAAACCCGCAAGCTCGTCAGCCAGCTCGCTGGCAGCAGCGAGACGCTGCTACTCACCGCAGGCCAGAACCTGCAGCGCAACCTCACGCAGGCCAACCTCAGCCAAGCCCTCGCCAAGGGCACCAGCGCAGGCGACGCCGAGTTTGCCGACGCCGCCAGGCGCATCCTCGACGCTGTGAAAGCCGCACCCTTCTCCGTCCCCGCGGCCCTCGTCACGATCGACTAACGCGTGCACAAACCGGCGGCGTTTCGCTGGCAAAGACAGGTGCCAAACCCAGGTGGCACAGGCGTCCCGCCTGTGTCCCACCCAAGCTATACTTGCCGCCCCAAAAACTCTCGTTTCTTTCCTCTTGTTCTCGGAGTTCTGTCCTATGCAAGCCAGCAGCCTCAGCCCCGGTATGGGCGTCAAGATCGACGGCAAGCTCTTCGTCGTCACCGGCATCGAGCACCGCACGCCCGGCAACCTGCGCGCCTTCGTCCAGCTCACCATCAAGGACGTGCTCAAGGCCCAAACGCTGGAAAAACGCCTCAAGCCCCAGGACGACATCGAAGTCATCGACCTCGATCGCCGCGAGATGGAATACCTCTTCAGCGACGGCACCGGCGCCACCTTCATGGACACCGAGAGCTACGAGCAATACACCATGCCCGAGGACGTGCTGGGCAACGCCCTCAAGTTCCTCCGCCCCAACGCCAAGACGGGCGTGCTGCTCTACGAGGGCAACCCCATCCAGATCGAACTGCCCAGCAGCGTCGAGCTCACCGTGAAGGACTGCCCACCCGAAGTCAAGGGCGCAACCGTCACCAACCAGACCAAAGACGCCATCATGGAAACGGGCCTCATGGTCAAGGTCCCCGCGTTCATCAAGGTGGGCGAGACCCTCCGCGTCGCCACCGCCGACGGCGGCTACCAGAGCCGCGCCTGATCAGAACCGGAACCGCTTCACTCGGTCCATCAGCGCATCGCTCTGCTTCCGCAGGCCCTTCACCTCGTCCACGGCCTTCGCCGCGCTCGTGGCCGATGCCGTCGCGATGCTCTGAATCGCCTGCACCGATCGCCCGATCTGCGTCGTCGCCGACGCCTGCTGCTCGTTGGCAGCGGCGATCGCCGTGATCGAGCCCGTGAGGCCCGAGCTGCACGTGTTGATGCGCGACAGCGCCTGCCCCGCATCGCTCGCGAGCGACACGCCCTCGCCCACCCGGGTGTGGCCCTCGCGCATCATTGCCACAGCCTGCGTCGTCTGCACCTGCATCTCGCGGATGCTCTTGGCAACCTCCTCGGTCGCCCGCTGCGTCCGCTCCGCCAGCTTGCGGACCTCGTCCGCAACCACCGCAAACCCGCGGCCGTGCTCGCCCGCCCGCGCCGCCTCGATCGCCGCGTTCAGCGCGAGCAGATTCGTCTGATCGGCAATCTCGTCGATCGTGCTGACCACCGCGCCAATGCGCTCCCCGCGCTGCCCAAGCTCGTTGACCACAGCCGAGGTCTTCGCGATCTCGCTCGCAATCTCGCGGATGGCATGCACCGTCTTGTCCACCACCTTCGATCCCTCGCCAGCCGTGGACAGGTTCACCCGCGCCGCCTCCGACACCTGCGTGCCCTGCTCCGACACCTGATTCACGCTCGCCGCGAGCTCCTCCACCGCCGCCGCCACCTGCGTCGACTCGCCATGCTGGCGCTGCAGCTCCGTATTGAGCTGTTCAGCAATCTCCGTCACGCGCTCCGACGCCCCATTCACATTCTGCGAAGCGCCCTGCACCGCCCGCAGCAGCTCCGCCAGCTGCGTCCGCGTCTGGTCCACGCGCTCGCCAACCTCACCCAGCTCGTCCGTCGGCGCAAGGCCCACGGGCTTGGTCAGGTCCCCCGCGCCGATGCTGTCCAGCCCAGCCCGGATGCGATTCGCCCGGCTGATGATCGAGCGCGCGATCGCCGCCAGCGAAGCGCCCAGCAGCACCGCTCCCACCGCCACCGTGACCACCATGTGCTGCACCAGCCGCACCGGCGCGAGACTCGCTTCTTCCGCGATCGTCGTCGCCGAGGCCTCGACCAGCGCCGACATCGCCTCCAGCTGCGTCTCCAGAGCCTCGAAGCGCTCGTCAAAGTCCGCCCTTGCCGCCTCAATCTTCTTGGCGTCCTTGGGGTCGCTCGCCATGAGCTTCTCAGCCGACGCGATGTACGCCTCCACCGCCTCCGAGGCGCTCGCATGCGACTGCGCCTCTTCCTTCGTCAGCTCGGTCTGCTCAAAGCGAGTCAGCAGTTCGCGGAACTTCTCCGCATGCTCGACCCGGTCCGACGCCGCCTGGTTCCGCCCCGCCTCGTCCTGGGCAAGCAGCCACGAGAGCACATCGCCCCGCAGCGCATCGTGCATCATGTCGCCCTCGGCGCTCGCCCGCACCAGCGATGTGCGCTCCTTCATCGCCTCGATCTTGTCGCCCACGATCCGCGCGTCGGTCCACGTCATCGCCGTCATGCCGCCCATGATCGCGAGCGCTGCCACCCCCACCGCCATCAGCTTGGTCCGAATCGTGAACTTCATCGTCTGTGCTCCTGTGTAGCCGCCAGCCAGTCGTTGCCCGCCCCCAGCACGCAATACCACGAAAGCCACTCGCCCAGCCCTAGAACTCGCACGCCATGCCGCAGCTCCACACCACCGCGGTCTCCTCGCCATCGTTCATGTCGCGCCCCAGCGGACCAAGGTGCAGCAGGTTGACTGCCGCATACGCCTCCACCTTGCCCCACGCATCGCTCTCGTGCAGCGTGCAGCTCAGCTTCGCGCCGATGCTGGTGCTCCCATAGCGGTTGTCGCCGTCGGCATCCTCGTAGTAGTCCCAGGCCGAGAGGCCCAGCACGACCGGTACGCTCAGCCGCAGCTCGCTCACCACCTCTTGCTCGATGTCGACCCCAGGCTCGACGCTCAGTTGCAGATACCCACCCTTCGCGAGCCCGTCGCTCGTGCCGTCGCCCGTCTCGACAACCAGCACCGCCGTGGGCGAGAGAGCCCAGGGCCCCAGCGCCTCCTCGTCGTCAAAGCCCGCGGTCACCTGCAGCTCTTCCACGGTGCCAAAGGCGTCGCTTGGGCTCATGAACCATCCATACTGCAAACCCAGCGACCACGCCCCATGCTCCACCTCGACCCCGAAGTACAAGTCCGCCTCATACCACTTCGCGCGGGTCTGGTCCGTGGTGCCCGCCCCGGTCTTGCGGTCATGCACGCTGTTCCACGTGCCCACATACGCCTGCGCAGTCCACTCTTCTGACCGCACGAAGTCCACCCCGACCGTTGCATAGGGCTGCACGATCACGCCCCGGTCCTCCTGCCGCAGCCCGCGCGAGAAGTAGGCGTTCGTCACATCCAGCCCCGCGAGCACGGTCACACGCCGATCGGTCGTGCTTGGTTCGGGCGTCGGCAGCGCGATCTCACCCACATTGGGCCCGCTCGCAAAGTACTCCATCGCCTCCATCGCGCTCGCAAGCGTCACGCCGTCCTCGGCTCTCGCCGTACCTGCGATGACGGACAAGACAACGATGCTGGCTTTGATCGTGCGTGCGCGCATGTTCGGTGCTCCAAGGAAAACCCGTGGAGGTATCGAGTGCTCGCACCGACACATTCAGTGTGCACACTCTTCGCCTGAGCAAATGCCCCACTTAGCCCGCACGATTTGCACACGTGAACACCCAGAACCACTTATCGCACCCTTGGGTCGGCCGCACGACCCACCCCGCCCGCAGACGCGCAACAGCCGACAGCGCCACCACTTGCATTCCCTTGCACGCTGCGCGAACGAAACCGATCCTTGTCGCCGCGTGAACCACACCCAACTCGACATCCTCCGTTCTTCCTTCGCCAGCATCGAGCCCTGCGGCGCGGCCTTTGTCAGCCACGCGATGCAGCGCGTCTGCCAAGCGCGACCCAACATCGCGCCCCACTGGCCCGAGCACATCATCCCGCGCGCCAGCCAGCGCCTCTTCGACACGCTGCGCGCCCTCGTGCAGCACGCCGATCGCTTCCACACGCTCGAAGAGCCGCTGCGCGTCCTCGGCGCTCGCTCCGAGGCGATGGGCCTCACGACAGCCGACTTGCTGGGCGCAAAGGACGAGATGCTTCGCTGCCTGCGCGACGCCAACATGCACACCTGGACATGGCAGCACCACCACACCTGGGCCCTGCTGCTCGATGCGTGCGTCGCCGCCGTCGTCGCCGGCGCAGCCGCCGCTCGCGAGCGCACCCAGCACGCGACCGCGGCGTAAGCACCATTTGGCGCATCGTCCGCGGATTGGCATGTTTGCCACGGACACGACCCTATCCTCGCTCGCATGGCGCCGTCACCGGACACCTTCAGCACCCAGGCCCTCACCATCGTCGCCGATGTGCGCAGCGCCTTGCTGGGTATGTTCGAGAGTGTGCACGCCGACCCCGCCCAGCCGCAGGAAGTCTCGCGCAAGTTCGGGCTCGACAAAACCCTCACCTGGCGCATCGCCCGCACGCTGAGCGCCGAGAACTCGCTCGACGCCGTGCTCTTCATGCCGCGCAGGCCCAGCATCACCATCCTCACGCAGGCCCTGCTGCGGGCCGGTGCCCCGCCCGCGAACATCGCCCGCGTCGTCGACGAGTGCGACCGCCTCGAGACCTTCATCGAGAAGCAAGCGGGCGACCGCGACACCTTCGAGATCATGATCGCAGGCCAAGCCCTGCGCGAGGGCACCAAGCGCCTCGAGCAGTTTCGCAAAGAGGGCTTTAGCGCTGCCGCCGCGACATGGGGCGTGTCCGCTCGCATGCACCTTGCCACGCGCCTCGTCATGCCCGGCACAAGGCCAGGCCGCATCGACCTCGTGACCATCTGCGGATTTCTCGGCTTTCGTCGCCTGCGTAGCAACCTGCCCTGGACCATCGCGAGCGTGACCGACTGGGATAGCACCGAGGGCGACGCGCTTTCCCCAGAGCCCTTGCCCTGCTGCAGCCAGCAAGGCGCTCCGCTGCTGCCGCTGGACACGACCGAACCGGTCTCCATCCGCACCGTGCACGAAGGTCGCAAGACGCGCTTCGTCTTGCAGCCCGGTCGCATCGGCGTGGCCGCCGCAACCGACGTGCTGCTCGGGTGGATCAACGCCGACACCGCCAGCCAGTTTGCCAACCACCCGGGCGAGCAAGGCGAGCACGGCGTATTCGTCAACACGCCCGCCGAGAGCATCGTGCACGATTTGCTCATCCACGACGACCTCGCCTTCGCCAAGCCGCACGAAGCCGCGGCGTATGGCATGCTTGCTGGCGGCCCAGGCTACCCCTCGCCCGATGCCGAAGAGTCACGCCTCCCCGTGCCAACGCCGATTACCGACCTCGGCCGCGCCGACATGCTGCACCTTGCGGGGTTCCCGCTCTACCTCGGCACGCTCAAATCGGCAGCCGAATCGCTGGGCCAGCCCCTCAGCCGCTTCCGCGCCTATCGCATGACCGCAAGCTACCCGCCCGTGCCCTCCCTGTTTGTGCAGCGGCATGGGTTGTTGAGTCGCTAAGGGGGGATGAAAGGTTGTGGGGAAGGTTGGGAGAGAGGCATTCGGGATTCGCCATTCGGCATTCGTCGGGTTGCCGAATGCCTCATCCCGAATCCCGAATGCCTCCCCTCACCCGCGCGCCAGACCCCGCGCCTGCCTCCAACAAACCCAGCCCCTACCCCCCAAACACCCTCGCAAACTGCTCCGCCAGCAGCTCCACGCTCAGCGGCGCGCTCCCCTCAGCTTTGTTGTTCACGATGACCAGTCCCTCCTGGCCGCTGCGCAGCGCAGCGACGCCCGCGTGCGCGATCTCCGCGCGGGTTGGGGCATCATCGTCCACGATCTTGTCGAAGGGCTCATACACGCCCTTGGCTCCCTCGTAGTTCTGCGTGTGGTGCAGCATCCAGCGGCAGACCCAGGGCGTGCCCGCGGTGTGCAGCGCACTGCCCCACCACGCAGCTTGCTTCGCCACGCGCGGCATGCTGGGGTGGTGCACCAGCGCGGGCGCGATGCCAAGTGCCACGAGCGCCTCACGCAGCTCCGCACGCAGCAGCGTTGGGTTGCGCACCTCGAGCGCGAGCGGCACGCCCGCAGCCCCCGCGCGCACGCGCTGCAAGAAGGCGATGAGCTGCTTGCAGAACTCCGCTGGTGTGCCCGCGGGCCCGCGCTCCTTGAGTGGCAAGGGCGGTAGCTGCATGAGCACAACGCCCAGCTTGTGATGCTCGCTCCGCAGCCCCAGCACAGCAGGTCCAACCACCGCATCGAGCATCCACGCGCTATCGAGGTAGACGTCGCGCGTCGGAGCACTGCTCGTAAAGTCCTCCCCCACTCTGCCCAGCCCGGGCGGGCGAAACAACTGCCCGTGCGCCTTCACCAAGAAACGAAATGTGCTTGGCACCTGAGCCGCGTACCGCGCGAACTCACGCTCTGCGATGGGTTGATAGAACGTGCGATCGAGCCCCACGGTTTGCAGCAGCGGGCTGCTGGCGTACGTCGAAAGCCCATCGTGCGACAGTGCCGTCGCCGCGAGCGGCTTGCCCTTCTTCTCGCTGGGCGGATAGACCAGCCCCTCCCACCCGGGGAAAGACCAGCTCGAGGTGCCCAGCCGAAGCCCAGGCGGCAAGTGCTTGGCAAGCTGTTCGTGCTGCTGCCACCGCGCAGGTTTCGCGGGGGCCTGGGGCAGCTCACCAAAGAGCATCGCCTGCGCCGCATCACCATCTTTGGCGGGGTTGTGCAGGGCATGCCGCATGGAGGCATTCTACGGTTTGGGGGGTTCGTACGCGGTTTGGTGCTTGGCGGGGCAGGAAACAAAACCCGAAGCGGCCCGAATCGTTCAAAGCTGGCGAAGCGAAACTTTTGATACGGACGGCCTTCCGCTTGTTCTGTCGGCATCATGATCAACAACGGCTCATCCTCGCAAGCTTCCTCCCGCGCCCTGGACCGCGACGAGCGTCGCTTTGCGTCGCAGTTCTTGCTCGAAGGGGCCACGGCGATCGCGGCGCATGCTGCCAAGGCATTGTGCGCCCAGCACCCCGACACGGCCCGCCGCTTTGGTGCCCTCGCGCGAGAGCGCTGGCAAGAAAACTACGTGGGCCGCTTGGCAGACCTCGCCGCGGCGATGATGGCCGGGCACAGCGAGATTTTTACGAGGCAGGTGCAGTGGTCGCGCGTCGCGTTTGAGGCGCGGGGCGTGCCGACGATCGACCTCGAGCGCAGCCTGCGCGTGCTCATGACAACCCTCGACCGCGAGCTGACGCAGGAGGACAAAGCCCCTGCGATGAAGGCCCTGCACGAAGCGATCGGCCTGCTGCAACGCCCAGCAGTCGAGGCACCCAGCGAGATCAGCGTCGCGAGTGCGCACGGCAAGCTCGCAGCGCAGTATCTGCTTGCGATTCTCGAGGGCGATCGCCAGAAAGCCAGCGACCTCGTGCTGCACTCGGTGCGGCACGGGGCGAAGGCGACGGAGATGTATGAGCAGGTGCTCATGCCCGTGCAAGCGGAGCTGGGGCGGATGTGGCATCTGTCCGAGCTCACTGTCGCGGAGGAGCACTTTGCGACCGCAACGAGCAAGATGGTGATGAGCCAACTGCTGCCCCTGCTGCCCAAGCAGCCCCGCAATGGCAAGGTGCTGCTCGCGGCGAGCGTGGAGGGCAACGCGCACGACATCGGCGTGCAGATGGTTGCCGACTTCTTTGAAATGGCGGGGTTTCGCAGCGTGTTTCTTGGGCCCAGCGTGCCCGCGCCCGACCTTGTCACGGCGATCGCGCACTTTGGAGCGCATGTGGTCGCGCTGTCGGCGGCTTTGCCCACGCAGCTTCGCAGCACCGAGGACACGATCCAAGGATGCCGCGAGAGCGACGACCCGGTGGTGCAGAATGCTCGCATCATCGTCGGTGGCCCGGCGTTTTTGCACACGGGCCAGCTGTGGGAAGAGATGGGTGCGGACGCGCTCTGCCACTCTCCTGGCGACGCCGTGCAGGCGGGCAAGCGGCTGCTGGGGCTGTAGGGCCGCCCGTCCAAGCAAGTCGAAGCAAGCCCAAGCACTTCCACACACGACCAGAAACAAGCAAAGAACGCCGCCGACGGCACCGGCCTTCGTGCACGCTGGTGCACAGTGCCGCTACGCTCCGCGGGCTGCGGCATCCAAGGCCGGCAGGATGTGGCATCGCGGGCACTGCTCGCGCTGCCCCCCCACGATCTCCACGCGGTCCGTACGAAAGCAGCGATATGAGCAGCGAGCAAACCACCGAGTCGGCGTCACGCATCAGCGATGCCGCGGCGGCACAACGGACGGGCGACAGCGTGCCCGCGAACTTCCGCGATCTGCCCTGGCAAGAGCGCCTCGCGCACGTAGTGGAGACGATGCGCGCGGTGAGCAAAGAGACCGACCCGCAGGAGATGGTGCGGGCGTATGCACGGCGCATGCGGGGCAGCCTGGAGCCCGGGCACACCATCAGCTTGTCGCGGCGCGGTCTGCGATATCCGTTCGTGCGCATCACGCGGAGCACGCTGTGGCAAGAGCAGCTTGACCCGTGGGCAAACACTGCGAAGCTGCCCGTGATTGAAGGGGGCTTGCTGGCGGAGCTGGTGTATGGCGATGACGTGCGGCTGCTTCAGCCATTGCAGGTGCCCAAGGACGATCCGGCATACGCGTACTTCGCGCACGCCAAGAGCGCGATCGCGATTCCGCACTTTGAGGATGGCGTGGGGCTGAACATGGTGGTGCACACGGCGTTTCGCGAGGATGGGTTTGACCGCGAGAAGCTGCCCGACTTTGTGCTGCAGAGCAACCTGTTTGGGCGCGGCACAAAGAACCTGGTGCTGGCGCGGGACCTTCGCCGCACGATGGAGCAGCTGGACGAAGAGCTGCGGAGCGTGCAGGAGATTCAGCTGAGCCTGCTGCCCGCGAAGAACCCGGAGATACCGGGAATTGATGTCGCGACGCACTATCAGACCGCGCTCCGCGCGGGCGGCGACTATTACGACTTCTTTGATCTGGGCGATGGGCGCTGGGGCATGCTCGTGGCGGATGTCTCGGGGCATGGCACGCCCGCGGCGGTGCTCATGGCGATCGTGCACGCCATTGCGCACCAGTTGCCCGTGAGCCGCAGCGAGCCCGACCGCGTGATGGAGGCGGTGAACAACGCGCTCTGTGCGCTCTACACACGCGAGACCGGGGCGTTTGTCACGATGTGGTATGGCATCTTCGATCCGCGGGATGGCAGCATCGTGCATGCCAACGCGGGGCATCCTGCGCCGCTCGTGCGCGAGCCCTTCGCGGAGCGCGAGACGGAGCGCACGCTGGTGGCAGAGACCGACACGTCGCACGCGGGGCTGCCCCTGGGCGTGATGCCCGATGCGACGTTTGGTGTGGCGCGCACGGTGCTCGGGCCCGGGCAACTGCTGGTGGTCTACACGGATGGCATTACCGAGGCGTTTAGCAAGAGCCGCGAGCAGTATGGCGTGCCCCGGCTGATGGAGGCGATCGCGTGCGGGCACGCGAGCTGCAACATCGATGGGGGCAAGCCCAGCGTGACGGCGAGCAGCGTGCTCGAGGCGATTGTGGAAGACCTGGGCGAGCACGCGGGGCTGGATAGCCGGAGCGACGACCGCACGCTGGTGGTGATTCAGCGGCTGGGGTAGGCGCGAGTCGCGCGTGGCAAGCGGCTACATTTCGGCATGACGACGAAACTGCTTGTTCGTGCGGGTGTGTTCGCGGTGGTGTGCGGGGCTGCGGCGAGCGCGTGGGCGCAGAGCGTGGAGACGCTGTGGGAACGCAACTGCGCGAGCTGCCACGGCAAGGAAGCGCAAGGGGGTGGCGCGGGCACGAAGAGCTTTTTGACCGACGAGTATCGCAAGCGCGAGTATGACCGCTTGTTCTTTGATGCGATTCGCGAGGGCAAGGCGGACATGGGGATGTCGGCGTTTGGCGAGACGCTGAGCAACGAGCAGATCTGGGGGCTCGTGAACCACATTCGCATGCTGCAGGACCAGGCGTTTCGCAAGGGTGGTGGCGGGCCCAAGCGCGGAAGCGACGGGGTGTATGCGTCAAAGCATGCCAGCTACAAGGTGGAGGATGTGGTGCGCGGGCTGAGCACGCCTTGGAGCGTGGAGTTTTTGACCGATGGCACGATGCTCATTGCCGAGCGGCCCGGCACGCTGCGGGTGTGGAAGGATGGCAAGCTGAGCGAGCCCGTGAAGAACGTGCCCAAGAGCCGCGAGACGGGGCAGGGCGGCATGATGGATATCGCGGTGCACCCGGACTATGCGAAGAACGGGCTGATTTATCTCACGTTTACGCAGGAGATTGACGAGCACCCGGGCAAGCAGGATGGGCACCGCGGGACGCACACGGTGGTGGTGCGCGGCACGATTGCCGATGGCGTGTGGACGACGGACAAGACGGTGTGGCAGGCAAGGCCTGAGCACTACATGCGGAGCGGGCTGCACTTTGGCTCGCGGATTGTGTGGGGCGAGGTGATTGATGGGAAGCGCGAGCTGTACTTCTGCCTGGGTGAGCGCGGGCAGGCGAATCAGGCGCAGGACCTGGGCAACCCCAACGGCAAGGTGCATCGCATCTTTGATGATGGCAGCGTGCCCAAGGACAACCCGTTTGTCGCGACGGAGGGGGCGTATGCGAGCATCTGGAGCTATGGGCATCGCAACCCGCAGGGATTGGTTCGCGACCTGGCGGGGAACTTGTGGGACACCGAGCACGGGCCGCGCGGGGGTGATGAGCTGAACGCGGTGGTGAAGGGCGCGAACTATGGGTGGCCCCTGGTGAGCTATGGGATTGAGTACAACGGCTCGCCCACGCGGGTGCCTTGGGCGGATGTGGCGGGGGACAAGGCAAAGGGCAAGACGATTGTGAATCCGGTGGATGTGTGGCTGCCCAGCGTGGGTGTGTGCGGGCTGGATGTGTCGACGGGCGGCGTGTTTGGCGCGTGGAAGGGAGACTTGTTTGCGGGCGGGCTGGCGGGTGAGAGCGTGGACCGATTCCGGCTTGCGAAGGACGACGCGGGGGCGTGGAAGGTGGTGGAGCGCGAGGAGATTCTTCGTGGGCTTGGGCGCGTGCGCGATGTGCGGACGGGGCCTGATGGCGCGATCTACGTCGCGCTGAACGGGCCCGACAAGGTGGTGCGGATTGTGCCTGCGGGCAAGTGAGGCAACATGTCGGGCGTGCAGGCGGCGACAACGAGCGCGACCACGGGTTTGCTGACGCTGGGGTGCTTCGCGGTGCTGGCGGGAATGGCGACGGCGTTTCAGCCGCCCATCAACGCGCAGTTTGCGAGCCACAGCACGAGCAGGCTGCATGGCGGGTGGATTAACTTTGTGGTGGGCGCGGTGGTGATGACCACGGTGTGCCTCGTGATGCGGACGCCACTGCCGGCGGCGAGCAAGATTGGTGCTGCGCCGTGGTGGGCATATCTCGGTGGTGCGCTTGGGGCGTTCTTTGTGACGACGGCGGTGTTTGCGGTGCCGCGGCTGGGGGCGGTGAACTACTTGGTGTTGCTGATTGTGGGGCAGATGATCGCGAACAGCGTGATTGATCACTATGGGTGGATGGGGCTGACGCAGCATGCGTTTACGTGGGGGCGCGGGATTGGGCTGCTGCTGATTGTGGCTGGGGTGGCGTGCATTAAGCTGCTATAGGAAGAGTGAGAGGTGACAGGTGACAAGCGACAGGTGGGAAGAGATTCTCCTCCTTGTTGCTGGTCGCTGGTCACTTGTCACCTTCGCGTCGCGCGTGGAAGACCAGCGCGTGGGCTGTCGCTCACGCGCTGGGTGCGAACGAGATGGGTTCTGCCTTGGCTGTGCGTGGTGGCCTGCGGCGCGGGCTGCTGACAGCACGCGGCACGCGAAGGACGGACACCGAGGCAACGCATGCGGGGCAGTGCTTTCGCCCTGCGACCGGGACGCGCGAGAGGTTGGGCAGGCTTTGGGTGCTGGGCTTTGGGCCGGGCCACCGTGGGGTGTTTTGCTCCCAACGCGCGGCGCCAAAGGAGGGCACGGAGGCATGCTTGAGGCTCTCGGAGGAGGGGGAGGGTGGACGGGTTTGGGCGCGCGCGGTGGCGGAGGAGAGTGGCGAAGTGGCAAAGTGGCAGAGTGGCAAAGTGCGGGATTGGTGCGGGAAATGGGGGGATTTGAGGGGGGGTGGGGTGGGCGTGAAGATTTTTGCGTTTGCCACGGTGTGCGCGCGGAATTGTGGGCCACGGCGCGCGGGGAGTTGGGGACGGTTGCAACCGGAATGCGGAAGTGGCGGTATACGTAGGCGGGCAGATACGCCCGATGAGGAGCTTTCCATGCGCAGCGGCACGAGCGGATTGGGTGGGGGTCTGAACACAATGAAGTTGGCGGTGCTGGCGGGCGGGTTGGCGATGGCCTCGCTTGCGGGCGTTGCGGCGGCGCAGGGGGAGAACTGCCCGCAGGTGCTGAGCTTGGGTGCGGCGGGGGCGACGCGCACGCTGCAGGGGCTGACGATTGGGCGCGGGGCGGTGTGGTCGAGTGTGTGGTGGGACTCGGATGGCTCGGGACCCGAGCCTGAGTGGCTGGTGGTGGCGGGGAGCTTTACGCACATGGATGGCGTGCCCGCGGACAATGTGGCGGCGTGGGATGGGGTGCGGTGGCGAGCGCTGGGGACGGGGCCATCGAGCGGTGATCTGGCGTCGCGCACCAGCAGCAGGGCGGAAGGCGTGATGGTGATCGATGGGCAGCTGTATTTGGTGGGGCGGTTTATTCGCACGGAGCCCACGGTGACGGCGACGGGTGTGTATCGGTTTGAGAATGGCAACTGGGGGGCGGTGGGTGGCGGGCTGGTGCTCTCGGGGAGTGCATCGAGCGACGTGACGACGCTGGCGATGCATGAGGGCGTGCTGTATGCGGGCGGGAACTTTCAGATCGGTTCGTTCACGAACGGGTATCACGTGGCGCGGCTGGTGAACGGCGTGTGGCAGCCGGCGGGAGATGGGCTGGGGCAGAACAACGCTCAGCGCGTGCGGCAACTGCTGGTACACAACAACGAGCTGTATGCGTGCGGGAGCTTTGCGGTGACGTCGTTGCCGCCGCAGTTTGGGCCCAGGGGGCTTGCGAAGCGCGCGGGGAATGCGTGGGTGGGCGTGGGAGTCACGCCGTTGTCGGGGAATCAGGGTGAGGTGTTTGCGATGCGGAGCTCGGGGAGCGACTTGCTGATCAGCGGGTTTTATCCGCTGGGGGGCTCGACGAGCGTGTTTGGGAGGATCTCGCGGTTTGACGGGACGCAGCTGACGGATGTGTCGCTGGCGTCGAGTGCGACGACGAGCTCGGCGGTCGTGAGCTTTGTGGAGTTTGGGGGTGAGACGTATGCGACGGCGAACAATGCGACGAACGTGCTTGCGCTGAATGATGCGATGCGGCTCGACCCTGTGGGCGAGGGCGTGAGCGAAGCAAACTTGGGGAATGACCGGCGGCGGCTGGTGGTGATCGGCGTGAGCGATGGCACGCGGGGGAACTTGCCTGCGGGGCTGATTCTGGGCGGGCAGTTTGAGC
>JAIYDA010000092.1 GCA_027487735.1 Planctomycetaceae bacterium | reverse complement strand
CAGTTTGAGCGCGAGCGGCACGACTGGGTGCGCACCGTGCGCTACGACATCGCGGTGCCGCGGATCATCCGCCTGCTCGCGTATGACAAGCTGCCCGAGCACGGCGTGAAGCTGAATCGCCGGAACCTGTTTGCGCGCGATCGCAATCGGTGCCAGTATTGCGGGCGGTTCTTCTCGACGAGCGATCTGTCGATCGATCACGTGCTGCCGCGTGCGCAGGGCGGGCGCGACACCTGGGAGAACCTGGTGTGCTCGTGCATTCGCTGCAACGCGCGCAAGGGCGGCAGAACGCCCGAGCAGGCGACGATGAAGCTCATCAAGAAGCCCGAGCGGCCCCGGCGCAACCCGCTCATCACGCTGCGGCTGGGGCACGAGAAGTACAGCAGTTGGCGGGCGTTTTTGGATAACGCGTATTGGAGCGTGGAGCTGGGGTAGTGGGGGGAGCACACCGTTCTCCGAACGACGCGTCGAGGCGCGAGCGTGCTTACGTCCGGGTTGTGTACTTTGGTTGCATGCCCCTCGGGCCTTTGGCCCGACCGATCTCTCTCGGAGAGACTGGCTACCCAAAGCACTACCCAAAGCACAAGGCTGAGCCTTGCGAGCCCAGCCTTGCGAGAGTGTGCTTCAAAGTTCCTGCGAAATGCTTAGCGTGAGCGACGGCGGCGGGTGGCGCACGCACCGAGGCCCAGCAGCGCGAGTGCGCCGGGGGCGGGGATGTTGGGCGAGACGATGATCTGAGCGCCCACAATGTCGACGCCCACGCGATAGCTGGCGGTCGAGCCCGAGGGCGTTGTCCACCAGGTCATGTAGCGGCGGTTGTCGCCTTGGTTGCTCGTGTGGCGGCCCGCGCGATAGAGGAAGCTCTGGTCGCTGGTAAGGTCAAGGACTCGGGCCGCGCCGAGATCGCTGAGCAGCACTGCCTGGCGGAAGATCACGATGTCGGTGGTGCCGCCTTGCCAGTTGGGGTTGAGGCTTTGGTTGACTGGGCTGATCTCCGAGAGCTGCATCGCCGAGATTCCGCGACCAAAGCGGTTGCTGTCGTTCACCGTCCATGCGGAGGTGTCGCCCGCGATGGGCCACTGCTGCACGAAGCTCCCCGCGGCGCGAAGAAAGCTGCCTTGCGGCGCGCCGTTGCTGCCATTGGTGTGGCGGAATGTGGTGTGGACGTTTTGGAAGTCGTCGGTCGAGCCTGTGCCGCCGAAGCCCACGCGGCCGTAGGTGCTCAGGGGTGCGGGGCTCGCGCCCTCGCTGGTCGAGAGCAGGCTGCCCGCGATGCCAAAGCCCGTGCGACCGCTGTTGCGCCACGCACCGAAGGAGTCCTGGCTTGGGCCCTCGTTGTCAGCGTTTGAGAGCGTGGGCTGATAGAGGATTTCGCCCAGCCCACGCACGCTGGCGTTTGAGCCTGTGTAGCTCACGACAGCGCGGACTTCGACGCGCTCGCCCGGGCGAGCGATGGTCGAGCCCGACCATGCAGAGCCATTCCAGACTTCGAAGCGAAGCTGGCTCTCGACGGCGTATGGAGCTTGTGCGAGGGCGGCAGAGCAGCACGCGAGGGCTGCGACGCTGGCGAGAGAGATGCAACGTGTCATAAGAACCTCCGAGTGGGGCAGTGTGGACTATTTGTCGGGCACATGCACAGCGATGATGCAGGGTATTCAGGCGGCAAGGCAACGGGGTTGCAGCGGGAGACGGAAAAGATTGTGAAGATTGCTGGATTTGCGAGAGGAGGGAACACAAGCGGTTTTCTGGAGGACAAAGGGTGCATTGATGAAGCCCGGTGGTCGCTTTGCTTGCAGACGGACCACCGAGACCGCTCGCAACGAGCCGGGAGATTTACTTCACCGTCCGGCGGCGACGAACGGCAATCGCGCCGAGCCCCAGCAGCGCGATCGCGCCGGGCGATGGGATGTTCGGGGCGATGATGATCTCGGCGCTGTCGATGGCGACGCCGGTGCGAAGGCTGCCGAAGGTGGTGGCTGTGGACGAAACGTGCCACTGCATGACACGCGTGTCGTTCTGGCTGCCGATGGACCAGTTTTCGCGGTCGAGTGAGGCGTGGTCAGATGAGATTTCGATCGTGCGACTCATGGTACTGTCGCTCAGCAGAACGGCCTGACGAAACACCACGATATCAACAGTTTGGGAACGCCAGTCCGGGTTACTACCGTTGCCGCCCGGGAGTATTTCGCTCCACTGAGCGGAGCTGACGCCTCGCAGCACGCGATTGCCAAGGTCACTCGTGAGAGGGCCGTCAATCATGGCAGGCCACGCCTGAACCCAGAAGCCGGCGATCCGAAGCCAACTGCCTTGTGGCGCATTGAAGCTTCCGTCGACGTGACGGAACGAAGCGAGCGTGTTTTGGTTTGCGAAGTTGGTGGAAATAGCACCGAAGCCAACACGACCATAAGACGTCAGCGCTTCACCGCTTTCTCCCTCAGCGGTGGTCAACATTCCTTGGCGCGGGCTGGAGCCTACAGGACTCTGGCCGCCCACCCCCCCATTTCGCCACGCCCCGATATTGTCCTGGCTCGGGCCCTCGTTGTCCCAGTTGCTAAAAATCGGCTGATACAGCACCTCGCCCAAGCCTCGCACGTTGGGGTTGCTGCCTGTGTAGCTCACGACCGCTCGCACCTCGACCCGGCTGCCCGGGCGAGCGACGACGCGGTTCGTCCAGTTGGACCCATCCCACACCTCGTACCGCAGTTGGCTCTCGATCGCGTACGGCTCCTGCGCGAGGGCGAAGGACGCACCGAGGACGAGGGCAACCGCACCAGTGACACCCCGCATGGAAGACATCTTCAGTCCTTTCAACAAAGGTCAACTCGCCCGACACAGGCTCCGGGAACACACACCCGCACGCTGGCAGGATTCGGGATCTGCTCGGAACGCCGCGTGACCACCGGGCCGCTGTACTCCTTACCACACGTCATCCCAACGTGTGCCCCCATGACCCCCCCATGTCCCACAATGTACCGGCCCAGTACGTCGCAGGTTGCATCGTTTCGCGGGGCTTTCGGTGCCGCGTCCAAACTTTCACAATCTTCGCCACCTCCGCGTGCGCAACGCCGTCGCCGCGTGACGTGCGTCCACCTATTTCCTCCCAACGCTGCTTCGTCCCTATTTCGTTCGCTGCGCCAGCACCGCCAGCAGCGCGTGCAAACCTTGCGCAGGTGCGCCCAAAGGTGCCAAGGCCTCGCGAGCCGAGGCCTCGAGCGTTGCGATCGCCTCCCGCGTGCCATCGATGCCCAGCAAGCGCGGGTAGGTTAGCTTGCCAGCTTGCTCGTCCTTGTTCGTGCGTTTGCCCGCGTGGTCGGTGGTTTGCGTCACGTCGAGCAGATCATCGACGGCTTGAAAGAGCTGGCCCGCGGCAGTCGCGAACGCATCGAGGTGTTGCAACTGCTCGTGCTTCACGCCGCCCGCCTGAGCTCCGGTCAGGCGAGCTCCGGACGAGCGCGCTCCGCCCAAGCGTGCACCCATGATGCAGCTCGCACGAAGCAGCGCGCCAGTCTTGTGTGCGTGCACCCATCGCAAGCGCGTCAGGCTCTCGGCGGACGCAACATCGTCGGGCACGTCGTGGGCAGTGTCTCCCACCTGGCCCGCGATCATCGCGAGCGTTGCCTCGCCCAGGTCAGCCACCAGCTGCGCGGGCAGGCCCGGTTGCTCAGGCGGCGCGGGCACGCGTGCGAGCATGCACAGCGCCTGAGCGAGCAGCGCATCGCCCGCGAGGATCGCCATCGCCTCGCCCGCGTGCTTGTGCAGCGTGGGCTTGCCGCGGCGCAGGTCGTCGTTGTCGAGGGCGGGCAGGTCGTCGTGTACGAGGCTGAAGCAGTGCACAAGCTCGAGCGCGACGGCCGCTGGCAGCGAGGCCTCGCCCGGCCCGCCGACGGCGACCGCGCTGTGCCACGCAAGCAGCGGTCGCAGTCGCTTGCCGCCGCTGGCGTCGCTGGCTCCGCACGCGTAGTCCATCGCGCGCGTGAGGGCGGGCGTGGAGGCAAAGGGAGAAGCGAGCAGAGCGTCGCGCAGCGCAGCTTCAATGGCAGGCAATGGTGAGAAGACGTCGGACGTGGGCATGCGAGGCCAACGGTACTCGCGCCCTGACGGGCGCGTGGGCGGCTGGGCTGCTGGGGTGGACAAGGAAGCAGAGCCGAAAGGCCAGGACAGGAGAAGAGGGAGCGGGAATCGGGGAACTGCGAGCAGAAGGCAGGTCACAGGTCGCAGGGAACAGGGAACAGGGAACAGGGAACAGGGAACAGGGAACAGGGAACAGGGAACAGGAGAGTTGGTCGGGCGTGGGGCGCGACGGGCTCTTGAGCTTTGGCTTGCGAGGCTATTCGTTCTTCGCGTGCTCGGTGAT